>CAWEFI010000017.1:0-19918 GCA_963808285.1 uncultured Methanoregulaceae archaeon
GATCGCAGGCGAACCCGACGCGACGACCGGCATCCTCGTCGATTACAACGTGATCAAAGCAGACCGTCGGGAAGTACGACCACCAGATCATCCTCAACCGCGACGACCCGATGGTCGCCTGCATCGAGAAGTTCCAGCACGTGCTCACCACCCCGGGCGACCCGACCAGCGAACTGCTCGCGCGGGTCCTCAGGGAAGATCTCGAGGAGATATGCCGGGCGCAGGGGATCGTGGCGCATATAACAAAGATCCGGGTCTGGGAATCGCCGAACTGTTACGCCGAGATCACTGAATGAAGATCGCCGAGATTTTTAAAAGCCTTCAGGGAGAGGGGAGAAACCAGGGGAAGCCCTGCCTTTTTATCCGGCTCGCGGGCTGCAACCTTTCCTGCCGCTGGTGCGACACCGCGTACGCACGGGACGGCGGGACGGAGATGCGCTGCGGGGAGGTCCTCGAGTTCTGCTGGCGGGAGAACCCACGCCTGGTCTGCATCACGGGGGGCGAACCGCTGCTCCAGAAAGAGGCGCTCCTCCGGCTGCTCCCCTCCCTTCATAAGCGCGGGACTGATGTCGACATTGAGACGAACGGCACGATCGCGTTCACGGAGCTGCAGCCGTATGCGTCCATCTGCATGGACGTGAAGTGCCCGTCTTCGGGAGAGACAAGCGACCTGTCGCTCCTTGCCGCGGTCCGGCCCGGGGACAGCGTGAAGTTCGTGGTTGGTGACGAGGAGGACTGCCGGTACGCGCACCGGGTCATGCAGGACCACCCCATTGCCGGCGAGTGCTTCTTTTCGCCGGTCTATGGCGCGGACTGCCGGCCGCTCGTGGACTACATCCTCGCAAACAACCTGCCCGTCCGGTTCCAGGTGCAGCTGCACAAGGTGCTTGGGGTGAAATGATGAAAGCGGTCTGTCTTCTCTCCGGGGGCATGGACTCGTCGACCCTTGCGTACCTGGTAAAGAGCGAAGGCTACGATATCCTCGCCCTCCACGCAAACTACGGCCAGAGGACGGAAAACAAGGAACGGGCCTGCGCGAAAAAGATCGCCGGGCTGCTCGGGGCCGGGGATTTTACCGAGATCGACCTCCGGGTACTTTTCGCAGTTCGGGGCGAGCAGCCTGACCGACCCCTCCCTCGCGGTAGACCGGTTCGACCCGGCCCGGGCGCACGTCCCTAACACCTACGTACCGTTCCGGAACGTGAACCTGCTCGCCATCGCGACGAGTTATGCCGAGGCAAAAGGGGCCGGGGCAATCTTTATCGGCGTGCAGGCGCTCGACTATTCCGGGTACCCGACTGCCGGCCGGCATTCATCGATGCCTTCCGGCGCGTAATCGAACTCGGGACGAGGGAGACCTCGCACATCGGACTCTTCACGCCGTTCATCCACATGACCAAGACGGATATCCTGAAGATCGGGGAAGAACTCCGGGTCCCCTACGAGCACACGTGGTCATGCTACCAGAACGAAAACCGGGCCTGCGGGACCTGCGGCTCGTGCCATTTCCAGCGCGAGGCGTTTTCCGCTCTCGGGATGACCGACCCGGTCCCGTACGAGGTGTGAAGATGGAGATCTTCCGCGGCCGGCGCCTCTGGATCGAGCAATCGGCCGTCCGGTTCCCGAACGGGATCGAGACAGAAAAGGTGACCGTTCACCCCGGCAGTGCGGCCGCAATCCTGCCGGTCACCCCGACCGGGTACAGGCTCCTGCGCCAGTACCGGTACGCGATCGGCCAGTACATCTGGGAAGCGCCGGCCGGGACGATGGAAGCAGGGGAGGACCCGGCAGCAACCGCCCGCCGCGAGCTCATCGAGGAGGCCGGGGTCGCGGCAGGAACGTTAATCCCCCGGGGCTTTATCTACACCACGCCCGGCTATACCGATGAGAAGATCTGGCTCTTTGAGGCCCGGGACCTCGTACCCTCCCGGGAATTTGAAAAAGACCCCGATGAGGTGATCGAAGTCATGGATGTCACACGAGATGAAACGGACGCGATGGTAGCAGACGGCACCATCTGCGATGCAAAGACGATCTGCCTGATCCACCGGTGCAGGGGGGGATGAGCCGTGCGCGTCCTCCTTGTTGCCGCCGGCCTCGCCGTTCTTGTGGTACTTGCCACTTGCGCCGGCTGCACGAGCTCCACCACCCCCTCATATTCCGTGGACAGCAACGGTGTCCTCTCGGTCACCTGCGCACCGGTCACGACAAACGAGACCGTGATCTTTGCAAACGGGACCTATACCGAATCGAAGATCATCCTGCAAACACAGACCGGCGACGTGGTCACGTACCTCAGTTACCCGGAGCACCCGAAGGCAGTGATGCTCTTCCTGCCGGGCGCCGGGGAGAAGATCTCGGGTCACGCAGAACGGATGGTCACCTATGCAGCGGCCGGGTATGCCTTCATGTTCCTCGACTACCGGGGCCGGGGCGGTGAGACGGACGGCTACCCGCTCAACCCCCAGACGGACTACGCGCTGTTTGAAAACAAGGAGTGGCCCGAGTACTACCTGACCATCTGCGACATCTCGTCGGCCCAGGCCATGCTTACCGCCCGGTTCGGTGTCCCGGTCTATGCGGTCGGGGGCAGTAACGGCGGCAGGTATGCCGCAGTGGCAGCCGGTGTCGACAAGAACTTTGCCGGGTACGTGGGGATCTCCACCGCCGACTGGGGGATCAAGGACGCGGTGCTTGCCCAGGGCGGATCGGGAGACGTCCTCCGGTTTGCGACCTCGCTCGAGCCCAGCACCTACCTGCCGGCTATCTCCCCGCGCCCGGTCTGGATGTTCCACAACGCGACCGACCCGATCATCCCGTTTGCCGACGGGCAGGCCCTCTTTGCGACCGCAAATGAACCCAAGACCTTCATCGAGTTTAACGGAGATCACGGGATCAACCCGGATGTCGATGCCCGGCTCATAGCACTATGGGCGCAAATTTATGGTACGCAAACATGAATAGGTACTAGCTTTAGGAGAGGCTGAATTCCGCTCATGACAGAACCCGGGGAGATGGACGACGCGCGCAAGCGCTACGAGTTCAAAAAGACGCTCGAAAAACTGGAGGCGCAGGAAGGGGACGGGACGGAACTCATCACGCTCTACATCCCCCCCGATAAGCAGATATACGACGTGACAAACCAGCTCAAGGACGAGTACGGCCAGTGCGCGAACATCAAGAGCAAGCAGACACGGACCAACGTCCAGAGCGCCATCTCCTCGATCCTCTCACGGCTCAAGTACTACAAGCGCCCGCCCGCAAAGGGCATGGCGGTCTTCTGCGGTACCGTAAAACTCTACGGCGACCGCACCGACCTCCAGTGCACGCTTATTGAGCCGCCCGAGCCCCTCAACCTCTACATGTACCGGTGCAGCTCGAACTTCGAGCTCGAACCCCTCAAGCAGATGCTCGAGGAGAAGTATGTCTACGGCCTGCTCGTCCTCGACCGGCGCGAGGCGTACTGGGGATTTTTGCGCGGCAACCGGATCGAACCGATTGGGGGTTCAACCTCGACCGTACCAGGGAAAATGCGAAAGGGCGGCCAGTCGGCAGCCCGGTTCGGCCGGCTCCGGGAGATCGCCATCAACGAGTTCTACACGAAAATCGGCGAGCGCTCGAGCGCGATCTTCCTTGCCGAGAAGAACTTCTTCGAGCGCTTCAAGGGTCTTTTGATTGGCGGCCCGAGCCCGACCAAAGAGGAGTTCGAGGCGGGGAACTTCCTCCACCACGAGGTCCAGAAAAAGATCATCGGCCTCTTTGACGTTGCGTATACCAATGAAGATGGCCTGCCCGAACTCGTGGATGCCGCAAAGGACGCGCTCTCGGGAATGACGGTCGTCAAGGAGAAGTCCCTCATGGAACGGTTTTTAAAAGAACTGGTCAAGGACAACGGCTTTGCCGCGTACGGGGAGGAGAGCATCAGGAAAAACCTCGAGCTCGGCGCGGTCGACACGCTCCTCCTCTCCGCGAACCTCCGCAAGTCCCGGCTCAAGATCAAATGCCAGAGCTGCGACTACACCGCGGAACAGACCGTGAGCATGCCGGTGGGAAAGACCGTCCGCGACATCGAGCTTGGCTCGTGCCCGAAGTGCACCGCGCCGCTCGTGCTCGACGAGGAGATCGATATCATCGACGAACTGGCAAAACTTGCGGACCTCTCCAGCGCAAAAGTGGAGCTGATCTCGGACGACTTCGAGGAAGGCTCGATCCTTTTCTCGGCATTCGGCGGGATCGCGGCCATCCTCCGGTACAGGACGGGATACTAAATGGTTTTTGACACCACGGCAATAATAAGAAAAGCACTGGCTGAATGCACGGGCACCGGCGACGTCCAGCTCACCGATGGCGGGGAGTACGCTGACCTCGCCTCGACCGTCGCGTTCTGCCTTGCAAAAGAGAGGAAACAGGCACCGGTAAAAATAGCGCAGGATATTGTTGCAGCGCTCAAAAACAACAAAGATCTCGCGGAGCAGGGCATCACGGTCGAGGCCCTGGGCCCGTACATCAACTTCGTCTTCGGCAGCGCCTACGTGAGTACGGCCCTCAAAGCCGCCACGCAGCCCGGCTACGGCTCGCTCCCGGAAAAGGAGACCCGGGTCGTGCTCGAACACACGAGCGCAAACCCGAACGGCCCCCTCCACGTGGGTCACATCCGGAACTCCATTATCGGCGACACGCTCGCCCGTGCGTTCCGGAAGGCCGGCTACCGGCTCGAAGTCCAGTACTACGTCAACGATATGGGCCGGCAGATCGCGATCGTCATCTGGGGCTTCGACCACCTCGATCATGCACCCCACGATGGCGAGAAAGAGGACGCCCACATCGCCCGGGTCTATATCGAGGCCAACCGGGAGATCGAAAAAGACCCCGCCGGGATCACGGCGCAGGTCGACCATCTCATGCAGCTCGTGGAGGGCGGTGATGCAGAGACGGCAAAAAAGTTCCACAGGGAGGTCTCCCGCTGTCTCGACGGTTTTGCGGTCACGATGAAGGACCTCAACGTGAAGCACGACCGGTATGTCTGGGAGAGCGACTTTGTCAGGAATGGAGACACGAAAAGGGTCATCAGGAAGATCGAGAAACTCCCGCAGGCCCGGACCGAAGAGAACCTGCTTTCGCTCGACCTCGCAGAGTTTGGCTTCAGGAACAAGTACGTGATCCGGAGGAGCGACGGAACCTCGGTCTATGCGGCCCGCGACCTCGCGTTCCACACATGGAAGAGCGCAAACTTCGACCGGGTCATCGATGTGCTCGGCGCCGACCACAAGCTGATCGGGGCGCAGCTCCAGTGCACCATGAAACTCCTCGGAGAGAAAGTCCCGGAGATCGTGCACTTCGAGTTTGTCTCGCTTCCTGAAGGCTCAATGAGTACCCGTGCAGGAAAGTTTGTCTCCGCCGACGACCTGATCGTTGAGGTCACCAAACGGGCTTTTGAAGAGGTCACGACCCGACGGCCGGAACTTGACGAGGAGACACGCAGGAGCATTGCAGGATCCGTCGCCCGTGCCGGCATCCGGTACGATATCGTGAAGATCTCGCCGGAGAAGAGCACGGTCTTTGACTGGAAGGAGGCGCTTGACTTCGAGCGCCAGAGCGGCCCGTACATCCAGTACGCCCATGCCCGGGCGTGCAGCATCCTGGACAAAGCCGGCACTTTCACCGAATGCTACGACCTTGAAACCGGACAGGAAATAGTGCTTGCAAAGAAGATCGCAAAGTTCCCGGGGGTCATCGAAAAAGTGGTCGCCGAGCTCCGCCCGCACCTGCTCGCCACGTACGCCCATGAGCTCGCCGACACCTTCAACACGTTCTACCATTACGAGCCGGTCTTAAAAAGCGAGGGAAAGGTCCGCGACCGCCGGCTCACCCTTGTGAAGGCCGTGCAGAACACCTTACAAGAGTCGCTTGAGACGCTCGGGATCGATGCCATCCGCACCATGTGATGCCCTGCGAAGGCAGGGGTACCTCTTCTTTTCACCGGCTTCTTCCGCCGCGCTCAAGCCCTGCCTCTGGTGCAAGCGGGCCCTTGCCGGCGGCGACATGTGCTACAAGCACCAGTTCTACGGGATCGACAGCCACCGCTGCGTCCAGATGACCCCGACGCTCCGCTGCAACCAGCGCTGCCTCTTCTGCTGGCGCTCGTTCGAGCACGAGGCGGCAGAAGAGGAGGAATGCCCGCCGGAGACGATTCTCGCCGGTGTAAAAAAACTTCAGAAGAAAGCGCTTGCCGGCTACAACGCGGTGCTGGACAATTCCGTGACCGAAGAGCGCTGGCAGGAGGCACTCGCGCCACGGCACGTGGCAATCTCCCTGTCAGGAGAGCCCACCCTGTACAGCCGGCTCCCGGAACTCGTCGATCTCTTCAACGCGGACGGCTACACTACGTTCGTGGTGAGCAACGGCACGAACCCGGACATGCTCGCCCGGTGCCGGCCATTCCAGCAGTATGTCTCGCTCGATGCGCCGGACGTGGAGACGTATGAAAAGACCTGCCGGCCCATGGGCGATGCGGAAGGGTACTGGGACAGGATCAAAGAGAGCCTCGGCGGGCTCTCCACAAAACGGTCTGCCGTGCGGATCACGCTCGTCGCCGGGCACAATGATACCGCCCCGGAAAAGTATGCGGCGCTGCTGCAGGACGCGGGGGCAACGTTTGTCGAGGTCAAGGGATACATGTATCTGGGATACAGTAGAAACCGTTTGCAACGGAGCAACATGCCGGAGCATGCACAGGTGCGGGATTTCGCAGAGCGGATTGCCGCATCGTGCGATTATACGATCCGGGATGAAAATCCCTTAAGCAGGGTCATCTGCATGGAGCGTGTGTAAAAATGAGATTCAACCCCCAGGACTGGAAAGAAAAATCCCGCGCGAACTTCGAAGGGGCGTGGCACGAGGGCCCGTCTGTCGTCACCCCACCGGGAGAGGACAAAAAATATCCCCGCCTCCGGTACACCCGGGCCAGGGAGCACCCGATCTTCGAGACCATCAACCGGCTGCGCGGGATCTACCTCTCGATGGGTTTCGAGGAGTGCGAGAACCCGGTGATCGTCGAGGAGAGCGACATCTACCGGCAGTTCGGCCCCGAGGCGATGGCCGTCCTCGACCGGGTCTTCTACCTCGGCGGCCTCCCGCGCCCGAATGTCGGGATCGCGAAAAAGCAGCTCGACGAGATCAACGAGATCCTCCAAAGCCACAAGAGCCCGCTCGTCCACGGCCACCCCGTACCGACAGGCGAGGGCGGCCTTACCGGGTTCCAGCCGATGACAAAGGAGACCGAAGAACGGCTCCGTGAGACCCTCCACGCGTACAAGAAATCGGAGATCGACGGCGACGAGCTCACCTTCGAGCTGGCAAAAGTCCTCGGGGTTGACGACGGGATTGTCGTGCATATCCTCGATGCCGTCTTCCCGGAGTTCAGGTCGCTCGTGCCCGAGTCTTCGAGGAGCACCCTCAGGAGCCACATGACCAGCGGGTGGTTCATGACACTCGGCTCGATCTGGGAGCGCACGCCGCTCCCCCTCCGGCTCTTCTCTGTCGATCGCTGCTTCCGGCGCGAGCAGGCGGAGGGCCCGACCCGGCTCATGACCTACCACTCCGCGTCCTGCGTGGTTGCCGGCGAGGATGTCACCATCGAGGACGGCAAGGCCGTGAGTGAGGCGCTCCTCTCCGCGTTCGGGTATGAGGACTTCCGGTTCCAGCCTGACGAAAAGCGCTCTGAGTATTACATGCCGGACTCGCAGACCGAAGTCTACGCGAAGCACCCGGTCCACGGATGGGTTGAAGTGGCGACGTTTGGCATGTACTCTCCTTCGGCCCTCGGCGAGTACGGCATCGGCGTCCCCGTCATGAACCTCGGGCTTGGTGTCGAACGGCTTGCGATGATCGCGTACAATGCAGACGACGTGCGCCAGCTCTCGTACCCCCAGTTCTTCCCCCGGCCGCTTACCGACCGGGAAACCGCACGCGCCGTGCACCTCAGGGAGGAGCCGGTCACGCCGGAAGGAAAGGTGCTCGCGCTCGCGATTGCGCGGGTCGCGGCAGCGAATTCCACGGCACAGGGGCCCTGCTCCTTTGAGGTGTGGGACGGCACCCTCTGCGGCACGCACGTGAAGGTGAGCGTCGAGGAGACCGAAGCAAATGCAAAACTCTGCGGGCCGGCGTGCGCCAACGAGATCTTCGTCCACGAGGGAAATATCCTCGGCGTTCCCGATGCCGAGAAGTGGAAGGACGTGCGCACACAGGGTGCCCCGACCGGGATCTCCTATCTCGGTGCTGCCTCCGCGTTTGCGGCAGCAGGGATCGAGCAGGCAGCCCGGTGCGGAAAGGGAACGCTCGTGCAGGTCAAGATGGCAAAGCACCCCAGCGACCTCAACCTCAGGATCGAAGAGTACGCGATGCGGGCCATCACCGACACCAAGAAGAAAGTCGACGTCCGGGGCCCGGTCTTTCTTGCCGTAAAGTCAGTGCTGATGGAATAATCCTTTTTGCTTCTGCAGAAAACTTCTTTTTGTCACAGTAGAGATCTCGTTTTTTATGTGCAGCCCCCCCTCTTGCGCCACCAGTCCCCGAGGGGGACGGGGCGCAATGCGATGCCTCGGTATTACCTGTATCGGGGGCATACATAGGTACAGGTGATACGGTACTATCGCTAACCGGGGGATGCCAAAGCGGCGGGGGCGGCAGCCCCCAAGAGCGTTCTTACAAATCCCATTGAGGATGTCTATAGAGCCGAAAAATCAAAACAATTTTGTGGGCACAGATTGCAACGGAATCATCGAACCGGAAATGTGGTTAAAATGGACTATGAAAATCTGATGGAAAAAGCGCGGCAGAATATCAAAGAACGTGACAGGACAGGGACGGAAAATGGTTTCATATCGCCCACTCTTAATCTGATGATATGCATCACCACGGCGGTTGCTTCGATTCAGGACGGGATTACAACAAATGATTTTGAGCCGGTTGCGGAAGGGCAGGCAATGCTCGAAGAGGCTCTTAAACTCCTGAAGATGCTGATACCATCTCTGGAACAGGAATAATCCCCGGATATCATTCTACTTTGAAAATTTATCACCCCCGATTTTCCTGACGCCATCCTGTCACTTCAAAGACTCTTACTGACCTGATATCAGGCGTCCTCCGGATCATCAGGGGCATATCAGTTCCGGTCCTGCAAAAAAATCCGCCGGTGGATGATCCGCCACGGGAGGATGAGCTGGACAAGATCGGTCGCGGTGACCATCGTGCGGTTCTCGAAGATCGCGATCGGGTGAACCCCGGTCTGCTGCTCGATGCTTCGTTCCAGTTTCCGGACGGTCTCGTAGTTCATCTCGCCGTCAAAGGTCAGCGCCCGCATCCGGGCGCAGGCCATGTCCTCGGTCGAGAACTCGATCATGAAGTTATGGTCGTGGAATGAGAGAAGCGAATACAGGTCGATATTGAGATCGACGTCTTCAATCATCCGGTCCATCCGGTGCTGGAGGAGGGAGATCCGGTAGATGTTCTCCGTCTCCCCCCGCTCTTTCCCGTACCGGGAACTGCTGATGCGGATGACGGCATCTGCGAGACAGCGCTGGGGTGCGATATAGGTCTCGTAGTCCTTCTCCCTTCGGGTGATTTCTTCAGTGACCTCGGCAGGAGAATACCCGCGCACCCCGGTATCGCGCCGCCGCTTCCACGCGTACCTGACTTCGGCATCCGGGTCGACAAAGACAGAGAAATCCATGAGTTCCCGGAGCCGGGGCGTAAAGAGCGTGTGAAGCCCTTCGAGAATGATGATCTTTTTTGATGCAAACGGGACCGGGGGACCGAAGGTCCCGGTCTCATGGTTGTAGACAGGTTTTGTGATCGCACGTCCATCCCTGAGCCACTCCACGTCCGTTTCAAGCTGCGCGAGGTTGTTCGCATCCGGGTGAAGCGGGGTGATGTCAAGCCGCTTTCGCTCCTCCCGGTTGTACAGGTGGTAATCGTCAAGGGTGATGGTCGCAACCAGGTCCGGGCCGAAGATCTGGCGGATGGCATTCGTGAACGTCGTCTTTCCCGACCCGCTGTCGCCGGCAACACCGATCACAAAGACCAGCGGCGACCGGGCGATGATATCCTTGAAGTGGGGAATACGCGGCATGCGTAACGGTACCTGTGATGCCATCCGTCTTAGTGACACGGACAGAGCGAGTCCCGATTTGACTCAGGCCAGTGCATGTTAGAAGTATATAACACAAAAATCTATAAATGTTAGAAATAAATAACACATTGCCCACAATGAGACACAAACCCGGGAATATCTGCCGTACTGACATCGGTAAAATCTATTTCCGGTACGGCATGCACCGGTCATCATAGGACCGCACGACGCCATTTTACCGGCGTCCATGTCAGGCTAAGCGAGCGTGAACCTGTATGCAGACAAGGATCAGAGAATACCGGAGACGGTACTCCTTAACCCAGGTAGACCTCGCACAAAAAGCCGGGGTGCGTAGGGAGACCATTGTCTTTCTCGAACAGGGAAAGTATAACCCTTCGCTCAGGCTTGCGCACGATATTGCAAAGGCCCTGCATGTGCCGATCGACGACCTGTTCATCTTCGAAGACGACGAGCCGGAGCCGGAGCGCCGGGTCGTGCTCGTGGATTAATAGTTATGAAGCAGCAGGTTCCGGCCCGGACGGGTACCTGGAGGTCTCGCCGTCACCCGGGACCGTGATGAGGTCACCGAGGATTTTTACGGTCGCCTCCTTGTCGAGCGGGACATTGTCGTTGCCGCACTTCGGCGAGTAGATGCAGGAGGGGCAGCCTTTCCGGCAAGGACAGTCGCGCACAAGCTCGTACGCGCTCAAAAAGAGTCCGGGGAGGAGGGTGAATGCCTTCTCCGCAAGACCGATTCCCCCTTCGTATCCGTCATAAACAAAAATCGTCGGCTCTCCGTTCTCACCGAATGCGGGAGTGGACAGCCCCCCGATATCCCAGCGGTCACACATCACGTGGAGGGGCATGAGCGCAATGAGCGCGTGTTCAGCGCCGTGCAGCCCCCCGGCAAGATCGAGACCGGCAGCGGAGACGGCTGCAGCGGAGACGGCTGCAGCGGAGGAGTCGGGCAGGACCAGCCAGAACGCTTTTGTCCGGAAGGTCAGGGGCGGGAGCGAGAGCGGTTCAATACCGAGGATCGTGTCCCCACGCTTGATCTTGTACGCCGTGTACTGCTCGGTCACCTCCACATCGCCAAACGCGCACTTCACGCCATTTATGCTCCGGGTCCCGAGCGTTCCAATGACATGGAGATCGACCGCTTTTAACGGCTGCGTATAATAATCCACATCAGTCTCGCTCACCCGGACCGTGTGGGTCTCAAGGTCCATCTCGTTTACAACGTAAGTCTCACCCTGGTGGAGCATGATCGCCCCCTTGTGCGCCTCGCGGTAGGCCTGTGCCCGGTCCATCGTCTCAAGCAGCCTGCCATGGCACAGGATCCGAAAACTTTCGGCTGTCATGCCGTCAAGACTCACCGCATCAGCAGCCCGGCCCCGGCCGGCATATACCCATCCCCGCGGCGTCTCTTTGATCAGGTTGCTTTCCGCAAGTCCTGCAAGGAGAGGTGCAAATGATTCCCCGAAAAACCCGGCATCTGCCTCTTCGTGTAACGGCAGTTCCGCCGCGGCGCAGAGCAGGTGCCCCGAGACGATGTACGGGTTCTCCGTATCGATGATCGCATGTTCGTGCGAGCGGGAGAAAAAAGCATCCGGGTGGTGCATGAAGTACTGGTCGAGAGGGTTTTCCTGCGCTACCAGTACCGCAAGCGACTCGGCGCCTTTCCGGCCGGCCCGGCCGGCCTGCTGCCGGGTCGACATTATCGTCCCCGGGTACCCGTCGATGATCACCGCATCGAGCGAGCCGATGTCGATGCCAAGTTCGAGCGCGTTCGTGGAGACGACGCCCCGGATCTCCCCGCTTTTGAGCTGCCGCTCTATCGCGCGGCGTTCCTCGGGCAGGTAGCCGGCCCGGTACGCTGAGATGCCCTGGGCCAGCCGTGCAGACGTGCGCCGGGCGTCCTCCCGTGTCCAGAGAGTGACCAGCTCCGCCATCTTCCGTGAACCGGTAAAGCAGAGGGTCTGGAGATCCCCTTTTACGCAGGAGAGCAGGAGGTCTTTTGTCTCCTGGTGGGCGGAGCGTTCCCCGATCCCGTCGTAGAATGGATTGTAGAGGACAAAGTGCCGGGTCCCGTGCGGTGAGCCGTCGGTGTCGACCAGCGTGAAGGGCCGGCCCACAAGCCGACCGGCGAACTCCTCAGGGTTTGCAAGGGTCGCGGTCGAGAGGACAAACTGCGGGTCGGCACCATAGGCGCGTGCGATCCGCAGGAGACGCCGGATCAGGAGCGCTATCTGGGACCCGAATACCCCGCGGTACCGGTGAGCCTCATCGATCACGACAAATTTCAGGTGCGAGAAAAACGGGCTCCACTTCGCGTGCCACGAGAGCACCTGGTGAAGCTCGTAGGGGTTGGAGATCACGATCCGGGCATGCTCGCGTATGGCCGCCCGTTTCGACTGCGGCGTATCGCCATCATAGATAGCCGGTTTTGCCGGGATGCCGGTAAACTTCTCCATCGCCCTGAGCGTTGCATACTGGTCATTTGAGAGGGCTTTTGTGGGGTACATGTAGAGCGCCCGGGCGTCCGGGTCGGCGACGAGACCGGTAAAAACGGGGATGTTGAACGCGAGGGTCTTGCCGCTTGCCGTGGGTGTGGTGATGATCACGTTTTTCCCGGCGCGGAGACTGTTGATTGCTTCGCACTGGTGCGAATACAACCGGATACCATTCCCGTTGAGGTAGGCGTCAAGCGCCCCCGGGAGTGGCGCGTCAAGCGTGCCAGACCGGGCAGGTTCAGGGTCCGAGACCTGGTGACAGGTGACCCGGCTGCGGTATACCGGGTTTGTCCCGAGGAGCCGGACCACGTCATCGACAGCCACAGGTCTCCCCCAGCAGGTAAAAGAAGAGATACGCGAGCGAGACCACGTCCTGTCGGTTGTGGTTGACGATCGGCACGAGGGGTCCGCAGTTTTGGGTCCGCAGGTAGGTCTCGTAGAACTCCGGCACCATCTGGCCGGGGACGTCATCGGCCCGGGCAACCCCGAGGATTGCAGATTCAAGCGTGGAGAGCCGGCATGAAGCAAACTGTCCCTTCCACCGGCGCCTTGAGAAATGCAACACGTCAAAATGCGGGATGAGGGAGATCGCACCAAGTCCGTAGTAGGCGAGCCGGTCCTGCACGTAGGGCAGATCAAACGCCTTGCCGTTGAAGGTCACGAGTGCAGGACATCTGCCTGAACACTGCTCCGCGGTTGCCGAGAGGGCAGCAGCCTCTTCGCAGATATCGCGCAGCAGGTACTGGCGGACCGTGAGGCGTCCGTGTTCGATGGTCCCGACACCAAAGAGGATAATTGGCCGGGAAAAGAGTCCAAGCGTCTCGATATCGAGGAATACGTAATCTTCCGGTTCAAACGAACCGGCTGTTCCAAGGGCAAATGGGTGGGACTTCGCATGCCGGCTGCCGACAAGGTCCATCACATCGGCCGGGTCTGCACGGGTCAGCCGTTCAAGCACCTGCCGGGCCGCATACCGGAACTTCGGGTGTTCCGTAAGATCCACAATCGTCCGGTAGCCCCGCGCTTTCAGGCGCCGCTCCGACACTTCCCCAACCTTGTGCACGAGCGTGAGATCGCACAGCATCTCACGGGAGAGGCGTCCAGGGTCGACTGCGGTGGCGGGAAGGGGGTGCCGGCTCTCCAGCACGATGCAGGAGCCACCGTCATTTTTGATCTCCCTGCCGGGAAACAGGGTATCGAATGCAACACCGTCATACCGGGCGACCAGCTGTTCGAGCAGGGCGCGGGCCCTGTCATATTCCGATGAGAAGACACAGCTGCCGGCAAGACCTGCACCAAAGACATTCCCGTCACGGACAACATCGTATTCTCTCAGGGCGTCCATCCGCTGCTGCCAGAGCGCCCCGATCCTGCTTTCTGCCTGCATGGCGGCCATCTGTACCTGAATGTCCAGGGACCGTGCAGTTAAAGGCCGGCCGCGGAGGGTGAAAGTGAAGCGAACCCTCATCATGAAGCCACGCACACCTTTTTTAAGATGATCACGATCCTCCAGCACGGGGAGCATGAACCTGCGGGCACCATCGCGGAATACCTGGAGGCCCAAAACGAACCCTTCCGGACCCTCCGGCTCCACAAGGGCGATGCGCTCCCCCGCGATCCGCCCGACCGGCTTATCATCCTTGGCGGCCAGATGAGTGCCAATGATGAGGGCGCCTGGCCGTTTCTTTCCCTGGAAAGGAAACTGGTGAGGGAGGCAATCGCCCGTGATTGCACGGTCCTCGGGGTCTGCCTCGGCGCCCAGATGATCGCTGCGGCGTGCGGGAAACGGGTCCATCCACAAGAGAAGGAACTGGGCTGGCGGACGATCCATGGCTGCGCACCGGCATGGCACCATCTCTTCCCGGCAACGTTTCCGGTCTTCCACTGGCACACTGAGACCTTCGATCTCCCAAAAGGGGCAGAGCTCCTCGCAACGGGCAGTACAGTCTCCAACCAGGCGTTCCTGCTCGGCCATACGCTCGGCGTCCAGTTCCACCCGGAGGTGACTGCCCCCGTGATCGAGCAGTGGGCAAAGGATCTCAGCGACGCAGAACGGCTGATGCTGATCCGGGAGACCGGTGAGAGGATTGAAGGAAACCGGCAGATCTGCTCTGCACTTATGGACGCATTCTGCGCCGGCTGGAACAGGTAAGAAGGTGGATGATGGATGGCAATCGGTAACGTGAAAGGATTTCTCATTGATATTGACGGCGTGCTCTCTACCGGTGACACCGCCATCCCCGGTGCACAGGAGGCGCTTGCGTTTCTCAAAAACCAAGGCTATCCGTTCCGGTGCGTCTCCAACTCAACGCGAAGGTGCCGGGCTACGATCGCTGCCCGGCTGGAAACCATGGGGTTCGATATCCTCGAACATTCAATTTTTACCCCGCCGCTCGCTGCGGTCCGGTACCTGCAGGAGACCGGGAAACACCGGGCATACCTCCTTATTACGGGAGATGCAGCCCGGGACTTTGCAGGAGCCTGCTCCGATGACGGTACGACTGCCGTTGACTATGTCATTGTCGGGGATGCGGGAGACCGGGTGACGTATGCCAGCATGAACCGCGCCTTCCGCTGCCTGATGGGGGGAGCAGGCCTCATCGCGCTCGAAAAAGACCGGTACTGGATGGCACCGGATGGGCTGTCGCTCTCGGCCGGGCCGTTTGTCACGGCCCTTGAATCCGCGACGGGAATAACCGCGACGGTTGTCGGAAAACCCGCGAGGGCATTCTTTGATCTCGCGCTGCGCGATATGGGGCTATCCGCTGACGGGGTCCTGATGGTCGGCGATGACATCCTTACCGACATTGGCGGGGCACAGGCCGCCGGGATGCGGGGCATCCTCGTCAGGACCGGCAAGTTCCGTACACATACACTCGAAACCAGCGGTGTAAGACCGGATGCGGTTATAAATTCTGTCGGAGACCTCGGGACTATCCTGTAACGGGAATGGACCATGCAGCGGACCGAAAAATCCCTCGCTCTCATAATCATCGTCCTGCTCGTCGTAGCCCTTGCTGCAGGGTACCAGTACACCCGGCAATCGGTTGTCGTGCCCCATATTGCAGTGGGAACGGAGCAGTCGGCACCGATTAATGCCACGAGCACCTTCCTGTTTGAAAAGAGCCGGATCACCATCTCGGTGCCGGTTGATTCTGCCGTATATTACGCGGCAAAATCAACCGATAAATCGGTCTCCATCTACGGTAACGTTTCGGAGAGCGTATGGGTCACGGACAGTTACCGGGAAATGGTCAACGATCCTGCGCAGGACCAGATGTACTCAGACCTGATTACTCAGTTCCGGAAGATCCGGGACGATCAGGAACTTTCAAGCGACGAGTACCCTAGAGCTGATGGCTGCCTATACCCAATCCCTCACCTACGAGACCACGCCCGACAATCCGACCAAGTACCCGGTCGAGACCGTGGTGGAAGGTGCCGGGGACTGCGACGACAAAAGCGTGCTCCTTGCCGGTCTTCTCTCCCGTGAGGGTTACAAGGTTGCACTCCTTGCGTTCACACCCGAATCGCACATGGCGCTTGGTGTCGGCTCCACCGATTCGTTATACAAGGACACCGGGTATGCCTACCTTGAAACGACCAACCTCTCCTACGTGGGAGTCCCTCCCGATGAACTTGCAGGGGGCGTCGTCCTCACCTCGGAGCCACTTGTCATTCCGGTCGGGAACGGTACCATCCTGTACAGCAGCGGCGCGGAGACGGCATACATCCACGATATGTCTGCCCAGTCGGGGCAGAAGGTACTGGGCAGGGATGCGCAGATCAAACCACTCGTTTCCGATCTGACAGCAAAGCAGGACCAGATCGCAGGGATCGAATCCCGGATGCAGGTCCTGCAGGGCGCAGGAAATATCGGGGCCTACAACGCACAGGTCTCGTCCCATAACGCACTCGTCTCAGCGTATAACGCCGAACTTGCCACATACCACCAGGAGGTTGCCCTGTACGATGCCTATGCCAATGTCTATAATTACATCATCTCGCACGCATACGACCGGAAAGGCACCTACGAATGGGTGAAGGCGAATATGCCGGCGTAGATGAGATCCGCCGGGCACCTTATTCCTGAACTTCAGAAATCCCCCTCAAGGAAGCGCCGGTGCCCGATAGTCTGTTGCCGCCTCCAAGCGCCGGATTGCCGTATCGCAGTATTGCCGGGAAACGTCGATCCCGATAAACCGGCGCCCGTATTTTGCCGCGACAAGCGTTGTCGTTCCCGCGCCGTTGAACGGGTCGAGAACAATATCGTTTTTGTACGAGAAAAGTTTCATGAGCCGGCGCGGCAGTTCCTCGGGAAACATCGCGGGATGGTCAAACTCTTTCATGTGGTGCTCGGGGGGATCTTCCAGCGGCCGATCACCCATTCCTTGAATTCGTCAGCGGTGATGTCGATGTCTTCCCGGCGGCCCGTTTTTTTGTGGGTTCCCTTGTCAAAGACCTCGACAAACTCCCATGTGTACTTGATGTAAGGCATGGACGGCGATTTCCAGCTCCCCCACGAGGTGTACTTGGCGTTGTAGTTGTTCTTCTCCCAGAGAAACTCCGCCTTCCAGAGCAGGCCGAGCCTTGCCAGCTGGTTCGAGATGATGTGATGGGTCGGGACATAATCCGAGAAGAGCGGCTGGACATTGACCGCCAGCCTGCCCCCGGGCCTGAGCACCCGGGCACATTCAGTCCAGATACAGTTGAGCGTCGCGAAGTACTCGTTCCATTCGCGGGTGTCGTCATGGGGATCCTGTGCGTAGGCATGGCCGAAGTTGTACGGCGGGGACGTGATGACAAGGTCGACGCTGGCGGACGGCATGCCGGCAAGAACGTCTAACGAATCATCGCAGATGATCCGGTTGACATACGGTTCTATCCCGGGGGTTTCAAGGTAATGCAACGACTCCTTCTGGTCCTTTGAGCCCTTACGGATCTTTGCCTTTCCGGCTTTGTCCCTAACTTTCTCCTGCCGCACGGATCACGCCGCCTCAGGATACCGGTGCGCCGGGCAAGATAATGAACACCTGCCTCATGCACCCCGGTTTCACCCGCATCGATACGATTGTCCCCCGGCCGGAGCTGCAGGGGGATTGGGGGGCCGGGACCGGGGGAAGATCCCTCCTGCAATAACCATCTTTTTCATCACTCCCATGGTACGGTGAAAAGCGTTTAATGCAGACATCGACATACACTGATGCGGTTAATCGTATGCTGGACATCGAAGACCTTCATGTGAATATCGGTGATAAGGAGGTGTTGCACGACATCAACCTCCACATCGATGCCGGGGAGACCCACGTGCTCATGGGCCCCAACGGCTCCGGGAAGACCACGCTTTTGATGACGCTGATGGGTTTTTCAAATTATAATGTCACGAAGGGAAAGATCCTCTTCAATGGCGAGGACGTGACCGCGATGCATGCCGATGAACGGTCCAAGCGCGGGATCGGGATGCTCTTCCAGCGCCCGCCCACTATATCAGGGCTCAAGCTGGGCAAGCTCCTCACCGCTATTTCGCATGATAAGACCGTGGATATCCCGGAACTAGCCAAATCGGTGCATATGGGTGGATTCCTTGAACGGGATATCAACAAGGGGTTCTCGGGCGGGGAGATCAAGAGAAGCGAGGTGCTCCAGCTGATGATCCAGAACCCGAATTTTGTGATGCTCGATGAACCCGAGAGCGGGGTCGATCTCGAAAACATATCGTTGATCGGAAACGTCATCGGATCACTGCTCGAAAAGGAGAAACGGATCGGAAAGAGATCAAAAAGCGGTCTTGTGATCACCCACACGGGGTTCATCCTCGATTACATCGACGCGGACAAAGGGCACGTGATGTGTGACGGGATGATCAAGTGCCATGGGAACCCCCGCGAGATCTTAAAGGACATCAAGCAGCGCGGATACAAGGAGTGTCTGGAATGTCGCCAGAGCTGAGTACGCCGGGCATATCAAAGGAGGACCAGGAACGACTCGTCCAGTCGGGGATAAACCTCTCCATGGAGAACCGTTGTGGCAGTTATCTCCAGATGAACCAGGATGTCGTCCACGCAGAGTGTCACCAGGAAGGCATCGAGGTCCTTTCCTACAAAAAAGCCATGGAGAAGTACGATTGGCTGGAGGAATACAACTGGAAAGCGGTCTCAAGAGATAAAGACGATATCACGAAGTACGTGGCAGCGCAGAGCGACCCGAAAGGCTACGTGATCCTTGCGCACAAGGGCTCGAGCAACATCCTCCCGATCCAGGCCTGCCTCTACCTCGGACGCGAGACGATCCAGCACGTCCACAATATCATCATCGCCGAAGAAGGCGCCGAGCTCCATATCATCTCGGGCTGCACGAGCGGGGGACACGTGGGTGCGGGAGCCGCCCACTACGGGGTATCGGAATTCTATATCAAAAAGAACGCGAAAGTCAGCTTCACCATGATCCACACGTGGACCGAGAACATCGAGGTCTTCCCGCGCAGCGCGTCCATCGTGGAGGAGAACGGGGTTTTCCTGTCAAACTATGTCTGCATGCAGCCGGTCAAGAAGATCCAGATGTACCCGGTGGCAACCTTAAAAGGCGAGAACTCGGTTGCCCGGTTCTCGACGATTACCATCGCATCCCCCACGTCGTACTTCGATGTCGGTTCGCGGGCGATCCTCGAAGGCAAAGGCTCAAGTGCGGAGCTGGTCACCCGTGCCATCACGAGAGGCGGGACAATCATATCCCGGGGTAATATCCAGGGGAAAACTGCCGGCACACGGGGCCATCTCGAATGCAAGGGCCTGATCCTCAAAGACGGCAGGATCTACGCTATCCCGGAGATCGAAGGCCTGGTTGTCGGTACCGAACTCTCCCACGAAGCGGCAGTCGGTAAACTGGCACAGGATGAGATCGAGTACCTGATGTCCCGGGGGCTTTCTGAGGATGAAGCAACCGCCACGATTATCCGGGGATTCCTCGATGTAAAGATCGCTGGTCTTCCCGACGCACTCCAGAAGCAGATCGATGCCACCATCGATGTCGCGGAAAAGGCAGGGTTCTAGGTTCTTTAAGCAGGTTTCTAATGCCCCCATACCCGCGATCGGACGAACGCCACAGGATGGTGGATCTGCAGATCGAGGCACGGGGCATCCGCGACCCCAAGGTCCTCGCTACGATGCGGGAGGTGCCCCGCCATTTTTTCGTCCCGCCACCTTATGACCGGGATGCGTATGCGGATGCACCCTTGCCGATCGGTAACGGCCAGACCATTTCCCAGCCTTACATCGTG
>CAWEFI010000018.1:0-9723 GCA_963808285.1 uncultured Methanoregulaceae archaeon
ACTGGGCCGGCGTGTCCAGTTCCGTGCTGTCGTGATAGTCGGCAACCGGAACGGTTACATCGGTTTTGGCCAGGGAAAAGACGTTCAGGTCGGTGATGCAATCAAGAAGGCGATCACCAAGGCAAAAATGAACCTTGTCAAGGTGCGCCGCGGGTGCGGCAGCTGGGAATGCGGGTGCAATGTTACGCACTCAATCCCGATGCAGGTTGAGGGAGCGGCCGGCAGTGTCCGGGTCACTCTCAAGCCCGCGCCGCAGGGTATCGGCCTTGTCACCGGTGATATCAGCAAGAAAGTGCTCGAACTCGCCGGCATCAAGGATGTCTGGACTTTTGCACGCGGACAGACGCGCACGACGATCAACTTCGCCAAGGCGACGTTCAACGCATTAAAAGAAACCAACATGATCCGTACCGGGGGGTCAGAGTAAATGTACGCAGTCGTGCAGGTCCGCGGCGTGGTCAATACCCGCCGGGACATCAAAGACACGTTAAAGATGCTCCGTCTGCACCATATCAACCACTGCGTGCTCGTGGCAGACACTCCCGAGAACCTCGGGATGATCCGCAAGGTGAAAGATTATGTTGCGTATGGTGAAGTTGATGCAGCGACCCTCGAGACCCTTCTTTCGACCCGTGGCCGCGTGATCGGTGATGATCCCTTAACGGACGAGTATATCAAGTCCAATTCGGTCTACAGCAGCATCATCGAGTTTGCACAGGCACTGGCAAAGGGCGAGTCCAGGTTACGCGACATCCCGGGCCTCAAGCCGGTCCTCCGGCTCCACCCGCCGCGCAAAGGATACAAGACCACGAAGCGCACGTTTGTACAAGGCGGAGCGCTTGGCTATTATGGTCCGGAGATCAATACTCTCCTCTATAAGATGAGGTGAAGAGATGCCAACCAACAAACGTTCAAAATACCGCGGATCGCGGACGTGCGGCGGCGGAACTCACAAGAACCGCCGGGGCGCTGGCAACCGTGGCGGAAGGGGACGCGCAGGCATCAACGCCCACCACTTTGTCAAGTGGTACAAGGAAATGGGCGGACCTGTCTTTGGCAAGGACGGGTTCTTCCATAACCCTGCAGTCACCGTCTCCTCAATGGATGTCGGTATTATCGATCAAATCGTACCCTCGCTCCTTGCACAGGGAATCGCCAGACAGGATGGAGATGCAATCGTCTTAAACGCCGCTGATATCGGTATCGAGAAGGTGCTGGGCAGCGGCCAGGTCAACCGGAAACTCAACATCTCCGCAGCAGCATTCTCTGCGCAGGCAAAGGCAAAGATCGAGAAGACTGGTGGAAAGGCGCAGGTCGTCTGACCCACCTGATTTTTTGGTGAAATAATGGGAGACCTGCTGGATCGAATGGAACCCCTTCTTGCTGCGATGCCCGCAGTCAGGAGCCCGGAGGGGCATGTCCACTTCAAGAACAAACTGATGTGGACACTGGGAATTTTAATTCTGTATTTTGCGCTCACGAATATCCCGTTGTTCGGGCTTGCATCCAGTTCACAGGATGTGTTCATGGCCTACCGTGCCCTGCTCGCCGGCGCAAGCGGCTCGATCGTGCACCTTGGTATCGGTCCGATCGTCACGGCATCCATCGTGCTCCAGCTCCTGAAAGGTGCCGATATCCTCCAAATTGATACGAGCGAGACCCGTGGACAGGTCATGTACATGGGTCTCCAGAAGATCCTCATTCTCGTCATGATCGTGGTCGAGGCAGCACCCAACCTCATCGGTGGGTTCATGCAGCCCGATCCCACCATCGCAGCACAATTCTTCGGCGGCAACCTCTTCGCCGTCTCGCTGCTGATCTTCGTCCAGATCTGTATCGGTGGTGTCCTGATCTTCCTTATGGATGAAGTGGTCACCAAGTGGGGTATCGGTTCCGGTGTCGGACTCTTCATCATCGCCGGTATTTCTCAGGCGCTCGTGAACGGGTTCATCAAC
Organism: uncultured Methanoregulaceae archaeon; assembly: GCA_963808285.1. Classification (GTDB taxonomy): domain Archaea; phylum Halobacteriota; class Methanomicrobia; order Methanomicrobiales; family Methanospirillaceae; genus Methanoregula. The sequence continues at coordinate 1,956 of CAWEFI010000018.1, forward strand.
TGGACCGCAGTCAGCGATCCCTACCCGGTCGGGTTCTTCCCGCGGCTGTTCGCGGTCGTGCTTGACGGTGCGAATTTTATCCAGTACTTCGGAACGAATCTTTTGGCCTTTGCAACAACCATCATCATCTTCCTGATCATCGTCTACGTGGAATCCACCCGCATCGAGATCCCCCTTGCCCACGCCCAGGTAAGAGGTGCACGGGCACGCTTCCCGGTCAAACTGATCTACGCCAGTGTCCTGCCGATGATCCTCGTAAGGGTGCTCCAGGCCAACATCCAGATGGTGGGGATGTTCCTCTCCAACGTGGGCATCACCATCCTGGGTAAATTCAACGGCCAGACTCCCCAGTCCGGCCTGATGTACTTCTTGGCGCCGATCAATGGCCCCACCGACTGGATGTGGTGGGTAACCGATCTCGGGCATGCACCGTGGGAAGTCCTCCTACGTATGGGCATTGATACTACCTTCATGGTGGTCGGTGGTGCGATCTTTGCACTCTTCTGGATCAAGACCGCAGGTCTGGATTCAAAGGATGTGGCACGGCAGATCCAGATGTCCGGCATGTCGATCCCCGGGTACCGGAGAAATCCGCAGGTGCTGGAGAAATACCTGGACCGGTACATCCCCCGTGTCACGATCATCGGCGGGGTGTTCATCGGTATTCTCAGTATAGTTGCAAACCTCTTTGGTGTCATCGGGGCTGTCAGCGGTACGGGGTTGTTACTGACCGTGAGTATCACGTACAGGCTGTACGAAGAGATAGCGAGCCAGCAGATCATGGAGATGTATCCGTTCATGCGGACGTTCTTTGGCAAAGAATGATTGATGAAGGGACAGGAATGGCAGGAAAAAAGGTCATTATCACGGGTGTGCCGGGGGTCGGTAAGACCACGGTTATCAACGAGGCGTTAGCGAAACTCAAAAGCGAAGGGGTGGAATACCAGCCCATCAATTTTGGCTCCTTCATGTTCGAAGTGGCTAGAAGCGAGGGGCTCGTGGAAAACCGCGACCAGATGCGGACGCTCGGCCGGGCCGATCAGAAGCGGCTCCAGCAGCGAGCGGCTCAGGCGATTGCAAAGATTCCCGGCAACGTCATGATTGACACGCATGCATCGGTGAAAACCCCCATTGGCTATTTGCCGGGACTTCCCGAATGGGTGCTCCACGAGATCATGCCCGATACTATCATTCTCGTTGAAACAGATAATGACCAGATTCTCATGCGGCGCATGACCGACGAGACGAGAAGCCGGGACAAGGAAGGTGCACGTGCGATTGCCGAGCACCAGCAGTTCAACCGGTCTATCGCTGCCGCATATGCCATGGTGACCGGGTGTACTATCAGGATCATCACCAACGCCGATCACCTGCTGGACCTTGCTGCCAAGGAAATGGCGGACGTCCTCAGGTAATTCCAGTACGGAGGTTTGCATGGACTTTGGCAAATTCTGGGAAAAGTACGGTTTGTACGTAGCGCTGCTCTTCATGTTTGTCATGATGTGGACCTACACGGTTCCCTGGCTGCGCACGGATGTCGGGCGGGGCATCGATGGGGTATTCGCCCCGCTTGTCACCGAGTTCGGGATCCCCTTCTTCATCCTGATCGTGATCCTTTCCGCCCTGACCGGGCTGTACTCATCCATTATCCAGAAGTACACGATCGATTACGAGCGGATGATGGAAGTCCAGGACCGGATGAAGGATTTCCAGAAAGAGTACCGCGAAGCCATGCTCTCCCAGGATGAAAAGCGGATCAAGAAACTGGATGTCAAAAAGGACCGCATGATGAAGGAGCAGCTCGAACTCTCCCAGCAGCAGTTCAAGCCCATGGGCTATATCCTCGTCCTCACCGTCCCCATCTTTTTCTGGCTGCTGTACCGGCTCAGCGAGATCAATAATACCATCACGTTCCCGTATTTCGGGACCCTGAACCTGACGGCTCCCCTCATCTGGGTCATTCCTGCCTGGATGGTCTGGTACATGATCTGTTCGATCACGATCAGCCAGGTAATAAGAAAGGCCCTCAATATCGGGGGGATCTGATGCGGATCACCGTGAGCGGTCTTCCCGGCAGCGGAACGACCTCGCTCTCACGGTATCTTGCAGAGCACCACGGGTTTACGATGATCTCGGCCGGCGAGGTATTCCGGGAATGTGCGAAAGAGCACCATATGGAACTTGCCGAATTTGGCCGGCTTGCCGAGAAGGACCCGGCCTTTGACAAGATGATCGATGCCCGCCAGAAAGAGATCGCGGAGAAAAAAGACAATATCATTGTCGAAGGCCGGCTCTCGGGCTGGATGGTGGAAAAAGCAGATCTCAAGGTCTGGCTCTTTGCTCCTATCGCCTGCCGGCTCGACCGGATTGTTTTCCGCGACCAGATTGCCGATATTGAGACGGCAAAGATGATCACGCTCGAACGCGAGCACTGCGAAGCGGTGCGGTACCGCCAGTACTACGGGATCGATATCAGCGATCTCTCGATCTACCATCTTATCCTCAACTCGGAGCACTGGGGGATCGGGGATCTCGGGGTAATAGTCGATACCGCTGTCGGGCAGTTGCAGGCCGTTCGCGGGAAGTCAGCATAACTGGTCTCGTAATGACAGCGATCGCCCGGCACCTGCAGAAAAAATTGTTCTCTTCTCTTTTATCGTCTTTTTACCCGGGAGGCTGTGCGCGATCGAGCGCGGATGATACCAGTGTTGTCCTCGTCCGTTCATGGGATACGGAGGAGATCGTGGCCTTGTACCGGGCTGGCGGCTGGTGGAAGGACGAGTACGATCCTGCCGAGATCCCCCGGCTTATCAGCGGCAGTTTTGCCTTCGTGGTCGCGGCCGATACAAAAACCGGCCGTGCCGTCGGGATGGGGCGTGCGATCTCGGACGGGGTGTCGGATGCGTATATCCAGGATCTCTTCGTATATCCCGAGTACCGGCGGCGGGAGCTGGGGACAGCGATGGTTTCCCTCCTCGTTAACCTTTGCCGGGGGGCAGGTATCTCCTGGATCGCCCTTGTTGCCGAACCTGACTCGGAGCAGTTCTATCACTCCCTGGGATTTGTCCGGATGGAGGGACACATCCCCCTGATTTACCGGGGTGATGCCTGATGCTTGAGCAGGAGGATTTCAGGCCGGTTACGCTTGCCGACCGGGCTTTTTTCGAGCACCACTACACGTTGTATCCCCAGACCCACAGCGACAATACGTTCACCAATATGGTCTGCTGGAACCAGATTGCCCAGTACCGTTACGCGCACGTAAACGGGCACGTCATCCTCGCGAGTACCATTGCCGGGGTGACCCGGTTCCGGCCTCCCATCGGCCCCCGTGACCCCGCGCTCATGAAAGACCTGATCCGCTTTGCGATGGAGATTGGTGATGATACCCCTCTCGTCCTCATCGATCCGCAGACGGTGCAGTGGATGAAGGAGCTCGATCCCTCCCTCACCATCATCCCGGACCGGAACCACTTCGAGTACCGTGTACCGTGCCTCCGACCTTGCAGAGCTCCCGGGGAAGAACTTCCTCAAGATCCGCAGCCAGATCAACAAATTCCGGAAGAACTGCTCCCACACGGTCGAGCCGATCACGGCCGGCAACCGGCAGGAAGTAATGGAATTCCTGGTGAAGTGGTGCGAATGGAAGGGGTGCGAAAACGACTTCGTGCTCGCCCATGAGAAGGAGGCGGTCTTTTTTGCAATCGAGCATTTCACCGAACTCCCCCTGCGGGGCCTTCTGATCCGGGTCGATTCCCAGGTAGCCGCAATCTCCCTCTTCGAGCGCCTCAATGAGGATACCGCACTCGTCCATTTCGAGAAGGGGCTGCCGGACTGCGAAGGGATCTACAAGGCGATCAACAGGGAGACAGCCGCGTTGCTGGCAGGCGAAGTGACGTATATCAACCGGGAGAGTGATCTCGGCGTTGCCGGGCTCCGTGAAGCAAAAATGCGGTACCACCCGCATCATATGGTCGAGGTCTGGTCGCTTAAACGGTGAACCGGGTGCCCATAACCTCCCCTTTTTTTGCCGGCTCTGTGGAGGCCTTTGGTTTTTGTAATACTACGCAATTGACGGTGAATTATGCCAAAAAGATGATTATTATCTGTCTGACCGTTGACTATACAAAAAATATAAGAGTTGGCCGGAACGCTCCACGTTTCATACTTAAACATGGTTCACATAAAACCGGTTAAATCCAATAGTAAGTTATTTCACTCTCTTTTCCTATGTATATTTCATGCTCATTAGCTCAACTGAAGTCGGGTTATTATTCATAGGAGCATCATTAGGTCTTTGTGGTGGGTTTACAGCTTTTTTAGCTGCTAACAAATTAGAACGTTGGAGACAAGTTAGTGGGAACCCACAATCCAGACAGACCCTGATTGTTGACTTTGGGTTTGAACTGGTTGTTTTTTTGATCGGGATATTTATTTTACTTATGGCAGGACGTTTACTGATTTCACCATAATTGTACACCTTGCAAAGCATATGTTGACGGATGGAACCGTGCCTGTCCCCCCGAACCGCTCCTGCGCTTTTGCGACGATGCCCGTATTTCCTTTTCGGGTTTTATCGCTCCATGGGGATGCATAAGGAGTGCGGGGGCGGAGGCTGCAGTTGCCAAAACCCCCCCAAAGATCGTTAAAAGATTTTTTCTGATGACTTCCCCTGAGCCTTTTTCTCTCAATCTGACCTTCCGGTTCGATCCTGCCGACTATGGATACCAGATCATTCGTGCCGGGCGGGTTGCGGGGAGCACCTGCACATTCATGCGTCCGGGAAGAACCAGTTATCATGAGGCCAGGATGCTGTGCTGCCGCTTTTTCATCAGAGCGGATAAAAAACGAAAAATGGATCTCCGGTTCAGATGGGAAGTGGCAGGCCCAGTGTCCCCATAATCCCGGAGAAGATGATCTTTACCGCGATGGCTGCGACCAGCATACCCAGCACTTTTCCCATGATATCCGTGATAACGGTACCAAGAATCCTCTGGATACCCGCTGAAAAATACAGGATTACCCAGGTCGCCGCAAGGCAGAGGGTGATCGCAATAAACGGGATGAGGATGCCGTAGTCCTTTGACAGGAGCATCACGGTCGTGATCGCCCCGGGACCGCAGAGGAGTGGAGTCCCTATCACCACACCGGCTGCTGTAGGGGAGTGATCTTTGGACTTGCAGAGCTCGATGCCCAGTGCCATCTCCAGGCCCAGCAGGAACAACAGGATCCCACCGGCGATCTGGAAGGTAGAGAGCGTCAGGCCGAGGATCTCAAAAATTGTGGTATTGAAGATGAGGAATATGTACATCAGCACGCCGGCGACCGCGACCGCAATGAATGCCTGCTTGTGGATCTCCCGGGATGACTGCCCTTTGGTCATGCCCGCAAAGATTGGCACCGATAAGATTGGGTCGAGGATTACGAAGAGTGCCGCAAATGCATAGATTATACCTGAAACGAGGTCTGCCATACCTGTACTTCAGATCATGTGCGGTTCTGACGGATAAATTCACAGGATTTTTATCGGGATACGGGCAGGGGGAATTCCTCAGACAAGGAAATAGAGAACAAGGATGGCGAACGTAGACAATGCTCCGGCTGCCGACACCACCCGCATCCGCGTTTCCGGAACGAGGATCCACGAGGCGATGCAGAAGAACAGGTAGGGGATCAGGGTCGTAATCACGGAGATGCTTGCCAGCTCGGCGAAATGATTGGAGATGAGCAGGAGGCTTGCGGCAATACCGCACCCGGCGACCAGCGCAGAGACCGGTGTGCCCCGGGCACCCAGCTCGCGGAGCCGGGGGATGCCAAACCGTGCCGAGAGGTTCTGGAGGATCCTTGAAGTGCCGATGATGTACGCATTGATGGCCGAGAGCATGGCGACGATACCGATACAGACCACCACGGGTCCTGCATCTGCTATCACCAGCGCGGCAGCGGTTGCGACCGGGGCAGGCGATGCAGCGAGCACCGCAGCGCCAACGCTCCCGATCAGCGCGATGTTGAGGAGGAGATAGACCGAGACGACGATCGCCATCACTATGATCAGGGATTTTTTAATGAGCCGGGGATCGGTGGTCTCTTCGACAGGAATGGCACTGATCTCAAAACCGGTAAACGGCCAGTACACAATAATCACCGTCGCCAGCAGGCCGGCTGTGGTAAGCGGGGCTGCGGGAGCCAGGTTCGCGGGCCTGATATAGGGAAGAAGGAGGATCGCGATCAGGACCAGCGGGACGATCTTGATGAGGGTGAGGATGGTTTCGGTCCTTCCCGCAAGGGAGATCCCGATGATATTGATGCAGCAGAACCCCGCGATAATCCCGATCTCAATGACAAGAACCTGCGTGAGCCCGAAGTAACCGATATACTGCCCAATCCCTGCGGCAATGGTCGAGATCCCGAAGATGGAGGAAACGAGGTATATGACGATCAACGGGGTTGCTGCCTTCCGGCCAAAGACGGACTCGAAGAGCGAGTAGAAACCCCCTGAGTCGGTGAACCGGGCAGATACCGAGGCAAGGGAGAAAAGGACGCAGGATGCGGAGATGGCAACGATCAGCCATGCACAGAGCGACCAGGCACCGGTGAGCCGCGCGGCAATACCCGGGACGACAAAGATACCGGAGCCGATCGTCCCCCCGACCCCCAGGCTTACCAGCTCAAAAAGCCCAAGAGATCGACGGTAGGAAGAGGTTTCTGCCATGGTGCGGGTCCTTGTCCGGGTTGCAGTACAGGGTGTGTGCCCGTGATTACCGGTTTATTCAGGGGATGGGGTATATCAGTATCGCCTGTCGGTTTGGTTGCATCATTCATAATATATAATATCCAGTAACGGCTATCATCCGTTAGAGCGGACGTGTGCCGGGTACAACAATCAGCCCGGACCGCCCGGTTCGGAGAGATACCCATGCCAGGAAGAAAGAAAATTTCCGGATCTTCCGGAACCAGGGGGGGGAAGCGGGTTGTGCGCCCGGCAACGTCCCCGGTACCGTTGAAAAGAGCAGCCGCGCAGAAAACCGCGGGGATAAAAAAAGGGAAGGCCGAAACCTCCCTGAAAGGAAAGACCGGCGGGAAAAAGACCGTAAAAAAATCCCCGGTGAAGAAGATCCCTGCCTACAAACTGAAGCGGTACAAGTGCCGGCTCTGCGGGTATATCTACTCACCGCTCCGCGGGGAACCGCACCACGGTATCCCGGCGGGAACAGCCTTCGAGGACCTCCCTGAAGACTACGTCTGCCCGGTCTGCGGGTACCAGGGGAAGGGCAAGATCGGCAAATGGGGTTTTGACGAATGGGTGCCCACCCGGTACATCTGTGTGATCTGCGGGTACATATACGACGAGAAACGCGGTGAACCCCACAATGGCATAAAGCCTGGTACAAAGTTCGAGGATCTTCCTGATGATTATAAATGTCCTGTCTGCAACCAGGACCCGAAGATCAGAGTCCAGTTCGGGAAGGTGCTAAAACAGGGATTCGATGCACTCGATGTCTGACGAGGACTACAATAAGAAACTCACCATCTCCTCTCTTCCCTTTTTCAAATTCCAGGTATCCTCAGGGTGGATCCCGGATTAAAGGCGTTTCTTCATACCTTATATATCCATGCCGTATCTGCACAACCGGCGCACATGATCTCATCGGCTGGTGGTACGGGCGTGGCGTCATTGCCGAAGCCCCCGGGCACGTTACGATAGAATAGTATAAAGATTTCCAGAGAGCAGGAAAACCTTCTTTTTTTCTCTGCCCGGTGGCGCCAA
>CAWEFI010000019.1:0-32576 GCA_963808285.1 uncultured Methanoregulaceae archaeon
GACATGTCATCACCGGTGCATTCCCCGGATCGGGGCTGCCCGCCCGCGTCACGATCCCCGTGCGCCTGCTCATCCGGGACCGGGTACCCGGACACCGGGAGTGCGGGGGAAACAACCCGAACGAACCCAAAGGAAAAAACCAGGCAGGGGAGCGATCCCCTGCTCATGTTCTTGGGTATAGTGTCATTTTAACTACTTCCTCGTAACGGAAATAATGAGAGAAAATATGGTCAGAATAGAGTTCCAGAATTCAGATCGAAAAAGTAATCCTGTTCAGGGACTAAAACGCGAACGCTCCCGGGGCTTCGCCCCGCCGCTATGGCGCCCCGGTGGCGATGGCGTTGTATTACCAAGGATCTGATATGCCGGTAATACAGATGAATCGCATGCGCCTCCGCCCCCTTTGGGGGCAGGGCTGGCGCAAGGGGGACATCCATGAGAACAAGAAATTAGTCGCTAAAATGTGACTATCCCCTTTTCTTATAATAAAGCGATCCGAAAATTCAGTCCTCATCTTCATCCTCGTTCTCCGGCCAGACAAACTCATCGCCGGCAGACCAGGACTGGTCTTCATATATGTCCCTTACATCGCGGAAGGGATCCCGGTCAAGGTATTCCCCGGTCCCACGGGTCATCGTAGTTCCCTCGCCTTCTCTCTCCCGAAAAGCCTTTACCGCCCCGGTTCCCTGCACGGTCTCGTATGCTTCTTCCCATCAGGTCTCACCATGTTCTGCTCATGTACCGGTAAATCAAAAATCAATCCTGCTTTTCCAGATAAAAATTTTTTGGCCGATCCGGGGAAAAACGGGTTAAGGCCCCCTGTAACCATCTCCCGAACGACACGCGGCAGGTGCAGGGCCCGGTACAAAAGCACAAGCGTTCAGGCCGCAAAACTCCCGGTATGATACAGCAGATCAAAGACACTGCGGGGGTGACGGGTGGCGCCGGGCCATGTGGATGGGCATGGGGGATACATCCACAACTGCATGGGCGCTGCCATGCGCCTGCCTCCTCCCTTCTTTTGCTGTGTCTCGCAGGGAAACAAAAAACAGGAACCGGGGCACTTCCTCATGGTTTTTTTAATTCAACGTGCGACACTCCAGTATGGTTATCCTGTCTGGTACCGGGCAGTGCAGGCTGCATGAACGAACCGGTCCGGCAGGGGCAGTTTTTGCGCGTCCGGAACAATCAGGGCAGATAAAAAAAACGGCGTTTATTTTAATGAAGCTTATAGAAATATTCCTGGTAATGCCAGCCATCCCGGCAGTGAATATGCTCTCACCGGTTGTCAATATACTGAAAAAAATCAGGTCGTAGGTTAATCTCTCGTAAAAATCAAAACCGGTGATTAATTTGTACTAGTTTACCGCCTGTAATATTAGCAATCTTTAATTACTATTCTGCGTCAACGTTGAAATCAGGCAAATTTAATCGAAGAAATTTTGTCTCGAATTTGTGTGTGATGTGCATGGCTTTTGCAGTACATGTAAACATGGAACGCTGTACCGGCTGCAACAATTGCGTGGTTGCCTGTCCGGTCAATGCGCTCGAGCTCTTTACGCTCGATCCTGTCACCAATGAGAAGATATACCAGGTGCAGGACGGTGTCGCTGTCAGCCTCGATTTCAAGGCTGAACTTTGTGCTGGATGCGGGGTATGCGTGGAGGCATGCCCGTATGGTGTGATCAGCCTTTCCGGGAAAGGAGCGACCGGGATCCCGGTCAAACTCTGATGCCAGACCCTGAGGAGATACCATGCCAGAGAAAAAAATTACCCTCAACATGATCACGTGCCGCACCATCAAGCAGGGTGTCGGTATGGAAGCAGGCAAGACGTCCCAGAAATATTTCGATGCCTGCACGATCATCCAGATGCACCCCGATGATTTCAAGCGGCTCGGTGCATGGAAGAACACCAATGTCAAGGTCACCAGTTCGGTCGGCAGCGTGATCGTCAAAGCGGTCGAGACCACCGAGGACCTTGTCCCGGGCCTGGCCCACATCCCGATGGGGCCCTGGGCAAACCAGATCGTGCCGGCCTATACCTTTTCGACCGGTGAACCCTGTTTCAAGGGGTTCCCGGTTGACGTGGAGATTGCCGCGAACGAACGCATCATGGGCGCTGTTGAAGTATTACAGCACGCCTGCGGACTTTTGAGGAAGTGACGAGCAATGCCAAAAGATGTTACTGATGTTATCTGCCCGTTCTGCGGCACGCTGTGCGATGACCTCATCATCAGCGTATCCGATGACAACAAGACGATCCTTGGTGTCAAGAATGCGTGCGCTATCGGCGCCGAGAAGTTCAACCACCAGCGGCTCCCGGGCCGGGTCAAGCGCCCAAGGATGCGCCAGGCTGACGGCAGCTACAAGGAGATCACCTACGACGAGGCGATCGACTGGACTGCAAAGATGCTCGTCAAATCGAGAAAGACGCTTATGTACGGCTGGGCGTCCACCAGCTGCCAGGCCATGAGTATCGGCCACGAGATCGCCGAGAAGGTCGGAGGCATTGTCGACAACTGCGCAACCGTCTGCCACGGGTCGTCCCTGATCGCAATAGAGGATGTCGGTGTCCCGAGCTGTACGCTCGGGGAGGTCAAGAACCGTGCCGACCGCGTCATCTTCTGGGGCTGCAACCCGGCACACGCCCATCCCCGCCATATGTCCCGGTACTCGATCTTCCCCCGTGGGTTCTTCACCACCAAGGGCCACAAGGGCCGGAAAATCTACTGTGTTGACTGCCGGTACACGGACACCGCGAAGGTCGCTGACGAATTTATCCAGGTCCAGCAGGGCTACGACTACGAGCTCCTCAATGCCTTCAGGACTGCAGCCCGCGGCGAAGTGCTCCCGGACACCGTCGGCGGCGTTCCCAAGGAGAAGATCTACGAGCTTGCCGAAGAATTCAAGAGTGGAAGGTTTGGCATCATCTTCTTCGGTATGGGCCTGACCCATACCATGGGCCGGAACCACAACATCGATATCGCCATCAACCTGACCCGCGACATGAACGACTACACGAAATTCGCGATCATGGCGATGCGGGGTCACTGGAACGTCACCGGTTCCGGCCAGGTGCTCGGCTGGCAGTACGGGTTCCCGTACGCCGTCGACCTCTCCCGGAGAGACCAGGCCCGCCACCAGACCGGCGAGACGACCTCCGTCGACCTCTTAAACCGCAACGAAGTCGAGGCCTGCTTCTACATCGCCACCGACCCCGGCGCACACTTCCCGGTCGATGCAATGATCCACAGCTCAAAAAAGCCGACCGTCACGGTCGACCCGCACATCAACTGCACGACAGAGATCTCGGACCTCCATATCCCGGTCGCCATGGTCGGTGTCGAGACCGGCGGCTGCGCCTATCGTATGGACAACGTCCCGATCGAGACAAGAAAAGTCGTGGATCCGCCCGAGGGCGTGCTCACGGACGAGGAACTCTTAACCAGGATCAACCAGCGTGTTGATGAACTCCTTGTCAAGGGAGGCGCGTAAATGTCTGAATACCTTATCAGGAACGGCCATGTATTTGACCCGGTACAGGGCATCAAAGGCGACAAGAAAGACATCGCGGTCAAGGACGACAAGATTGTCGACAAGGTCAGCTCCTCGGCAAAAGTGATTGACGCCAAAGACAAGACCGTGATGGCAGGCGCCCTCGAGGTCCACGCCCACGTGGCAGGCCCCAAGGTCAATCCCGGCCGCTGGTACCGCCCCGAGGACAAGCATTTCGACTCCCACAAGACCGCCGGCATCACCCGCATTGAAGGCGGCAAGTCGATCCCGACCGTCTTCAAGACCGGCTATGCGTACGCCCGCATGGGGTACACGTTCGCGATGGAAGCCGCGATGCCCCCGCTGTATGCACGCCACGTGCACGAGGAGATCCATGATACCCCGATTATCGATGAGGCTGCACTCCCGGTCTTCGGCAACAACTGGTTCATCCTCGAGTACCTCAAGAACCATGAGGTTGAGAACACCGCTGCGTATATTGCATGGGTGCTCCGCCAGACCAAGGGATACGGTGTCAAGAACGTCAATCCCGGCGGCACGGAAGCCTGGGCATGGGGGCTCAACTGTCTTTCCATCCACGACCCGGTCCCGTACTTCGAGATCACCCCGGCAGAGATCATCACCGGCCTGATTGAAGCAAACGAATACCTCGGCCTGCCCCATTCAATGCACCTCCACCAGAACAATCTCGGCAACCCGGGCAACTATACGACCACGCTCGATTCCTTAAAGCTCGCCGAGGGAATCAAGCCAAAAAACAACTTCGGCCGCGAACAGGTCCTGCACTCCACCCACCTCCAGTTCCACTCCTACAAGGGTACAAACTGGGGAGACTTCGAGTCCGGTGCAAAGGAAGTCATGGACTACGTCAACAGGCAGAAGAACCTTACCATCGATACCGGTAACGTCACCCTCGACGAGACTACCACAATGACGGCGGATGGCCCGTTCGAGCACCACCTCCACGGCCTCAACCACCTCAAGTGGTTCAACGTGGACGTCGAACTCGAGACCGCAGCCGGTGTCGTGCCGTATATCTATGACCCGGACATCCGTGTCTGTGCAACCCAGTGGGCCATCGGTCTTGAAATTGCGCTCTTCGCCAAAGATCCGATGCGCTGCTTCATCACCACTGACCACCCCAACGCAGGACCGTTCACCCGTTACCCGCGTGTCTTCTCATGGCTGATGAGCAAGAAGACCCGCGACGAGCGCCTCAACACCTTCAAGCACGCCGACAAGGTTATCGGGGCCACCAACCTCGCGAACATCGACCGCGAGATCACGCTCTACGAGCTCGCCCAGATGACCCGCGCCGGCCCGGCCAAGTGCCTTGGCCTCTCAAAGGACTACGGCGGTCTCGCACCCGGCATGAATGCCGACATCGCCATTTACAACATCAACCCCGACAAGTTCCCGTCAGACGGCGCCGCAATCGAGAAGGCATTCTCAGGTGTCGCGTACCTCTTCAAGGACGGTAAGATCTGTGTCGAGGATGGCAAGGTTGTCGACATGGGCAACAAGCACACCTTCTGGGTGGATGCAAAAGTCAATGAGAACAAGCAGGTCATGCATGATATCCGGGAGAAATTCCTCCGCTTCTACAGCGTGAATGAGAACAATTACCCGGTCCCCGAGAGCTATGCACCGCACCAGCACATCATCGCCGTGGATGCGACCCAGTGAGGTGGAAAAAATGAACACGGTTACACTCACAGTAAAAAAGGCTCCGGAACTTTTCCTCGAATGCGAGAAAGTTAATCCCGATGCATTCGCCGGCAAGACTGCCGACCAGATCGCACAACTCCCCGCGTTCCAGGGAAAGGAGATATCCACCCTCGGTGATTACTTCACCGTCGCCGGGAATGCCGGTGCAACGGCAGCGGAGACACAGATCATCATCAATGGCGACTGCACCAAGATGAAGTATATCGGCGCCAAGATGACCGGCGGCGAGATGATCGTCAACTCCAGCTGCGACATGTATACCGGCAGCTGGATGACCGGCGGGAAACTGCTCGTCAAGGGCGATGTCCACTCGTTCTGCGGCCTCGCCATGAAGGGCGGGGAGTTCACCGTCGAGGGCAATGCAGCCAACTACCTCGGTGCCGCATACCGTGGCGACTGGAGGGGCATGAGCGGCGGCGTCCTCCGCGTGAAAGGCAATGCCGGCTCCGATGTCGCCACCTTTATGACCGGCGGCACACTGATCGTTGAGGGCAACGTCGATATTCACCTCGGCACCCACATGGAGGGGGGCAAGATCATCCTCAAGGGCAACGCAAACCGCCGTGTCGGCGGCCAGCTGGTCAAGGGAGAGATCTACGTCTTTGGCACGATCAACGTCATGATGCCCGGGTACAAGCCTGTTGGGGAGGTCGACCTCGATGTCGACGGGACCAAGGCAAAGTTCGTCGATTACATTGGCGACCTTGGCGAGCGCCACCCCAAGCGCAAGGGAGAGACCGTCTACGGCCATCTCTACATGAAAAAATAATTTTTTGCTTCCCGTCACACACATGGTGAGGGATCACGTCCCTCCCCCTTTTTTTGAGATCCGCTTTTCTTTCAGGGTTATTTTTGTGCGACCAGAATACAAAAGACCGTGAAGGTTGTATTTGAGAAAAATCCTGCTCTCGTAGAAATCATTAAAAATTACCTGACGCTCCAGGGGCTTCGTCCCGCCGCTTATGGCGCCCCTGGTGCGATAGTGTCGTATTACCTGTACACAAAAAACACAGTGAATTTTTGTACAGGTAATACCAAGGCATCACATGCGCCACGCGCCCTCGAACGGGGGCAGGGGTGGCTCGAAGGGGGGCGATTATATCGTATGAACCAGATTTTCTACAAAACAAAAAAAACCGGAAAAACTGCTGCTGCCAGCAACGCTGTCACCTCATCCACACGGCAGATTGCCGGGGGTCTTGAAAACCAGCGATTATACTCCCCCGTATACCGGTTGAATACGGAAATTGCAGCCAGCATCCCGTCCCGCTCCTTTAGGGAAGCCGGGTCTGCATCTTCTCCCGGATCGAAGATACGATAGCCTGCATCTTTGCTGCACCGGTCTCGCCTTCGCGATAATAGAAGAGAAGAAGGTGGAAATAATCCAAGGTAAGGTCAGAAAATTCCTTCCTGTAACGGACTTCGACGACGGGATCCCCGGCAAAACCTTTGATGGAGATGAAATGCTCCTGTTCAAAGGAGAAGTACGGGCGTTTCATGTGGGAATATTCCCTGACCGTCCCGAACGATCCGAGAAAGACAAGGAACCCTGCCGTGAGCGGCTCGTCAAGGATGAACTCCTTCATCAGGGAACCGTCCACGCAGACCTTTGTCTGGACGGATTTAAGAATCCGCACCCGCCGCCACCTCCCTCACTGCCTCTGCTGCCGTCAGGCACTCCTCTTTTGTCGTCAGATGGGAGAAACTGACCCGGACACAGCCTTTCCCGCCGTCGATCCGTTCGTGGACGAGCGGGGCGCAGTGGAGGCCGGTCCGGGTGATGATGTTGTACGCCTTTGAAAGGATGTACCCGGCCTCATCGTTTTCGAGGTTCCGGATATTGAACGAGATGACCGGAAGATCGGGTGCCGGTGTGTAGAGCACGATGCCGGGTTCTTTTTGTAGTTCCCGGATGAACAGGCCGGTGAGTTCCCGACTCTTCCTCCCGATCGCATCCAGCCCCTCACGTTCAATGAACCGGATGCCGGCACAGAGTGAGGCGATGCCGGGATAGTTCGGAGTCCCGGCCTCGAATTTCTGCGGCATCTCCTGCGGGTGGACCGGCGACCGGGAATCCGTGCCGGTCCCACCCTGCCGGATTGTAGCGACCGGTTCAGGATCCTGCAGGTAAAACCCGCCCGTGCCGGGGATGCCGAAGAGCGCCTTGTGCCCGGTGAAGACAAAGGCGCCGCCCGGGAGATCCGCGAGGTCAACAGGGACAAGCCCGGCGGTCTGGGCGCCGTCAACGACGAGGAAAATCCCGTTTGCCGCACAGTATTCCGCAACGGGCCTTATTGCCTGCACGGAACCGAGCACGTTGCTCCCGTGGGTCATGACCACGAGCCGGGTCTCGGGAAGGATCGCATTTTTGATGTCATGCAGGGAGACCCGGGCACCGTAGAACGGGACTGTGGCAAGCGTCAGCCGCCCCTCTCTCTCAAGAGTATAAAGCGGGCGCAGGACGGAGTTGTGCTCCAGTTCTGTCGTGATCGCGTGAAAGGGCGCGGGATTTTTTTTTGCAAAACCGTGGATGAGCAGGTTCAGGGCATCGGTGGCATTCTGGGTAAAGATGAAGTGATCGGGATTCTCTGCCTGAAAAAGACCGGCAAGGGCTTCCCGAGCTGCAGCGGGATAATCGGTTGACGTTCCGGTTGTCGACCGGCGGGCTCGAAGATTGGCGTGACCAGGCACCGGGCCACCTCCTCAAGGACTTCCGGCGGTTTTGGCCAGCTCGTTGCCGCATTGTTGAGGTAGATCAGCGGCGGGGCAACCTTCCCTGAGTGTTCTGCCATTACTGTAGTGTAGACAATAGTCCCTCTTGGTTCTTTTGAACAGGAAGGAGAACCGGGGGGAGGCCGGGACGGCGGGACCGGGCCGTACCCGGCAGGCGAGACAGGTATTAAATTCAATACGCTAATAAAGGGTAAATGATAATAGGTGTATGTTACCTGAACGCAGGAAATACATGAGGTTTTCACGATGGACAAATACGTGTGCATGATGTGCGGTCATGTGTATGACCCGGCGGTTGGAGAATCGAAGGCATTCACGACAATCCTGTGCAACTCGACCGAGATGGACCAGTACCAGTGCAAGATTATGTCGGCAGCGCCGATCAAGGCCGGCACCGACTTTGCAGCCCTCCCCGCAGACTGGAAGTGCCCCACCTGCGGCTACCCGAAGTCGGTACTACCGCAAGGTTGTACCCGACACCCTTACCGCGATGCGGACGATCAGCTACTAAAAACGGGCCGGCAGGTTCGTTTTTTTTATCCGGGAAGTATCCTGCTGCAGGAAGATGCAGTTCATCACCATGGTACCGTGAACGGCGGCACATGTACCATTTAAAAAAATAGAGCCCGGTTTCCCTTATTACCGCGATTTTTCGGTTATCCCTCAAACCAGTAATCAGTTCCCGGCAACTTCGGGGATCTTTCCAAGGATCGCCTGCCGGTAGAGGCGTTCCGGGAACCGTGAATGGTTGATCGATGCATAGAGCGGGTAGGATACCGGCGCATGGAAGGTTCTGGATTTGTTCGCAAATACTACTGCCATTGTCCGTGTCGTGACATCGTATCCCAGTTCACGGATTCTATTGGATACGAACCTGTCCCACACCATATTCATGATAATCATTCCCAGAGAACCGCGGTTTGCAGTCTCACACGGCACTATGGCGCGGGAGAGTATAATGATTGCGGGGCAAAAAGAAAAAAAGAAAACCGGGCTTATCCCTCGATCATGGCGACAATCGTCTTCCTGAACTCATCAAAGTCCAGCTCTTCGAGCTGCTCCGGGAGGAGCGAACCGGTCGAGGCCTGCCCGGTAGATCCAGTAGATGATCTTGTCCACGACCCGGATCACGTCTTCCTGGGTCTTCACCGTGATCAAGTGCCGGCCGATCTTCGGGTGCCGGCCCCGGTGTCCCCCCACGGTGATACGGTACTCCGGGTCGGCGCCCCGGATGATGTGGAACGGGCAGGGCTTGATACAGAACCCGCACTCCATGCACTTGTTCTGCTGGAGGACAATAATTCCGTCCTCGACCCCTATCGCGTTTTCCCGGCAGTAACGGGTGCAGGTGCCACAACCGGTGCAGAGCCCCGGGTCCCGGATAGGCCGCTGGATGCCGGTGATCCCGATCTCGTTCAGGCGCTCGCTCTCGCAGCCGTTCGGGCAGGAAGAGATCGCGATCCTTACCTTCACCGGGAGTTCCTTGCCGAAAAACCTCCTGTCGATCTCGGCGGCAAGACCCACGCTGTCGATGATGCCGAACTTGCAGTTACGGGTGCCCAGGCAGGCAGTGACATTCACCACTTCTTCCCTTTCTGCGCCCAGCGGGGTGCCGTTTGCCTCGAGGTCATCGACGAGTGCTTCGAGTTGTGCAGGATCCACATGCGTGAATTCCATGGTCTGGCGGGGGGTGAGATGGATGTGCCCGATGCCATACCGTGCTGCAATCTCTCCCAAGCCCCGGATCTGTTCTGGCGTGATCATACCGGCAGGCATGCGGAGGCGCACGATACAGAAGTTGGGATCGCGTTCGGTAATGACCCCGCCCCGGGTCGAGAGATCCTGGCTGACCGTTTGGCTTCGGCGTGGCATAGTAGTATACCATTATGGGCGGTCTGAACGGATAGACATTATCACTGTACTAATGATTATAGTATAACTGAACTCATTAGTACCTATGACGAAGCAGTCAGAATACATGGAGGCTTTTTTCGGGGTGGAACTTAACCAGAAATTTGAGGATATGATCGGCGAGCTCAAGGATGTGGAGGAGAGCCTCAAGGAACTCTCCCATGAGATCGGCAGACTGGGTACGAATCTCGGTCCCGAGGAATCAAGGGAACTCATCAAGGAATGCCGTGCCATAGCATACGAGAATGCCCAGCAGACCAAGGACGTCCGGACATTCCTTGACTTCTACTTAAAATCCGACAAGACCTCGACCCACATCATCCTCGAGCGGGACGCTTATATGAAGATCTACCAGATCTTCAAGTGGGACGGTTCAGATGTGCGGGACCTGAAACGCTGGATACAGGAACTCAAAGAGCTCTGCGACAAGATCGGGCTGAACATGCGGGACCTGCTCAATTTCAAGAAACTCACCGCCCACCCGGTACCGGAAGAACTTGCCAGGTTCCCGGTCTATGCCCTCGACCGGCAGGGATACTGCCTTACCGGACCGGCGTTTGACATGGTGATGCATATCGATGAAGTACAGGGAAAAGATCGCCGAGAACAATTCGTCATAAATTCTCTCTGCCTGACCCGCCACTCCTTCATTATCCGTTGTCCGATCTTCACGAGAGGATGCGATGGCGGCCAGGGA
Source organism: uncultured Methanoregulaceae archaeon (assembly GCA_963808285.1). Taxonomy (GTDB): domain Archaea; phylum Halobacteriota; class Methanomicrobia; order Methanomicrobiales; family Methanospirillaceae; genus Methanoregula. The sequence continues at coordinate 10,588 of CAWEFI010000019.1, forward strand.
ATACCACCGATCTCCGCCGGCACTGAGGAGATCCCCCTCCAAAAACAAACATTTTATTTTGGGTAAATGTTTAGCAAAACTCATAATAATCATGGTCATACAACCTTAGCAAGAGACATGTCATGACCTCACATTTCTTTCTTCTTGGCGGGGCCATTTCGCAGGAGCGGCTCTCCTGGATCGAGGGATGCCTGAAATTTTTCTTTGTGAATTTCAATCCGGAAAACCTCCTGCACCATACGAAATCTTCCCCGGAAGATGTTTTCAGTTTCCTGCTGACCGGGGATGCACTTTACAGCCTCCATGATCCGGAAACCGTGCGGATTTGGGAGATTATCCTTTCGCTGCCGTCCGTCCGGATCATCTGCGACCGTCAGGAACTTGCCTCCCAGGGCATTTCTGTTGAAGGCTTAAAGATGAAATACTACGACCAGGTGATTGACCACAACCGCCTCGGGGTCGGCGGCCAGCAATCTTTCTGGAATGACGTGGTAAAGATCGCACGGCAGCACGAGCAACCGATACCGAGCACGATCGGGTACCTGCAGCTTGAATCGCCGTACATGCACCGATCATCACTGCATGCAGTGCGGTGCCTCGCGGCAGCCCTCGAAATCCATTCATCCGTTGACTTATACGCGTACCTTGATGGCGTCCACCTCAGCCACATCGATCAGAACCCGACGGAATTTGATACTATCAGCGGAGGGTTGGAAGAGATCAGCGGGAAGGCATCAAAACGCGGTTTACAGTGCCTGATGATTGCCTGTTCCCGGAGTGCCACGGCACGGGGGTATAGCACGTGGAATGACGGCAAAGGCCTGGTGATCTCGGCATGCACCATCAGGCCATTCCGGATCCGGGATCTCAATGAAATGATAGACCGGTTTATGCGGAACCATGTAATCCTCGGGAATAACGTCGCATCTGTCCGCCTGAAAAAAGATATTCCCCCATCGTTCCCCCTCGAAGAGAGGGTCCATGTCCCACCGGTAATAATACTCGTCACGAGTACGCCGTATGGTACCGGGACGGCGTCCGGTGCAATCTCGCTCGGGGTTGCCATGGCTGCGCGGGGTATACTTACCCGGATGATCTTTATCGAGGACGGGGTATATATGCTGACCGGCATCCACCAGATGGAAGAGGATACACAGGCTTTCAACCTGCAGGAACTGATCGATGTTGTTGCCGGCAGCGATAACCTCCAGTTCTTTGCGTTCCTGCCCTCGCTGCACCGGCGGGGGATCACCAAGAACCCGAAACTGAATTCCGTGATGGACATCGGGATGCAGGAACTGGGGCAACTGATTTTCTCCTCCCCGAAAGGGGTGGAGGCAGGTCACCAGCGGATCCTGTTCTTTTAAGACGAGGTGATGACCCGCATGACAAAAGAACAAACAAACTTTCCGGATTTTCCCGACGCTGGTACCATTACCCGGTGAGCCTGACCCCGGTCTTGTGGGGATTCAGGCACCATATTGATAAATAAACCGGGTATGAATCTAAATATTTTCTGATGCGCAGAGCGCCGCCCCGATCGCACCGACAATCTGGGGATCGGGGGGTACAAAAACAGGTACGCCCATCTCGTTTTCGAGAAGGGTCCGTGCGCAGTCGTTCAATGCGACACCTCCGGCAAAAAATATTTTCCCCGCTGGTGCAACCCTTTTTAAGAGGCCCGCGGAACGGCTCACGATGGCTTTGTGAATCCCCAGCGCTACTTCATTGCGATTCGCACCCTGGGAGATAAGGGATACGACCTCGGATTCTGCAAATACGGTACACATGCTGTTGATCTTTTCCGCTCTTTTGGCAGAAAGGGCCGCTACTGAAAACTCTTCTAACGTAAACCCGAGCACGGTCGCCATGACCTCGAGGAAACGGCCGGTCCCCGCGGCGCACCGGTCGTTCATCTCGAATTTACACAGATTGCCTTTCTCGTCCAGCGAAATGGCCTTGGTATCCTGTCCGCCGATGTCAAGGACTGACCCGCAGTCGTCTGAAAAAAAGCGTGCTCCCCGGACAAAGGCGGTGATCTCGCTGATTACCGGGCAGGCAAGATGCCCTTTGATCAGGTGCCGCCCGTACCCGGTCGCGGTGACGCGATCAAACGCCGCACCGTCCATAAGTTCCCGTGCAGTCCCCAGCGGGTCGTAGGAGGTAACCGTCTTGCGGGAAAAAACGAGTTTGCCGTTTTCAAGCACGGCAAGCTTGATGGTACGCGATCCGATGTCGATTCCCGCGTATCTCATTTTTTCTTCAGGCGCTCGCCGAATGCCTCGAGCCGGGTCCTGAGCCTGCCCGGCATCTTCAAGGCTGTAATCGGTCTCCAGGCGCAGGGTCGGAATGCCCGATCTCTCCAGATCTTTTTCAACAGGCCCGCTTTCCATGATGTAGGGCTGGCAGAACTGGAGGCTGTAATGGATAACGCCATCGGCGTGGAGTTTTTTTGCCATCTCTTTTATGTAGTTTACCCGCGAGGGGTTCGGCGTAAAGACCGCGCAGTCGATATTGAAATACCGGTCTGTGATGGCATCGAGGATCTTGTCCACGGTGTCGCCCTTTACCTCGGTGAGCCACCGGGTGCCGCGTTCGCCCACGCAGGATTCCTCGCCGACGATCACGGTGTTGCCTGATTCGATAAGCATCGGCAGTTTCCAGTTCGGGACGGCCATCGGGCATCCGGAGACAATGACCCGGGTTGTCCCTTTGGGGAAGACGCCCTGGTGGTGTTTCACACGCTCTTCGAGTTCGTCGCAGAGCTTGTTGACCGCACCAGTAAACCGGACCGGGTCATCGTGGAAGAAGACCTGGTTTATGAGCAGCGAGTCAAGCCCCGAGATCGGGGCCGGATCGGCAGCGCGGATCGCGGCAAGCCGCTTGACTGCCATCCGTTTCGCGTTGACGATCTCAATTGCCTTCATAAGCGATGCCGGGGTTACCTTTTTCCCGCTCACATTCTCAAGTTTTGCGATAAATTTGCGGTATTCCTCCTTGAGTAACTTCTTACCCATATCGGACTTTGTCTGGGGGAGGTCCATGACATAGAGGTCCTTTACGAGCGGGCCGAGGATCTCGTAGGCCTTCTTCTTGCCATCGCAGGTATTCTCCCCGACGATGACATCGCAGGACTCCACATAGGGGCAGAGCTTCCCGAGCTTGAACCCGAACGCGGATTTGATAAGCGAGCAGGTATTCCTGGGAAGGAGCGTCTCGGCGGCTTCAAAGTTTAATTCGGCACCGGCGCACAACCCGACTGCCACACCGTCCACGGCAAGGACAAGCTCTTCGGGAACAAAAACGCAGTACGAACCGATAACTTTCCGGCCCTCGGCCTTTGCATCCACGAGCTCCTTGATGCGCAGCCCGTGGACTTCGCTCATCACAAAATCAAAGTACTTCATCCCCTCGGGGCGGTTCTTCTGGGAAAGGAAAATGTCGGTATAGGCTTTCCCGAGACCTGCGAGCAGTGCGTTATGGCCGTCCACATCAAGACCGAGTGACGTCCACATCTCCGTGTAATCTGTCATTGTTGTACAACCTGCCTTGTCGATGATATCAGATTTTTTTGACTTCTGCCTGTAATGCGATGGCATGCTGGATGGTGAACATGCCCATGCAGTGCGTCAGGGAATATTCCTTGAGATCCTTGAGCTGGGCTTCGGTTACATCACCCTTCACGTCCATAAAGACGCGGAATGCATCCACGAGGGGCTGCCTGCCGAGATCAAACTGTGCGGTGTAATCGAGGTCTGCCTCTACCCGGGTCTTGACTGTGGTGAGTTTCAGATTGCGCATCGCAGCTTCCGTGACAAAGGTGCTGGAGTAGCAGGCGGCAAACCAGAAGAGGCCAAACGCCATCGGGCCGGGACGGCTGGCAGGCCCGGCAAAGTTCGGGTGGCTGGCCTCCATGGTATAGGTGCCATCCTTTACCGTGACTACCGACCGGAACTGCGGTCCGCCTTCTGTAAAGAGCCAGTCGCCTTCGATCTTCGCGGTAAATTTTGCATCCGCCGGGTTCTTCTGGATCTCCTTTTTGTACTCAATTACCTGCCTGGTGTCGATGTTGTTGATGCTCATTAGTTAACCCCTCAAATTTATTTGGAGTTGATGTTAATAAAATTTATTAATCATACAGGATTTTTTGTGTAAAGACTTTTACCCACCCCGGAATCAGGGTAATTTTTTGTTTGTGCCGGACAAGAGCATCTGCGCCTTCTCCGGAGCCGGAATATCCTGCCCGAAACTTCACAATGGCAGTCCCCTGTAACTGTAATGAAGGAAAATCCCCCAGTTCTTTAGGCTTCACCCCGCCAGACCGAAACAGTAAACACGCCCCGCCTCAATCGTACAGTAATGGCAGAAGAAAAGTACAAGATTGTCGTTTTTGGTGCGTTCGGGGCGGGGAAGTCCACGCTGATCCAGACGCTCGACCCGCAGGCAAAGCACATCGAGGCCGAGTGTGCCGGGGGTTCCACGACCATTGCACTCGACTACGGCCGGGTGCAGATCGGGGAAAAAAGGGTCTACCTGTACGGCACCCCGGGACAGGAGCGCTTCGAGTTTGCCCGGGAGATCATCGGGAAAGGCATGGACGGGGCGATCCTGCTCGTGGATGCAACCTCCCCGGTGGATGAGTTCGTAGTGCACCTCTCTACCTCAATTATTGCTGCCCGCATCCCGTATGTGGTGCTGCTCAACAAGTGCGACGCGGTCGGCGCACAGCCGGACGCGGCAAAAGCGCATTTTGCCGGCACAGAGACACAAACAGTGTCAGCAAAGGACCGGCGCGGGGCCCGGGACGCGCTCGAAGGGTTCATCGGTACGCTCCGGCCCCACGCCGGCGGTAAAACAGCCTGAACTGCGCTAGGGCATCCGGCACGCTCAAGGGTACTTCTATGATTGAGATAGTCCACTTAGGCACATGAGTTGAATCTGTGTGAGAAAGGAGTTTTTCTATAATTGAAAATAAAGAGAAGATCGTTTCCACGCACCACCGCACGTATGATGAATGCCGCCGCCCCCGAAGGGACGCCCCCGCGGCGGATCGATAGCGAAACGCAATACAAAAAAAATTCCCTTGCCCCGCCGTGCCTCGAAGAGGCCCTGAGGTGGGGAACTCTCATAATTGGTTATCAGTTTTCATGGTACGGGGCATTTAGAGCTGATAAAAAGCCGGTGCCACCCCCCCCAAAAAAAAAGAAACAACCCGGTTTTATCCCGCAAGTGCTTACTCCACGACCGCGTGGAGGATCGCAACCCTCTCTTTTGGCCGGTCGTTTGAGTCGGTCGTGGTGCAGGCAATCCTGTCCACGATGTCCATGCCTTCGACAACTTTCCCGAATACCGGGTGCTTACCGTCGAGGAAGTTGTTGTTGACCAGGTTGATGAAGAACTGCGAGCCTCCGGTATTCGGGCCGGCGTTTGCCATCGAGAGGGTGCCCCGGTCGTTCCGGTTGTGGCCCGTGAACTCGTCCTTGATCGCATAGCCGGGCCCGCCACACCCTGTGCCGGTGGGGTCGCCGCCTTGGATCATGAACCCGGCGATCACGCGGTGGAAGATGACGCCGTCGTAGTAGCCTTTCTTTGCGAGCGTTTCGAAGTTGCCGGCGGTGATCGGCATTTCAGGATCGAGCGTGATCGTGATGGTGCCCATGGTCGTTTCGAGCCGTACCCGTTTACCGGGTTCCTGTGCTGGTGTCATGGTTGCAGGGAGTATTGCATGCAGGAGATATTCTTTGTTGTGCGGGAATGGAACACATCTCCCATTACCGGGATCCACCTGCCCCGACGAACGGCGCCGGGCAGAAAAAAGGTATGATCCTGGCCAGTCAGTGAAACCCTCACACCATCTCCGCGTGCAGGATCGTAACGTTCGTGAGCGGCCGGTTATTTGCATCTCTGGCCACGTTTGCTATGGCATCCACCACGTCCATCCCGGCGGTGACCGTCCCGAAGACCGGATAGTTCGCATCGAGGCGGCCGTTATCCACGAGGTTGATAAAGAACTGCGAACCTCCGGTGTTCGGCCCCGCGTTCGCCATCGCGACCGTGCCCCGGGCGTTGTGGTTGTGGGCCGTGAACTCATCGGGGATGGTGTAGCCGGGCCCGCCGAACCCGGTGCCGGTGGGGTCGCCGCCCTGGATCATAAACCCGGGGATCACGCGGTGGAAGATGACCCCGTCGTAAAACCCGCTTCTCGCGAGTTTTTCGAAGTTGCCGGCAGTGATCGGCATATCGGGATCGAGCGCGATGGTGATGTTACCCATCGTCGTCTCGAGCAGGACGTGTTCCACTGCGGCAGGTGCCGTCACGTTTGTAGGTGCCGGGGATCCGGTGGTTCCCGGCGCCGCGACGGCAGGGCTCTGGGCCGTCGCGGTACCGGCAGGCTGCGTGCACCCGCAGGCAAGGAGCAGGGCACACGCGAGAAGGACGAAAGCGGGATACGTTCGTTGCAGCGTCATGGAGTACCCGGGTGTTCCCGGTGAAAAAAAAGTTTGCGAAAAGAGATGCCTTGGGCGAATAGTGAAAAACGATCCGGCACGGCTGCCAGACCGCCCTTCAGGAAAGCCCTTTTATGACCCCGGCAAGCCGGTGCATGCCCTCGTTGATCTTCTCCTCGTCGGCATTGGAGAAGTTGAGCCGGATCATACCGGTGCCGCCGCCATCGACAAAGAACGGCATGCCGGGCAGCACCGCTACTTTCTGCCGGACCCCCTCTTCGAAGACCTTCATCGCACGCAGGCCGGCAGGCAACGTCGCGGTGAGGAACATTCCCCCCTCGGGCGTCGTGTGGGAGAGGGTGGGCATCAGGTCATCGAAAAGGTCGCACATCAGCCGGCACTGACGGCCGTAGACCGCGACGATCTTCTGTATGTGGGCATCGAGATCGTGCGTTGTCAGGTACCGGTGCAGGATCTGCTGGCAGAGGAAATTCGAGTGCAGGTCTGCGGCCTGCTTTGCGGTATTGAACGCCGTGAGGATCTCCTCGGGGGCGTACATCCACCCGATCCGCATCCCCGGCGCCGTGATCTTGGAGAATGATCCGGAGATCACTGCCTGGCCAGGGAGGAAGCGTTTCACCGGCAGCCGGGCCTTCCCGTCAAAGAAGAGCTCACCGAACGCGTCGTCCTCGTAGAAGACAGTGTCCGTGCCGTCGAGGATTCCCGCGATCTCCCTGCGCCGCTCCGGCGAATACGTGCAGCCCGAGGGGTTCTGGGAGTTGGGAATACCGTAGAAAAATTTTACCGGTCTCTCCACGAGCATTTTTTCAAACATCCCGGGATCCGGTCCTTCGCTGTCGAGCCGCACGGTCTCAAACACCGGCTCGTAGAGCGAGAAGGCCTCGATCGCCCCGAGGTACCCGGCCGCTCCATGCCCACCCGGTCGCCGGCGTTCAGGAATATTTTGGCGAAGAGGTCGAGGCACTGCTGTGATCCGTTGGTGATCTGGATCTCCCCGGCGGTCGCGGGGACCCCGAGCCGCCGGCGGTACCGTGCCGCGATATATTCCCGCAACGGCAGGTAGCCGTCGGTCGTCGAGTATTGCAGGGCGGTGCGGGGATCGGTGGCAAAGATGTCACGTGCAGCATCGGAAAGCCCCTCCGCATCGATCAGGGCGGACGAGGGAAGTCCGCCGGCGAACGAGATGATCGAGGAATCGGCAGAGACCCTGAAAAGCTCCCCGAGAAACGATGCCGGGGCATGCTGGATCCGCCGGGCAAAGGAAAACGTCATGGTACGCCTGCACGTAAAAACTGATTGGTACTATATTGGCCCGCGCAACTAAAAAATAAGGTGTCTGCTCTGAAAATCAAAACATTCCGATAGGATGAGGAGATTGTTACCTCCCCCCAAGAACGATGGACTCAGCCGCCCCTGGCAGGAAGCCCCCGCGGCGGATCAGTCACCATAAAATAATACAAAAACTTCCCTGCCCTGCCGTGCCCCGGAGAGGCCATGAGGCGAATGCACCCTCACATCCGTTCAAACGATTTTCATCATCCCGGTGTAAACCAGATCGGTTTATGCCTTTTTTTTAAGAAACCCGTGTGGCGGGCCAGAGGAAGGATGGCCCCACCGTGCTCATTATCTGTCCCGGGGAACAATCACGCTACCATGACCCTGACACGGGCTGATGATGCGGTGGCCGCATTTACCGGCGGGTACTCCTGCTCGCAGGCAGTCGCTGCCGCATTTACCGGGGATTTCGGTGTCGATCGCGAGACGATGCTCAGGCTCTCCTGCAGCTTTGGCGGCGGTATGGCGCACACGGGCAACACCTGCGGGGCGGTCACCGGTGTGCTCATGGTGATCGGGATGAAGTACGGCCGGACAGCGATCGACGACCTCGCCGCGAAGGAGAAGACCTACGCGGTCGCGAACGCGTTCATCACCGAGTTTTTGCACCGGAACCATGCGATCGGCTGCACGGACCTGATCGGCCACAACCTCGGCGATCCAAAAGAGCTCGCCATCGCCCGGGAGAAGGATCTCTTCCACACAAAATGTACAAGGTATGTGCGCGATGCCGGCGAAATTCTTGAAAAATTGTTATAAATTTCAGTGGGGGTAAACCCCCGGTTGATGCGAAGCAGGGTTACGCGGCATCGGCTACTTCAATCCTGATGATCTCGGATGAGAGGGACTGGATCGTGCGGTGCAGGTCAGCCTGCTGGGCCTGCTGCACCTGCCCGATCGCCTCTTTGAGCCGGGCGAGCGCTTCGCCTTTGTTCGCACCCTGGCAAACGGTCCCCGGGATCTCAACGCAGCGGGCGGTAAAGCCGCCTCCGTCGTTGGGTTCAAGGACTATTGTGTATTGCATGATCCATACTGTTTCGTGGGACGGTATACAGCCTTTCCTGTCGGCAAAATACGCCGCAGCCGCCCATGCAGGGAGGAATTATTCTCCCGCTTTTTCCGGCCCGGGGCATGTCCCAACCGGTTTCTTTGTTCTAACCCGGCGGTTCAATTGCGTTACCCGGGCAATCATGGAAATATATACCCCCGGGCCTGCAACATCAGGGGCAGATGAGTCCCCGCAAAAGAGGTTGCGGGGCCATCATACGGAAACAATATCCAGGTGAAAAAGATGAACCACACAAGGATAATTCTGATTGGCAGCCTCTGCATGATCTGTCTCATTGCGGCGGTCATGCCGGCAGGAGCTGCTCCCGTGAACGGGACCGCATGGAACACCAACCCTGAACACATCGCCGCGATGCAGGCCTTCGTGGCCTATGCCGGGGCAAAAGGGCAGGCGCAGATGGAAGGGGCGATCAGCTACATCGGTACGATCAGCAACGGGGACGGGACCAGCCAGCTCTCCTCCATCAAATCGCAGTTCACCGGCACCGCAACGTCAGTGCAGTCGATGACCACCGGCGACCAGATCCGGGATGCAGAGACGCAGTTACGTGCGGACCGCAAGGACTTCATGACGATGGCAAAATCCTCGATCAGGGAGTACAACGGTACCTCAAAAGCCCTCTCGGCGAGTGTCAACGCCTCGGTCATGGCACAGTCGGGAACGCTCCAGACCCTTGAGAACACATGGTGGACGGACCGGCAGACCGCCCGCATGGATGAGTTCGCAGCAAACGACCAGCGCCGGACCGGTGTGCTTGCGAACCTGACCGCAAGAGGCATCGACGTTTCGCAGGCACAGGCGATCGAGAACCAGATCCAGCAGGAAGGCACGGCGCTGAACGCGGCACTCACCAGCCGTGACGAGAGTGCAATCAAGGCGGCAAACCAGGAGCTCGCGACGCTCAACCAGCAGTTCGTCAGCACCGTGAAGGACTACCGGGCTGCGCACGCCCACCGGGCCACGGCAATAACGACTATTACTCCCGCCGCTGCCGTATAGGCACCGGCAGGACTATTTTTTTTTAATACGCAATCAGATTCCGGGAAATGGAATGAGCCGGTTGTGTTCATTGCGGAACTATAAAAACCGGTAAAAATGTGAGAGGTTTCCCGCATCAGGGCCCATCAGGGGCACGGTGGGCCAGAGAGTTTTCGTGTGTTGATTTTTTGGTTGATCCTTTCCCCTTATCCGCCACCGGGGCATCCTTACTAGAGCGATAATACTAGAGAAGGAAAGACACCCATCATCGCGAAAACAGCAGGGCAGTCCGGGGGGGAGAGGCACTCTCCCCTCCGTTAACACGTGTTTTGTGAATTGATGAAAATCAGGGGGTCCTCCGGAGCCGTTTTTCTTATGAGTCGCCATAAGGAATTTTATTCCGGCCAGTCCGGATTACCAGCTCAAAAAGCAGTAAACAGTGTCTTCCGGAATACGTCAGGACAGAGATGCATTCCAGCCCTTAACCGGGTTATACATCCTGCCCGAACCAAGGCCCGAAAACAAAAATACTGGCAATAAAATTCATCCGGCCATAAGCAGGTATCCCCCTTTGGGGACCAGGATTTCAAACCGTGCACCGGTGCCAAACGTCCCGGTCTCCTTTATGCTGATCCCGGTAATCGCGAGGATCTCCCGGATCAAAAACAGGCCAAGGCCGGTATTTCCTCCGTGTCCCCGGAGGAAGATGGCCTCTTTCTCTGACGGCAGAATCCCATTGCCGTTGTCAAAACAGCTGATCACGAGGCCATTGTCCGATTCGGTTGCGGTAAACGATATCGCCGTGACGTGCCCGCCGTGCCGGATCGCGTTTTCTATCAGGTTATAATAGACTTTGCTGATCAACGGGTCCGCATAGATCGAAAGGCCGGACGGTCCCGGATCAAGGGTAATTCCCTCCAGGGACAACTGTCGTGCCTCATCGAGAACACCTTTCTGTACATCGTACCAGCCTGCAGTTCCCGTTCCCAGTTCCTCGTAATACCGGGTGAACTCGATCTGTTGTTCAATGGTTTCGCTGCATTCCATCAGTTTATTGAGGTGCTCCTGCAGATGCGGGTTGTCCGCGACCTCATTTTTGACCAGCTGCAGGAACCCGACGAGGCCGGTCAGCGTGTTCTTGATGTCGTGCCGCGTGATCGTTGAGAGCATCGTGAGTTTTTTGTTGGTCTTTTTCAGGCGCTCCTTTTGCTCCCGCAATTGCATCTCCACACCATGGCGTCTCGCCACCTCAGAGAGGAGCTGGGTATTCATGTCATAGTAGGCCTTGAGTGGGAAGTAGGCAATGATGACAGCAAGCCCGCTCGTGAAGAGGCTCGTGATCAGGTTCGAGCGCCAGTCGGGAGGGTACGGGTAAAGGTACTGCCCGGCAAATTCGAACACTGTCATCGCTGCAAACGTGGCGATGAAGATAACAAAGAGCCTCTGATCAAACGGTGTCGGTTCGGATCTTGCATCCATCCATATACCATTATAAAATTTCACCCGTTAATACCTTCGATACGCTTCGTGTGCGCCCGGACTGCAAACAGGTGCTGAATATTTGATCCATCCTCCCTGCCAGGAAATCGGATAACCTGCCGTTTCCGTTGGCTTTTTTCTTCCCTGACCGGGGGTGTATAGGTCAAATGAAAAAAGAGGCAAGGTTTCCCTGTCTCCCGTTTTCTCTTTATGCTACGATAAAATAACGATTGAATTGTATGCAGTGTGCAATCATAATCAGCACACCAGATGCCATCAATTACCCGTTACGGGTGAACCAGGAGAAAAAACCAGCACCCTCCCTCCCGGATTGCCCTTATTCTTCCCGCCCCTCGTCAGCGATCCGGCGTACCGCGATCTCACAGTAATGCGGGTCGATCTCGATCCCGAGTCCCCTGCGGTTGCACCGCGAGGCGGCGAGGAGCGTACTCCCGCTTCCCATGAAGGGATCCAGCACGGTGTCGCCGACAAACGAGAAGAGTTTCATGCAGCGCAGCGGCAGCTCGACCGGGAAGGGGGCGGGATGACCGATCTTTGTCCTGCGCTCGCCATTGAATGTCCAGAGCCCGTTCGTCCAGTCCATGAATTCCTGTTTTGAGATGTCCGACTGCCGCGAGCCGCTGGTCTTCTTCCATGAATTCCGGTACAGCACCACGATCAGCTCTACGGGGGCGATCACATACGGCGCAGATGCGCTCGCCCATGAGCCCCACGCGGTCCGGCGCGAGATGTTGCCCTCGTTCCAGACGATCGTGGAGTGGTAGGAAAACCCGCACTCCTTTGCGATCGTGGTGAGATCGGCACCCACGCTCTGCTGGCCGTCCTTATTCTTATCGAGCGGGATATTGAGGCAGAACCGGCCGTCGTCCCTGAGCCAGCCGTAACAGCGCTTCATCCAGCGCTTCGAGAAACCAAGGTACTCCCCGTACGTGAGCCGGTCATCGTGGGAATTGTACCTGATGTCCACGTTGTACGGCGGCGAGGTGACCACAAGGTCGATGCCCCGTGAGGGGATACACCGGGTGGTAAAAATATCCTCGTTGATGATCGCGAGTTTTTCCGTAGAGAAAAATGGTTCCCGTACCATGCTGCCTGCCCTGAGAGGAGCGTTGATCGTTGTACCTAAAGTAGTTCCCGGCCCGGGTAAAGGGGTTTTTTTACCTTGACGCATTGATACATAAGCATGCACGATGCACCCGGCCCGGCTTTTTCTTACATGCCGATCGGTACGATCCATTCGCCGTTTACGGATATCGCCGGCATGCCCATCCAGCCGTCCGGGGCCCGGGGTGTCCGGGGCACGATCGAGCTCAGGAGCGACCTCTGCGGGGGACTTGCCGACCTCGACGGTTTCTCCCGGATTATCCTGCTCTACGCCCTGCACATGAGCACGGGTTCCAGCCTCGCGGTCATCCCCTTCCTCGATCCCGCTCCCCGCGGCATCTTTGCGACACGGTCGCCGAAACGCCCCAACGCGATCGGCCTCTCGGTCGTCAGGCTTGTGGGCATTGACGGCTGCGTGCTCACGATCGAGGACGTGGACATCCTTGACGGAACGCCGCTGCTGGATATCAAACCCTATGTGCCGGCGTTCGATGCATACCCTGGCGAGCGCTGCGGGTGGCTCGAGCACGTCGCCCACAACGCACAAAATACGCGGTCCGATGACCGGTTCCGGTGAGAAAGGCAGGGCGGACCGGGCCGGCATTCTTAATACTCTTCTGCACCGGATGGTAGATCTATGGCAGAACACGAGACCCTTCGCGGCATCCCCGGCATCCTGCGCCCGTACAAGGAGTACATCAACAGCCTCAGTCCCGGTGAGAACGATCAGATCGTCTACTACGGGTGCGTCGGCACCTGCACGCCGTTTGTCGAACTGCTGGCGGTAGCGATCCGTGGCCTGCATGTCAGGCAGGCCTTCGTGCCGCTGCTCGATGAGAAAAATGCGCACGCGATCCATGATATTCCCGATGTGGGGATGCAGGCCTCGGGTGAACACGTTGCAGTGACCCCACGCGTGATCGTTGTCATGGGCGGGCTTGCGATGCCCCTGATGCCGGTCACAAAGGAGCAGGTCCGCGACCTCGCCGCCCGGCACACCGGGGCAAAAGTGGTCGGCGTCTGCTTCCAGAGCATGTTCGAGCGGGCCGGCTGGATGGGTACGGTGCCGTTTGACCTCATGATCAACGCAATGGTGGAACCGGTGACCGTAACCCGTCCGGCTCCCTGATCACGTCCTCTCTTGTGCCTGCGTCAGACGGTAATCCCTTCCCTGTATTTAGGAAGGGGCGGATGGATTCGTGGAGAGGAGAGCCCGGCCTCCTGCCGGGACGGTACGTATTTTCTCCTTTTAGGGCAAACCGGTATCCATGGCTTCTTTTGTCCACCGCATAGAAGTTCACTATAAAAAAGATCCCCGTGAGAAAATCCGCACGGACCGGATCCGGTCGCTCGGGTTTTTGATCGACGAGTTGCAGATTGTCGATGTCTATACGGTAGCGACCGAACGCCGGGACATACAAAGGGATGAGCTGCAGGAGATCGGCGCCCGGCTGATCAACCCCGTGGTGCAGGACTTCGTGGTGGACGAAGCGACAACGGCCCTGTTTGATTACGCGATCGAGGTCGGGTTTTTGCCGGGCGTGACTGACAACGTGGGCACGACCGCCCGGCAGACGATCGAGGACTACCTCGGGATTAAATTCGGGGAGGGTGAGATGGTCTCCTCATCGGAGCTCTATTTTGTCCGCGGCAGGCTCGCGCCCGACATGCTTGCACGGCTCGCGGCGACGCTTGCAAACCCGCTCGTGAACCGGGTGAGCACAAAGACCCGGCAGGAGTACGGGGAGAAGGGGATGGACCGGGTCGTCCCGCAGGTCAGGCTTCACGAGCTGCCGGCCGCAGGAACGGTGGACCTTGCTATCCCGGACGGGGATCTCGCACGGCTGGGAAAGGAGGGGATCTGCGACCCGCAGACCGGCCAGCGACGGGGGCCGCTCGCGCTCGACCTCGCCCAGCTCCACGCGATCCGGGACTATTTCGACCGGCAGGACCGAAAACCAACCGATGTAGAACTCGAATCCCTTGCGCAGACCTGGAGCGAGCACTGCAAGCACACGATCTTTGCCTCCGCGATGGACGACGATATCCCGAATGGGCTCTACAGGACCTGCATCCAGGCGGCGACAAACGAGATCCGGGCGGAGAAGGGCGACCGCGATATCTGCGTCACGGTCTTTACCGATAACTCCGGCGCGATTATTTTCGATGACAAGTACCTGGTGACCCACAAGGTCGAGACCCACAACTCGCCCTCCGCCCTTGACCCGTTCGGCGGGGCGCTTACCGGGATTGTCGGCGTGAACCGGGACACGATCGGCTTTGGCCTCGGCGCCAAGCCCTGCATCAATGTCTACGGCTTCTGTGTCGGTGACCCGGTGTCCGATCCAAAACTGTTCCGGGGAAAGAACCGTGCGAGCCCCATCCTTTCCCCCCGGCAGATCCTCGACGGTGTCGTGCGGGGCGTGGGGGTGGGCGGCAACTGCTCGGGCATCCCGACGCCGCAGGGCTTCTGTTATTTCGACAACCGCTACGCGGGCAAACCTCTCGTATTTGCCGGCACGGTCGGCGTGATGCCCCGGCAGCACAACGGGCAGAACCTTTACCAGAAAAAGGCAGAGCCCGGCGACCTTATCGTGATGGTGGGAGGCCGGGTGGGTAAAGATGGCATCCACGGCGCCACGTTCTCTTCAGAGGCCCTCGATCCGGCGAGTCCCGTCACCGCAGTGCAGATCGGCGACCCGATAACGCAGAAGAAGTTCTCGGATGTGATTGTAAAGGAGGCCCGTGACCTGGGCCTCTACCGGAGCATCACGGACAACGGCGCCGGTGGCCTGTCCTGCTCGGTGGCCGAGATGGCAAAAGAGTGCAACGGCTGCCACGTGGAACTCGACCGGGTTCCCCTGAAGTACCCGGGCATGGCCCCGTGGGAGATCTGGATCTCCGAATCGCAGGAGCGCATGACGCTCGCCGTCCCTCCGGAGAAACTCGCCGCTTTTACCGGGCTTCTGGAGCGCCGGGAGGTCGAGGCGACCGTCATCGGGCGCTTCACGGATACGGGAAGGTGCGTGGTGGATTACCACGGATCGACCGTCATGGACATCGATCTTGCGTTCCTGCACGACGGCCTGCCCAGAAAACACCTCACCACCGTCCAGGTGCAGAAGACGTATCCCGGGCCGGACCTGCCCTGCCCCGTGAGGCTTGACGACACTCTTATCGCGATGCTCGGGCGAAGGAATATCTGCTCGACCGAGTTTGTAACAATCCAGTACGACCATACCGTGCAGGGCGGCCACGTGCTCGGCCCGGTGCAGGGGAAGGGCCGGGTGCAGTCGGTCGCAACGCTCACCAAGGTAGTGCCTGGCTCGAAAAAAGGCGTCGGGCTCTCGCAGGCGCTCTTCCCCGCGTACTCCGAGATCGACCCGTACCGGATGGCCGGGGCCGCCATCGACACGGCGATCCGGGGGCTTGTCGCGCTGGGCATTTCCCCCGAAGCGATCGCGCTCCTCGACAATTTCTGCTGGTGCTCGTCCGATGAACCGGAGCGGCTCTGGCAGCTCAAGCAGGCGGCAAAAGGGTGCTACGATTACGCAAAAGCGTTCGGGACGCCGTTTATCTCCGGGAAAGACAGCATGTTCAATGATTTCTCGGGATACGATGCGGAGAACAACCGGGTCAGGGTCTCCGTCCCGCCCACCCTCCTTATCTCGTCCATCGGCATCCACGGTGATGTGGCAAAGGCGGTCTCGCTCGATGCGAAGGTTGCCGGAGACCTCGTGTACGTGATCGGCACGACGGAGGAAGAACTGGGCGGGTCGGAATATTTCGCCCATCTCGGGTATCCCGGTGCCACGGTGCCCCGGCTTGACGCAGCAGCGGCACGGACGTGCTACCTCAGGCTTACTGACGCAATCGCCCATGAGCTGGTCGCATCGGCATACCCGGTCAGCCACGGGGGATTGGGCGTCGCGCTCGCGAAAGTGGCCATCGCCGGCCGGCTCGGGATGGATATTACGATTCCCGGCACCCTGCGCCCGGACTTTTTCCTCTTCTCCGAGACACTTGCGCGGTTCGTGGTCACGGTCGCGCCGGATCACAAGCGGGCTTTCGAGCGGATGCTCGGCGCCGATGCGCTGCTACTGGGCAAAACCGGGGGGAGCCGCCTCCGGATAACCGGCCGAACGCTGCTCCTCGAACAGGAGATCGCACGACTGGAAGAGGCCTACAAGGCGCCCTTCAGGAGGTTCTGACATGACTGCCGCACACGTCTTCTCATCCAGCCGGGCCATGATCCCGGAAAAGGCCCTCGTCATGAGCGGGTACGGGATCAACTCCGAGATGGAGACTCAGGAAGCCTTCCTCCGGGCCGGCATGGCTTCCGATATTGTCCACATCAACGACCTGATTGCAGGCCGGCAGCGGCTGTCTGATTACCGGCTTCTGGTCTTCCCCGGCGGTTTTTCCTACGGTGACGATACCGGCGCCGGCAATGCGTACGCGAACCGGGTGAGAAACAACCTCTGGGACGATCTTCTGGAATTCCTCGACGGCGATAACCTCATACTGGGGATCTGCAACGGGTTCCAGATCCTGGCGAACCTCGGGCTTGTCCCCGCGTTCGATCGGACGTACTCCCGGGATATTGCCCTGATGCCCAACCGGGGCGGGAGGCTCGAGTGCCGGTTTGTGACCATCAAACCTGCGGCCGAGAACATCTGGACGCACGGCGTCGTGAATCTCTGGTGCCCGGTCTCCCATGGCGAAGGCAACTTCTCCTGCTCCCCGTCAACCCTCCAGCGCATCAGAAAGCACCGGCAGATCGCGTTTTCCTACTGCCGGGAGGACCTGAGCCCGGCCGGTGGCGAGTATCCCTTCAACCCGAACGGTTCGGTGGAAGACATCGCCGGCATCACTTCGGCTGACGGCAAGGTGCTGGGCATGATGCCGCATCCCGAGCGGGCGATGGAATTTACCAACCTCTACGACTGGCCGCTTCTCCGGGAGCAGCAGAGGCGCAGCGGGGATCGGATCCCTGAAGAATCGCTCAACATGACGATCTTCCATAATATCACCGGGTACTTCGCGTGAAGACCGGTCAGTGAAGATCTAAAAAACAAGAGGATCTGTAGAAATCCTCAAAATATTTCTCTTAACGCTCTTGGGGGCTACAGTATTTTTATGCCTCCGTCCCCGCCGCTGTAGGCATCCCCCATGCAGCGATAATCCCTAAAGAAGGTAATACAATATCATCACAAAGCGCAGGGGCGGTTCAGGGGAACAGGCACGGTCCCCCCCTTCAATCTGTGCGGAATCCTTTTTATAGAAAAACATGGAGTTCTCCAGAGCGAAAAAAGAACGTCGGTAAAAACTGCTTTCGGCGCACTTTCTTGGCGGGTTACTTGAACCCGAACAGGCCTTTCTTTTTTCCCTGCCTGCCCTTCCGCCCGGGTCCCCCGCTTTCCGCATCATCGGGAGCGGCGCGGTGTTCGATATCCGCTTTTAATTCGTCGGCGATCAGGGGCAGGTGGGAATACTTTTTCCTGGGCCGGGAACCCTGTGCTTCCTGGTACGAGATCCCTGTCGCAGGTTGCGCCGGCCCATCAGCAGCGAGCGGGAGGTGCGCATACCGCTTCTCCACCTGTGGTTGCTCCTGCAGGGGCACCTGCGGTGGCGCCATCTGTACATCGAATGCCGGGTCACCATCAGACCAGGGGTCCCATTCTCCTGAAGGGTCATCAAGCACCGGGAGGCGCCCTTTCCTGATCTTGACAACCACAGGTGCGGGCACGGGTGGTGCCGTCGCGGCAGGAGCACGGGGTGCACCCGGCAGTACCCGTGCAAACGTGGCGCCGCACCGGGTGCAGAACTTCGAATGCGAGGCAGGGGCCGGGTTCCCGCAGACCGGGCAGACCGGTTTTGCCAGCTGTGCGCCGCACAGGTCGCAGAACTGAGCTTTCCTGTCGGAGACGATGGCCCCGCAGGCCGGGCAGACCGGCAACCCCTGCGGTGATACCTGCTCTTCTTTGAGCGGCGCCCCGCAAAGGTCGCAAAACTGTGAGTTGCTGTCGGGAGCGGGAGCGCCGCAGTTCCCGCATTTTCTGGTCATGTACTTCTTAGTGAATAAATACGGCAGTGGCATAAAGACTGCGGTTCTGTGTGCCGGATGTTTTTTCTTGCAGCACGTGTGGAAAAAGGGTTTTTGGTACTTTTAGATGCCAGTCGTGTACAATGATGCCCAACCCTTAC
Source organism: uncultured Methanoregulaceae archaeon (assembly GCA_963808285.1). GTDB lineage: Archaea > Halobacteriota > Methanomicrobia > Methanomicrobiales > Methanospirillaceae > Methanoregula. The sequence goes on from CAWEFI010000019.1 coordinate 29,248, forward strand.
CTTTTCTTTTTTCCTGTCGTATTCAGCCGCCAGTTTCACTTCCTTGTCTCCCGTCACCGCCCTGATTTGTATAAACTCACCGGGAGTTTATTACACATGCAGGCCTGGAAAAGATACCCTCTCATTCCCGCTGCCGGGGAAGCGGTCGCGAAAGCAGGGGAAATGGATCTCTTTTTCATTTCCGGCAGGCAACAGACCGGTTGTGACACCTATACCGGATGACGATCTCGCCCGGCAGTACCCGGACATCAGGCAGATACGCGAAACGGTCGGGACCTACGAGCTCGATGTCAGGGATGTTGAGGTCCCTCTCAGGATCAGGATTATCCGGACCGGGGACCAGTACGTTGGCACCGCAAACCTTGCCGTGCGGGAAAAAGGCGCAAAGGACTATTACCGGGATAACGGGAGCTACCCGTCAAAGGAGGCCGCGCTGCAGGGTGCGGTAGCGGGTTTTTTTCTCCACCTCACGCCGGGCGCCTCGATCCGGGAGATCAAAGACTGGGGGAAATGATCCCCGGGATCCAAAAGGACGATCAAACCTGGACTTTCAGCGCGTTCTGGTGGTTTGCCCCTGCCCGGTACGCATGCACCAGCGTTTAGCTGTTGAATGTATCAGGGATCCTTTGAGCCCTGAAGCCATGAATCCCTTGAAATTCCTGTGGACGAGACGGGTCTCCTTTGCCCGGCAGGGTCGCCGGCGGCGCCTGTGGTCCGGCCATTTTTATTTTACCGTACCTGCACCTGTCTGCAGGTGAACTCATCAAAAAAAGGTGGGTTTAGATGTAGGGGTTCCGGAGAGCCTTGCCTACGCCGAAGGTCTTGCGGGCTTCGACCGTATTCTTGTTCTTCGTGATCTTCTCGTTTGCGAGCTTGGTCACGAGTTCAAGGCCGGGCTTGACCTTCTCGATGGGTTGGGTCTCGAAGACACCGTCTGCCATTGCCTTTGCCCAGACTGCGTCACCGATCTTTGACCTGACAAAGACAGTGGACCAGCCGTCGGGGCTGCCAACGGAACCGGTGGAGATGTCACCGAGGTTTGCAACGTAGTCGAGGCATACGTGGCAGCCGGGCTGTTCGTACTTGTGGGTTACCTTGAGTGGCAGCTGGACGACCTGTCCGCGCTTGCCGTAGACCCAGAACTTGCCCTTGCCGATCTCCATCTTCTTGACGGCCTCGAGCTTCATTGCCGCGTGGTCTTCCACGAGCTGGAGGATGCTCTGGTACGGGAAATTCTCCATGCAGAAGATACCGACTGCGAGTGCAATGCTGGCGCCAACATCACGGGCACCGATCGGGTAGAGCTGGAGTTTCCGGATTGCCTGCATCTGGCAGGGGGTTCCGACGATACCGACCTTATCCAGGCCGAAGCTGCGGGTTGCCTCCTTGATCATGGAGACGTTCGGGCTGATGTTGTACTTGGTGCCTGCTGCTGCAAGCAGATCCGCCTTTGATGTGACAATGACCGGAATTGGTCTCCAGGGTTCATGGAACTCCATATTCGAGTTGTCCCTCATGGCTTTTTCCGGGTGCTTGTGCGCGAATTCCTTGGTTGCAGCGACAATTGCGCCGTCAATGATACCTGCGTCGAGTGCATACCCGAAGAGGGATGTAACAATGCCGCCGTCCTGGGCGTGCTTGAGAATCTCCTTGTCGGTGCTTCGTGCTGAGACGCATGCTTTGTATTTACCGAGTTCTGCTCCCATTTCAATCACCTTCACTGGAGTGCCGCCATGATGGCCTCGTTGATCGCCTCATAGTTCTCGACAACATCGAAGCTGAACCAGCTCCGCGGGCATTGGTTGTAGCACGCGCCGCACTTGATGCACAGGTCGCGCTCGCCCTGGGGCTTGCCGTACTCGTGGGTAATTGCATTGACCGGGCAGGCTGATGCACAGCTGCCGCATCCCATGCAGAGACCCTGGTTGATGACCTTGGTCATCAGGTCGCAGAAGCAGGCGCTGGTTCCTTCGTTTGCCGCCATCATGAGGGGCTTGAGGAATGCAGTCGCGAGGTCTTTCTGTTCCTTGGTTCCCTTGAGGAGCAGGTACGCCATGACTGCGACGTTCCTGATCATCTGCGGGGTAGGTGCGCATCCGGGGATGTACACGTCGACCTTGATGATATCGCCGATCGGAAGGTATGCTTCGTGGGCCGGCTGGTTCTGCTGGCCACCGCGGGAGAACCGGGTAATGTTGCCGTAGCAGGCGCAGCCGCCAAGGGCGACGACCACTGCTGACTTCTCACGGGTTTCCTTGAGTTCCTCTACTGCGAGTTTGTCGTTAATACAACATGAACCTTCGACAAATGAAACATCGACCTTCTGGACATGCCTGACATCTGCAAGGGTTGGCATATATTTCAGGTCGACATATCTGTCGAGGAGAGTTAATAATCCGGCATAGTTGTCTGCGAGTGCCACAGTGCAACCGGTACACCCACTCAGGTGTGTGTAACCTAATGTAATCTTATCAGCCACAGGCTTAACCTCCTTTTTTGTTTCTGCTGGTTTTACTGCAACGTCAGCTGATTTTGAGGGAGCCGCAGCGGTTTTGGCGGTTCCGGGCTGGCGTTCTTCTTGAATACACTTGATAGTAGTCCCATAATCCACTCCGATTGTTTCCAGTATCACCCGGATGGTCTTCGGGATCGCTTTCTGGACTTCTTCCGAAAGCCCGATCTCAAATTCCGGGGATGTAACCCTTGCCGGCTGGCATCCGATGACCGTTATTTCTATCATGTCTTTGATACGCTGCAATGGTTCGGTGAGATCCCACGAGTGGGCATCGCGATACGATCCCGGGGGGAGATCCTCCACGCGGAGCTTGGTAATCGATCCCGGCTCCGCCCCATAATCAGCAATATCAACGATCACGAGTTTCTTTGTCACTTCCGGGTCGAGCAGTGTAAAAATAAAGTGCGGGCCGCCAAGGCCCGCGTCCACTATCATTACATTGTCGGGAAGCGTGAGTTTTTCCATCTCTTCGATTACTCCCGGGCCAAAGCCGTCATCGGCAAACAGGGGGTTTCCACACCCTGCAACCACGATCTCCGGATACAGCATGGTGGGGCTACTCACTGGATGAGCTTCTGAGCCACTAACTTGTTGTCCTCATCCACGACGATCATGTGGGTTGCACATGACACACAGGGGTCGTACCCGCGCATGATGACTTCGGCGAGCTGCCAGGGCGCACCCTTGAGTGCGGCGCTGCAGGTCGCAAAGTTCCAGGTGGTCGGGACGAGCATGCTGAAGTACTGGACCTTCCAGTCCTTTACGCGTGTAATGTGGACATCGGTACCGCGGGGGGCCTCGTTGGATGCCCAGC
>CAWEFI010000020.1:0-13548 GCA_963808285.1 uncultured Methanoregulaceae archaeon
TGGACGCAGCGACAGGATTTTCGACGAAGGAGCGTGTAAAGCGGGCAAAGAGCGTGGATGGGGAATAACTTCCCATTTTTTACCATTTGATCCTGCATTAGGCTGATGGCGGATATGTGATATGGGCATGGAACCTTTTGTCTGCGACGGCTGCGGAAAGTGCTGCACCAGCCTTGGCGCATATATCAGGATTGTGCGGCAGCTTACAGAACAGGATTATTACTGCAAAAACGGCATCAAGGGCGAGGTATTCCCGGTGCACGTGCAGCCCGAGTTCGCAGAAGCGATCAATGAGGAATACATTTCCGGTCACGCTGACACCCCTGGTTCCCGCCCCGGGTGTACCTTTCTCTGCAGGAACCCTGCGGGGCCGGGCTTTGTTTGTGCAATCTACCCGACACGGCCGGAGATTTGCCGGGAATTCCGGTGCTACCACATGGTCATCCGGAATTCCCACGGGGATGTTGCAGGCCGGATGGTTGGAAGAGCGGATATCCAGACCTCCGATCCCGTACTTGCCCGAATCTGGAATGACGAGATCAAATCCCTGCCCTACCCGGCATCCCCGTGCAGCGATCCTGCGTGGTTGCAGCGGGTATCCGCGATTCTGGCATCCCACGGGTTCTGCGGGGAACCGGTGACGTGAGTTTTTTTAAAGAGATCCTGATGAGGGCCCTGTCGTCTCCATACCCGTACTGCGATGAGTGCCGCCGCCCCCGAAGGGGCGCCCCCGCAGCGGATCAGGAACTACCGCACTCCCAAAATGTCCCCTGCCCCGCCGTGCCTCGGAGAGGCCCTGATGCGGGGAGGGCTCGATTTATTTTTCGTGTGCAGTTGCATGGGTGGTAGCCCCAAAGAGCACACTTTAAAGAAGTCCGGCAACTTGATCAACCTCTTTTAAAAACGAAAAGAGAAAAATTATTCGATTATGATCGCCGGTTTGAACGGCAGGGCAGTGGCCCCTTTGGCATGTTCGCTCGATTCCGCATCGGCAATATGGACCGGGACGCCGAACTCCTGTTCGAGGAACGCCTGTGCTGCTTCAAAGACCGCACGTTCGTTGACCGATTCTTCGGCGAGCGGTTTCACGACGTGTGGGGGCAGGCGGTGGATAAGGGTGGTGCACTGCTTTGCGGCATCGGTCGCCTCCTTGCCCCGCTTCTTCATCTCGTCGTTTTTCATGATCTCCTTTATTACCGTGTTCCGGTCGCTCGAACGGGCTATTGTTCTGAAGACCTCGTGCTTCCACGATGGGGCAAGCACAATCGAAAGCGACTTGGGGATGATCTGGATCAGTTTTTTGATCGATTCGATATCCTCGACCGTGCGGGCGAGGAGCTCCTCGGCAAGCTCGATCCGCGTGTTGACAAGCTTCTCGTCCGCCACCGGCCAGGGGGCAAAAGAGACAAGGTCCTTGTTGCCCATCTCTTTCCAGATGTGCTCGGAGGTGAACGGGATGAACGGTGCAAGGAGCCGGGTCCAGACGGAGCAGAGGCTGGCAAGCTCCCTGCTTCCCGTGCAGCCCCCGTGCAGCCGGCGGCGGTACCACCTGAGGTCGGTTTCGATCCCAAAGGAGGCCTCCTGGAGTGCCTGCCGGGTCTGGAAGTTCTCAAGAGCTGCGGTCATTTTCCCGATGTGCTCCTGAAGGCGGCTGATCAGCCAGAGGTCGATGTCCTGCGGCTCGCCCCCGGCGTCCTTGAGCTCCATGGCGGTCGAATAGAACCGCTCGATCTGCTTCTTTGTGGAGAGCACGAGTTCGTTTCTCCAGTCAAAATCCTGCCAGGGCTCGGCGCTGCCGGTTAAAAACATCCTGACCGTGTCGGCGCCGAACTCACTGACTGCATCTTCGAGAAGGAACACGTTCCCTTTCGAGGATGACATCTTGGCGCCGTTCAATAGCCCCATCCCAAATACAACCATGCCTTTCGGGAGCTTGTCCCTGGGGAAGATCGTCACATGGTGGAAGATTTGGAAAGTGAGGTGGTTGGAGATGAGGTCCTTTGCCGAGAACCGGTAGTCATACGGGTACCGGTACAGGAACTCTTCCCGCATCGCGTCCAGTTTCTTCTTCTCGGGCAGGTCAGGGGAATTTTTCCCGAGGAAGATATAGTCGAAAACGGCCGGCGTGAGGAGTTTCGGGTCAATATCCCGGATCTTATGTGCAATCGTATAATATGCCATATAGACCGTCGAGTCGGAGAGCGGCTCGATGAGCTGGGCCGGGTCCCATGGGAACCGGGTGCCAAGGCCGACACGGCGGGTGCAGGCCCAATCCTTGAGCCAGCCAACCGTCCGGTCGAACTCGGTGCGGACCTCGGGAGGCACGAGCGCCATGTCCTTTAAATGGTCGCTGACCTGCTCCTTCCACGCGGGGTCGCTGTACTTCAGGAACCACTGGTCGTGGAGGATCTTGACCTTGACCTTGTTCCCGCACCGGCAGATGACCGGCCGGGTGTCGAACTCGTACATGACGACCGAATGGTACTTGTCAAGCATCTCCTGCGCCATCTCTTCGCGGGCAAACCGGACCGGTTTCCCCCCGAACTTTGCGAAGAGTTTTCCTTTCGAGAACTCGGCAGAGTAGATCTCCTGCGTGAGCGCGTCCATACGGCTGTCCATCTGGTGGTGGATGCCGGCCCGCTCGACGGCGTCCTGTGCAGGGACTTCACCATAGCCTTCGACCGTGATCAGCGGGATAGGTGTGATCTGCGTGTATTTTCCCTCCTGCTGGAGGTCGAGGAGCGCGATATAATCGAAGGGTGCGTGGGCGGGCACGCTCATGACCATCCCGGTCGCCATGTCGGGGTCGACAAAGTCTGCGGGAAGGATCGGGACGGTACCGCAGAGCGGGTGGCTGACGGTCTTGTCAATGAGGTCTTTTCCTTCGATTTCCTCCCTGACCTCGACCGTATGGTCCTGCAGCACGAGTTTTTCTGCTGCTTCTTTAGAGACGATCCACATTTTCCCGTCGACGAGCGCCCGGACATACGTCACGCCTGGGTTGGCCCAGAGATTGGTGACACCGTGAATCGTCTCGGGCCGGAGCGTGGCGGTGGGGATGAATGCGTCGCCATAGTGGAACATGACGAGAGTGAACTTGATCACTTCTGCCTTGTCCCCTTCGAGGAGGTCGTGGTCCCCGACCGGGTTCTCGTCGACCGTGCAGTACCGGACCGGGTGCACGCCTTTAATCACGTGGCCGGCCTCATACAGGTGTTTCCACTGCCACTCGACAAACCTGCTGTAGGTCGGGTCGACCGTTATAAAGCGCCGGCGCCAGTCAATGGAGAGGCCACACGAGGTCATCACGCGCTGGTATTCAGCGGCAAAGTGCTTGACAATCGTCAGCGGGTTGGTAAATTCCGCGAGAACATTCTGCGGGACCTTGTAGAGATCGCGGTACAGGTGGATCGTCTTCGGGTCATTTCTCGCGATCCTCTTTGAGATACCGACGACAGGTGCTCCCGTGACATGGAACGCCATCGGGAAAAGCACCTGTCTGCCCCTCATCCGCCAGAACCGTGCGATCACATCCGGGACGATATAGGTACGACCATGGCCGACATGCATGGCGCCGCTCGGGTATGGGAACGCGACGGTCAGATAAAATTTTTCGTGGTCTGAGGGGTTGGACTCAAACGCTCGGGTCCATTGTTCATGCGCTTCTTCTTCAAACTTACCCAAGTCAAATTCGCTCAAAACCCTTCACCTTTTTCTCTTATTATGGAAATTGTTGAGTTATAAAACTCCTATCGTGGTTATACCGGCCTCAGTTTGATGGTCTCATTATTCTGGTAGCGCCGGATCATCTCCTGCGCGATGCTCGAGTTCTTGGCAAGGCTGATCTCACGGCCTCGTTGACCGTTGCGGTAAAGAGGTATTCCTTGCCGGCAAAGACGTCCACGATCTTGCCGCTCTGGTCGGGAGCGATAATGACCAGCTGCTTCTTGTCGGTCTGGATCCTGATCCCACCGCCAAGGGAGATCTCACCCTCGTTTTTTACCGCTGGCTGGGCATGTTGCCGGTCAAGATCGGACCGGGGCTTGATGTCGATCCCGATCCCGATCTTGTTGACGATGGCCGAGACATTCTTGCCGCCCTTGCCGATGGCTGCCGGGACATCCTTGTCATCGATATAGACAACGGCTTTGGTATCGCTGATCATCTCGACATCTACAGCACCATCCGTGTATCGCCCGATCTCGCGCTGGATCTCTTTTTCGTTGAGTTTCCAGCCAGGGCGGTCCTCTGTCGGTGCTCTGGGGGTCGCGTCGGGGATGGTAGCAAGGGAACTGCCCGGTTTGTTGACCGGGAAGACCGGCTGGCCAACGCTCTGGATCTGTGGCGCCCGTGCGTTTCGTGCGGCTGGTGCGGCTAGGGCACCGGGGATCACCGGCATAACAATCGTCTGGCCGTCGTACCTGAACACATCAAGCACAAGGCTGCCGGTCTCGGAGTCGGTCACCGTGGTCACGGGCCGGATGTGCATCTCGCTCCCCATTCCCTCGGGCACCTTGATGGTAAAACCGACATCGTAGATCTTTGTGACGACGCCTTTTTCTAGGAAGACGATGGTGTTGATAATCTGGGCGAGGACGGAGAAGTCCTCACGGTCGGAGAAGCGCTGGAGCGCGTCCTGAACGCTGTTTGCGTGGATGACCCCAACCATGCCGAGGCCGGCAAGCCGCATGTCGGCAAAGACCGTGAAGTCCTCGTTCTTCCTGAATTCATCAAAGATGACGAAGTCCGGGCGGACGAGCAGGAGAACGTCGGCGGTGTTGGACATGCTGCCGTCAAGCGTGGTGTATTGCGTGATCTGGTCGGGCACTTGGAGTTCGCGGGGCGCTTCCATGGTCTTGACGACATAGCCTGCATCGGAGAGGTACATCGCGATCCCCTGTGCGAGCGTGGTCTTTCCTGCACCGGGGGAACCGGCGATGATAAGGCCTCTCCGGTCGGAGACGATCCGTTTCTTGATGACATCTGACTTCGCGTAGTTGTCGAGCGTCACGTCCACGATGGGGCGCACCGCGGTGATCTCCATGCCGTCCGAGAACGGCCTGCGGGCAATCGCGATGCGCAGGGAGCCGATCTGGACGACCGTGATACCGCGTTTCTCGATCTCGATGAACCCGTCGGGGTCGCGCTTGGCCCGCTCGAGGATCTCCTGTGCGAGGTTCCGGAGTTCGTACTCGCTGACGGGCTGGTCGCGGATCTTCACGAGTTTCATATCGTTGATGGTGCCCTTCTTTGCTGTCGGAGGAACCCGCTCTTTCAGGTAAACAGCAATGGTGTGCTCGTCAAAGAACTGGTCAATCCCCAGCGGTACAAAATCGGTGATCTGCGGTTTCAGGTAAATGACGTCGAGCCCTTTTGCCCGCGCCACTTCGGCCTGCACGTTGTCGCTGGTGATGAACCGTGCAGCGTTCTCAATCGCGATGTTTCGTATCATCGCGTCGATCTCGCCGCCGCTTGCGAGCTTGACCTGCTCGAGTGTGGGGCGAATGCCGGAGAATTTGAGTTCAATGGTTTTTTCCTCGGCCATTTTGCAGAGCGACTGCAGCTCGTTGAGGCCCGAGAACCCGATCTCGCGCCCGTTATTTGCCTGGGCTTCGAGTTCTGCAACGACTGCTTCAGGGACGATTATTGTTGCTCCTTTGTATTCACCGGCCTTTATCATCGAGGTTATGCGCCCGTCAATGAGGACGCTCGTATCTGGTACCAGTATCATAAAATATTCTCTCCCATATAGTATGGTGTTGTATACTATTCGAACAACGATGGACAATCGTTGATATTTAAAGATATGAGGCGTTGGGGTTTATAAGGCGTTCGGCGGGGGGAAGAGGGGCATAGGGTGCACTTTCACTCGAGGATTTTGGGGTGAAATCTCCTACAGTCATTTCTGGGAATGAGTTTCGAGTACACGTGCTATTGGGACTGCGTCACATGTCTCCACCCCCCACGCTGCTGTAATATCCCCCACGAGATGATAACTCTCAGAATGGTAATACGCACATCATCGCATTGCGCAGGGGCGGCCCGGGGAGTACCCCCTCCCTCCTCCGGTCCAGGTCTACCCCCTTATGATCCATTCCGGGAACAGTATCCTTTTGTTATTATGATGGGTCTCGTTCGTGATCAATCGCACCGGATTATGAACACCTGCCCACAAACCTTTTTTTCTCTCTCCCAAAAACCGCGAACTTTTAATGCCCGGTAACTAACCGTATTCCATGCATGTTCGATCCGGTCCTGCGATACTGATGGCCGGTGTACTTCTGCTGATGATCTCGCTCATCCTTAGTGCGGGTTGCACGAATTCAACTCCGCCGATCCCCCCCCCCTACTCCGGTTTACACACCGCAGACGACGATTCTCATCAACAGTGCAAGTGTCAATCCTCAGGTGCTTGTCATCAGCAAGGGTGTAACAGTTACCTTCCTTAACCTCGATATGGGGCGTCATTTCATTACCTCTGACCCCGGGGACCCCGATTCGTTCACCTCCCCCCTTCTTGAAACCAACCACAGGTACCAGTTCACGTTTACCGTACCGGGAACATACGGGTATCACTGTGCGGATAATGTTGCGATAAAAGGGACGGTTATTGTAAACTCCTGATCCCCCTCTCTTTTACAATCCTGCAGGAAAATAAACCCCTGCGCGCCCCGTAATAAAGGCAACCCTATCTGTGAAATTCTTAGAAAACAGGCTCTGCAGAAATGCACATGAATCCTGTTCGCCCCCTTCTCCTAAACTTCCCTCCCCAATCCCTTAATCCGCTCGATCACCTTTTCATCATCCGCTTGTTTAGCATTTGACGTGTAATACGGCAATGAAAGGACGTTTTTCTTCCAGGAGCAGATCCATAATCTCCGGTGTTTTTCGCATGATGGTTTCGTATCGTTCCAGAACCAATTCAGCATCGGGAGCGACAGGAAGATCCCCAACCTGGCCCGTCCCGATATAGACAACCGCCGGTTGTTCCGAAGCCAGAATATCAAGTTCAGCCTCTGAAAGGGGGGGTATGCCCATATATACGCTTTAGTTTTTTGGATATCTTCTTCGCTCTTCTGGTTACCGTCCGGCCACAATGCATGATGACATCATGATCATATCTGACCCCGTCGATCATCACCCAGCCATATTTTGTTTTCATTGCGATCCGATCATTTTGGAGAATGGTTTTAAAAATTCTTGATCACCCACTCCTCCATGGGGCGGAGTAGATATGCCCGTATCTTTTTTCAGGATTTACCTCATACATCCGTTTTGCGGCCACCCATCCCCGAAGTCCTTTGAGATCTTCGGGATCGGACACTGTGAAAGCGCGATCTTTGACACGAATATTTTCAAGAGTATCTCTCAGGATATTTCGCCCGGATTGTGATCCAAGGGTATCAATCTGGCATTGCATGGGGTACTCCACTCCTCATCATCTTGCACTGAACCGTTCGAGGTCACAAGTCCTGACTGCCACATAATTCAAACCCCGGTTATCTGAGGTGATTGATCCGGTTTCTGCCTTTTCGGCATTTGATGCCGGGGCTGGTTCATCCAGGCAGTCGGCCTTGTTGCGCTGGTAGGGCTGTACGCATAAACACATATTTTATACTTAGAGTATATATTTAAAATAATTTCTCTATAGTAAACCACTCTAAAAAAATATCCTTATGCTATTTTTATCTTTGTAATCTTACCGGTTCCATCAGGAAGATTTTTATAGGTCTCAAAACTCTGATTTGAGCGGAAATTTCTCGCGATCCACATTACTCCGACAGTAATCCTTTTCTTGATCGGGAAAGATACCGGAAATATTTCATTGAGCCACGGCATGATCTTGTGGCATAATCTCCGGAAGTCCGTGAGCACCTCGTCTTGCGCTCTTCCGGTTTCTGACGAACTGAAAATAGTTCCCGTGAATAACTCTGTCCGTTTCCTCCACTGCTGGAGAAACCCTCCTGCCATCGATGATCTGACCGGGTTAAGAAGCAGGTAAAAATCATCCGCTCTTTTTCACACCCGCTCCTTCTTCGAATCCACTGTTTTATTTGATCTCAACTCTCTCACCGGTCTCCATATACTGCACGTTCTCGGCGATCTTGCAGGCATGGTCGGCGCAGCGCTCGAGGTACCGGGCGATGATGATATAGTATGTGGCCTGCGTGATGGTCTTGGGGTTCTCCATCATGTACGTGATCGCTTCCCGGAAGATGGAGTGGCGCAGTGCATCGATGGCGTCGTCGCGTGCGGAAAAACCGTCGAGAATCTTTTTGTTTTCAGTCTCATAGGCAGTGATTGCATCGTCGATCATCGCAAGCACATACTCCGACATGAGCGGGATACTCATCATGTTCGCAATATGGGGCCTTCCCGAGATTTCTTTGACAATTTTTGCGGTTGATTTGCCATATCTCCCGATCCGCTCCGATGCGGCTATGACCTTGAGAGAGCAGACGATCGTCCGCATATCCTTTGCAACCGGCTGGTTCAGGGCAATAAGCTGGTAGCAGGTTTCTTCAAGTGCAACGGTCGTTTCCCGGAGCCGGTCTTTCCGATCTACAACCGTTGTCGCCAGATCCGCATCCTGCTTGATGAATGCCTCCTGCGAATCCTGCAGCATCGAGAAGGCAAAACGAGCCATCTCCGAGACTCCTTTTTTAAGGTCTTTGAGTTCCGTGTGGAATTTATCCGTCATATTCCTTCCTCACCCGAACCGCCCGGTAATATAGTTCTCGGTCAGGTCTTCTTTGGGGTGTTCGAAAATATTCGTCGTCCTGTCGAATTCGATCAGCTTGCCGAGGTACATGAACCCGGTATAGTCGCTGACACGGGCAGCCTGCTGCATATTATGCGTGACAATAATAACCGTGTACTCCTCTTTGAGCATGTCGATGAGGTTCTCGATCTTTGCGGTTGCGATAGGATCGAGGGCCGAGCAGGGTTCGTCCATGAGGATCACCTCGGGCCCGACCGCAAGGGTCCGCGCGATGCAGAGTCTCTGCTGCTGGCCGCCCGAGAGCCCGAGAGCGGAATCGTTGAGCCGGTCCCGGACCTCCTCCCAGAGTGCCGCGTGGCGCAGGGCCTTTTCCACGATCGCATCCAGTTCTTTCCGGTCATTGATCCCGTGGACACGGGGGCCGTAGGCGACATTCTCATACACGGATTTGGGGAACGGGTTAGGCCGCTGGAAGACCATGCCGACCCGTTTGCGTAATGCTACCACATCCATGTCATTGCAGAGCATGTCCTCCCGGTCAAGGAGAAGTTGCCCCGTGATTTTTACCTGCCCGATAAGGTCGTTCATCCGGTTGAAGCACCGCAGGAGCGTGGATTTCCCGCACCCGGATGGTCCGATCAGTGCGGTAGTCTTTTTCTTTTCAATCTCCATGGTGATATCCTGGAGCGCATGTTTCTCGTTGTACCAGAGGTTGAGGTTTTTTGTTGCTATAACGGTTGAGTCGGACATGGATTATCCCCGTGCCTTTTTTGCATAATGGTTACGGATCAGGATCGCGACTGCGTAGAACGCCACGACCAGCATCAGGAGGACGAGCGCCGTCCCGTACTTGTTGGTTGATGAACCTGGGACGTTGGTCGAGAGGATGAAGAGCTGGTACGGCAGTGCCATCACCGGCTGGAAGAGCGAAGTGGGCAGGAACCGGGTCGAAAAGACGACCGCGACAAACATGATCGGTGCAGTTTCGCCTGCCGCCCTGCCAATAGAGAGGATTGCACCGGTCACGATCCCCGGGACGGCGGGTGGGATGACCACGTTCTTTATCGTCTGCCACTGCGTTGCGCCGAGCGCCAGGCTTCCTTCGCGGAGGGATTGCGGGATGTTTTTGAGGGCCTCTTCCGTTGTGCGGATCACGGTCGGCAGAACCATCAGCGCAAGGGTAATCATCCCGGCCAGGAGGCATACACCGATGTCAAGGAAGAGCACGAGGAAGGCAAAGCCGAAGAGGCCAAAGACGATCGAGGGCGTCCCGTTGAGGAGGTCGACACCGGTCCGGATCAGCTTGGTGATCCTTCCTTCGCGGGTATATTCGACCAGATAGACCGCCGCCCCGACGCCAAGGGGGAGTGCGATAAGGATCGCGCCGGCCACCAGGTACAGGGTCCCGACGATCGCCGGGAAGATCCCGCCACTTCTCCCAAGGTTCGTCGGCGCCTGCGTCAGGAACTCCCAGGAGATCGCCGGCAGGCCGTTCACGATGATATACCCCAAAATGATCGCAAGGATGGCAAGGACTGCCAATGCAGCCGCAACGACACAGCCAAAGGCAAAGATCTCGATATGGCGCCGCGAGATCCGGTCCCTGCCGTAGTGCCAGGCAGCTGCCGCGAGGACAAGGATAAGCGCTATCTCCCAAAGACCGGCGGCGAGAAACAGGAGCGCGATGAAGGCAAGGACTGTGATCCGGGAATAGGGGATGAGTGTCTCCTTGATCGCGGAGAGAGCAGGGATATGAAGCCATGACCGTTTCGCTTTGCCTGTGATCCTCCCGTCCCGGAGGTACGAGAGGATGGCGACCGCGCTCAGGTTGATGATGAGCGTGATGATGAGGAGGACCACCGCCACACCGAACAGTGCATGGTAGTGTTCGCTCCCGACCGCCACATCGCCCGTCTCTATCCCGAGGGTCCCGGTAAGGGTGCGGACGGAGGAGAGCACGTTCCAGATTGGGCTGGGAATAATTGCAGTATTGCCGGTCACCATGATGACCGCCATGGTTTCGCCAATGGCACGACCGATTCCGAGGATGATTGCCGCCGCGATCCCGGAGAGGGCCGCCGGGACAATGACCCGGCTGATCGTCTGCCAGCGGGTTGCTCCTGTGGCTAGGGACCCTTCCCGGAATTCTCTGGGTACCGAGCTGATTGCATCCTCCGAGACACTGATAATTGTGGGGAGCGCCATGATCCCAAGCAGGATCGACCCGGCGAGCCAGGTCTGCCCGCTGGGGATGTTAAAGGTAATACGGATGAAGGTACTCAGGCACGATCATGCCGAAGAACCCGTACACGACCGAGGGAATGCCAGCGAGCAGTTCGGTCGCCGGCTTGAGGATGCTTTTTACCCGGGGAGAAGCGAGTTCAGAGATATAGATTGCACAGCCGATGGAAAGCGGGACGGCAAAGACCATGGCTCCGAGGGTTACAAGGAGCGTGCCAACGATGAGAGCGGATATACCGTATTGGGGTACAACCTGGGCCGGAGCCCAGGTCGCCCCGAAGAGGAAATTGAGTACTCCCACCGTTTCAAAGATGGAATAACCGTCCCGGAGCAAGAAGAGCAGGATGAATACAACAACGATGACTGCAAAGAATGCTGTGAAGAAGAACACGGATCTGACGATTTTCTCCTTTAAGCGGGAGACCATCGCTGCGCTACCCGGGGATTTCCCGGCAGAGCATTCAGACTGTGTAATGGTGTACTCGCCTCCCTGTGGGTAAAAAAGTAAGGTTAAGAGATGTACCTCATCAGCTGTTCAGGGCGACATATCCCTGGGCAACGACAATCTGCTGGCCCGCCGGGCTGAGGAGGAAATTGATGTAATCTGCGGTGAGACCGGTGGGCTGGCCGTTGGTGATCATGTAGAGGTCACGGTGAATGGGATAGGTCTTGTCCTTGACGGTTGCAACGGTCGGGGCAATCAGCGTGCCGTTTGCCAGCTGGATCGGGAGTGCCTTCACCGTTTTATCAAGGTAACCGATGGAGATGTATCCGATTGCATTGGGCGTCTGGGCAACTTCCTGGAGGACCGCACCGTTCGAGTTGTCCTCGTGCATGGACAGGGAGTCGTTTGTGTTCTGCATCACGAACTGATCAAAATAGGTACGGGTACCGGAGGAACTGTCACGGCCAAC
This sequence comes from uncultured Methanoregulaceae archaeon, assembly GCA_963808285.1. Classification (GTDB taxonomy): domain Archaea; phylum Halobacteriota; class Methanomicrobia; order Methanomicrobiales; family Methanospirillaceae; genus Methanoregula. The sequence continues at coordinate 11,878 of CAWEFI010000020.1, forward strand.
GAGTACGATCTGGTTGTTGGAGTTTGCCACTCCTGCCCCGGGTACGGAAGACCACGAGGTGATGCTCCCGTTGTAGATCGCTTTGACCTGGTCAAGGGTGATCGACGGGATCGAGTTTGCCGGGTTGACAATAATGGCAATACCATCGTGGGCGATCGTGATAATATTCATGGTGCTGTCCTGTGCCTTCTGGGCTGCCGAGACATCAGCCGAACTCATACCGATATCCACTTTCTGGTTGATGATCGCCTGGATACCAACGCCGGATCCACCGCCGGAAACCTGGATGTTTGCCTCAGGGTGTGCCTGCATGTAGACATCAGCTACGGCCTGAGCGATGGGCAGGACCGTGGTCGAACCGGTCAGGGTCAGGGTCTCGGTCTGGGCAGCAGTTGTGGGCGCGGAACCGGCTGACGCCGGGGTCGTCGCAGTAGTTCCGGTGCTGGTACAACCGGCAACGAACATCAATACAACGAGTAGTGCCGCGAGGCATACTATCGTCAATACATACGAACTCCGTTGGGCTTTCATAGTGTTCGATCATCACATTATCCCCTGCTCATATACAGTTTTTCGACATAGAATATACAGGTATATATACAAAAAAGGGACAAATAGAGATAGACATAATCATCATACTATTCTGTATGTGAGGTGGAAATAAGATGGAACTACGTCGGGTCCAGATGACCGGGGGGTCATCGTTTGTCGTCACGCTGCCCAAAGACTGGATAACGGAAATGCGGATCAAGAAGAACGATCCCGTCGGCCTGATCACCCAGCCGGACGGGACGTTGCTTGTCACCAAAAAAACCACGGACGAACCGGTCCAGCGGGTAAAAGAGATTGATATCGGGCACATTACGGATCTTTCGTTCCTCTTCAGGATCCTGATCGGGGCCTACATTACCGGGTTTACAACGATCCGGGTCAGCTCGAAACAGAGGTTCCCCCCGTTTGTCCGGACAGTCGTGCGAGATTTCACCCAGATGACCATCGGGCAGGAAGTCGTCGAAGAAACCGATACCCTTATCATGATAAAAGATCTCCTCAACCCGGCAGAGATGCCGTTTGATAACACCATCAAGCGCATGTGTGTGATCGTAAGGAATATGCACGAAGATGCTATCGCTGCGCTTGAAACACACAACCATGCCCTCGCCACTGACGTGATCAACCGGGACATGGATGCGGATCGCCTCAACTGGCTGATCGCACGCCAGACCAACATGATCATGCAGAACCCCTCCCTGTCCCGGAAGATGGAGGTCTCGGTCGGCATGGCCATGTACTACCATATCATCAGCCGGATCATCGAGCGGATCGGTGATCATGCGGTCCGGATAGCCGAGAATGCCCAACCGATCCTGGATGTGGATCTTGACCCGAAGATTATGACTGCGTTAAAGAAGGCAAACGTCCTGTCCATGGCCATCTTTGACAAGAGCATTATATCGTTTTTCAATGCCGATATCAAAGAAGCCCACAAGACCATCGAGTCGGTCGCGGCGCTGGAACACGTCTGCGGGGACATCAGCAATATGGCGTTCAAGCAGGAAACGGTGGCGGCGATTTCGATCAGCTATGTCGCCGAAAGCATCCGGAGGGCGGGGGAATATTCCGCAGACATCTCTGAGAACGTGATCAACTACATCGTCGAGGAAGATCGCT
>CAWEFI010000021.1:0-5583 GCA_963808285.1 uncultured Methanoregulaceae archaeon
GGTTGGTGATGCTCGCCCCAGGATACCCCATGCCCATGAGAAACTCAGAAAACGCTATCATCCGGCGATGCACCGGATAGACCCCGCCGTGGATGTTGATGATCCTTGGCGCCGGGGCCTGAGACAGCACTCCGCGGATGTCCTTTTCGGTGACATGCTCTGGATCCAGGGCCAGCATCTTCTGCTCGGTCTCGCGGGAGAGAGCACACTCCCGCCGCACGGAGGAGAATTCGATCTGGCGCGCTTGTGCCGGGTCGAGTCCGTGGCGCACATAGGTGGCGCACCCCGAAACCAGGACGGCGGTGCCCAAAAGAAAAACTGGCCGGACGAGGCGGTTCATGGGTTGGCGGCTAGGGGGCCCAGCGGGTCCATAAAGCAGCCTTTGACGCGTTCGATGTCGGGTGCATCAAAAACAGTCGAGCGGTAGGTGAGGCCGATGTTGGCCACCCGACCGACCGTGGTCAATGACACCACCAGCGGCGTAACTGGGCCGGTAGAAACAGCCCTGAAATAATCCACGGGCCGGGTATCCTCCGGCTGCGACCACACTCGGGATTGGAGTCTTTACGGTCCTGTCACTGGCAGCACTGGTCGCGGATATCGTCTTCCATAAGACGCCGGAGCCGCCCTCCCGTCCGGGTGCAGAAGCCCAAAAAACTGCAGGGAGGCATGGCGGGCAGGAGTTCCGGGATGTTGCCGCACTTGTTATATCCCATGGCCGGCTATGGTATTCTGCGATCATCCTTGTCGGCATCACCGGCGTCATCGCCTCGCTCTACCCGGCATTTTCCGGTGAACCAGCAGATGTGCTCGGTTTCTGGATTGCGGGAATGAGCGTGACGACCATTATAACAGTCCTCGTCGTCTCCCGGTTTTCGGTGCCGGCACTGCCTGCCATCCGGTGGTCTGCGGTATTCATGATCGGAGGGGTTCTTCTTGCGTATGCATCGCCGCTCGGGTTTATCGTGCTTGGCGCCCTTGCCGGGATCGTGATGGTCGCCCAGATGGCCGTCCTTGCCGGAGAGCAGGATCGACAGGGGCTTGTCATGGGCCTCTTTTCGACCTCCAGTTACCTGGGTATGACGATCCTTCCTTTTATGGCCGGAATTATTGCTGCCGATGCAGGGTATCCTGATGCATTCCTCGTTACGGCAGCCTTTGGCGGTACGGTGGCCCTGTCGATCTGCGGCTGGCACAGTCATTGTCCGCAACCGGTGCAGTAAAACTGCACCACCTGCCGGCGTGCTCAAATAAACAATAGATTCATCTGTTTTAAAAGAGAATTTTCGGATATGCAGACGAGCGCGAAAGTGGGCATCGTTATCCTTATCATTCTCTTCCTTGTCCCGATTGTGGCAGGAGAGGATGCCACGGAATGGTATACAAAAGCCCAGAATGTTGCAATGAACGGGGATTATACGGATGCAGTGACCTACTACAGCAACGCGATCGCGCTTAATCCCTCCTATGACGCAGCGTACGCCGGTGAGGCATTGGCACTCAATAAACTGGGCCAGTACTCCGCAGCCCTCACCGCTGCAAATCAGGCGCTTGCCATTCGCACAAGCCCGACAGCACTCGGCGCCCAGGCAGACGCCCTTTTCTACCTCGGCCAGTATAACGATGCGATTCCAGCCTACATAAATTACACTACGGTTGTCTTCAATCAGGCATCTGCCTACTGCAACCTCGCCTATTCATATGTGCAGGTGAACAATACCGCCCAGGCGCTTACAGCCTATTCCCGGTGTACAAACCTCAACCCGAACGACCCGCTGGTCTGGAACCAGATCGGCCTTGTTTATATGTCCCTTGGCCAGTATTCCAATGCACTCAATGCGTTCAACACGGCAACCAGCCTTACGACAACAAATGCGGAGATCTGGAACAACAAAGGGGAGGCACTTGTCGCGCTTGGCCGGTACCAGGATGCGATTCCCTGCTTTAACACTGCGCTCAGCCTTAATCCAACCTATACTGCAGCGCAGGTAAATCTGGGTGCGGCAATGGGTAAAGGCCAGATCTCAACCTACACGATGACACCAACCCCGACACCAGCGCCCTGGTACCTTGGGGGGATTGCCCCAACGAGCGCAACCCCGACCCCGGTTGCAGCAACGCCCACCATGATAGAAACGCAGACCGTCCAGACCACCGCAGCATCCCAGACAACACTGGAAACACCGGTCCCGACCCGGACCACATTCACCCCCCTGTCACCGGTTCCGGTCCTCGCGGGCCTTGGTGCCGCAGCAATTCTCCTTGCACGGGCAGGGAAAGGAAAAACCCGGTAACCGCCGGGGCCGGATTTTCTTTTTTCCCAGCCAGAACGATTGTTGTAATTTTTTACCGGGCTGAGCCGTTCTGGTTTGCAGCGACACAGCCCGGGGCCGTCGCGGGCAATGCGATACTCAGGCAGTCCCCACCCCTGATAACCGGAAGCGTCCATCGTTATGTTCCAGAAAACAGTTGTATGTACATTCAACGGTCAGATGCACATCAAACTGTTGGATATATATGTGACAAACCTGTTTCGGAATTTATATAAGCAGGGCCGATACGAAGAGTGCCACACCCGTTTTACACAGGAAAAAAGCGCGACAAGCAAACAGGGAACTTCACCTGCCAATCTGTAAAAATTCCGGTTCAGGCAGCCGGACTAACGTGAACCGTATGCCCGCATGATCCGCTGGTAAATTTTTGTGGCCTTCTTAAGAGAAGACACAGAGATGCGTTCATTGATCCCATGGAGCGTAGCTAGATCGCCCGGGCCGTATTCGATTACCCGGAAGCCCGTACGCCGGAGGTGACGGGCATCGCTTGCCGCCCATTGGACAATAGGAGAAACCGCTCCTCCCTGTACCGTTTCGACCTCGCGGCAGACAAGAGATACAAAGTCGCACAAGGGATCAGTAAGGGACGGTTCGTGCAGGGTTTCCTGCATAATCGTACCATGAGGCGCATGCTCCACAATCCTCCGCATCAGTTCCGGTATGCTGCACCCCCAGGGAATCCGCAGTTCGAGATCGAGATCGCAGTGCTGCGCGATGATATTGACCTTCTCGCCCCCGGTAATAACGCCCGGGTTAAATGTCACCCGTTCGAGGATCTCGCTACCCTTTTCGATCCGGAACTCCTCAGAAAAGACCTTTGAAGAATTTTCGATGATCTCCCGGAGTTTTTCATCGAAGGAAAATTCCTCTTCGTGGAGGCTTTTGACGTACTCTAGCAGCGACATTGCCTCCATTACTGCACTCACCCCTACAGAAGGGTAAAGTGAGCCATGGCCGGGTGTCCCGGTAAATTTCAGTTCCAGCCGGCAGAGCCCCTTCTGGCCGATACACGGGTGCAGGGCAGGGCTCGGTTCGGCAAGCAGGCAGTCGCAGGGAGAGAGCAGTTTTTTTGCAAGCAGGTACCGGATCCCGCAATCTCCCCCGGTCTCTTCGTCGCAGACAAAGGCGAGGGTGGCCGGAAGGGTCTCGCCTTCCTCTACCAGTGCATCACAGGCAGAAAGAATCGCCGAACAGCCTCCTTTCATGTCGCTCGCCCCCCTGCCCCAGACATACCCGTCCTGAATGGCTCCGGAGAACGGGGGATATATCCAGCCCTCGTTCAAAGCAGGCACAACGTCCACATGTCCACAGAGCAGGAGCGGGCGTGGTTCTCCTGTTGTGACGAGATTGCACCGGCCTCCCTCGTTACGGGTGACAAGCGACTCGATACCCCGGGCGTCAAGAAAATCCCTGATGTACTCGATAACTTCGGAGGTATCACCAAGTGGGTTCTCACTTTTTATTCCCACGAGGTCCGAACAGATTTTCTGGGGTTCCATACCGGGGATTCACCCTTCCTGACCATTCAGGCTTTTTTCTGTGCGAGAAATTCGCAAAAGAGCATGGAGAGCGATGCTCCCTCATAGAGACTCTTTAAAAAATCCTGCTCGAAGAATTCATCTACGATGGTAAAGAAGAAACCGGGCAGGAGTGGTTGTTTACTTTCCGGGTCAGGCACGATCCGGAAGCTCCGGTAACCGGCAGGATCTTCCGGGTCGTAAATCATCTGCCAGAGCGAGGGAAGCTTTGCAAATTTCTCCGGTCGGGTATTCTTGAGCCATGCGATAAACGCGGGGAAATGCGCACGGTCTCCCTTCTTTTCCTCATCGATACGCCAGCGCATGTACTCGGCGCCCATAATATTTTTCGGCGACTGATAATTGAAGGCGTATATGCTGCACGTGTAGTCGATGTGGGCAAGCGAGTCGATAAAATAGAAGTAGAGCGTCTTGTCAAAGAGCGACGTATCATGAAGGATCAGGGATTTTTCGTAGAAGTGCGTGAGTACTTGGATGTATTCATTGTCAGCAGTCATAAGGTTCTAGTGTACGCCGGAATTGTAAATATATTCCCGTTCACGTCGATCCAGCCCGCCCTGAGAATTCATTGTTTTGGTAAGCTATCCTATTTGAAGAAAGGTTCCCGGCGGGCAACCGCTTCACGGAAGAGTGCTTCAAGCTCATCACCACTCTTCCCCCGGATGGAGATATGGTTATCTGTTCGCAAAAGACAGGGCTTGAGCTTGCCATCAGAAGTTACCCGGAGCCGGTTGCAATAAGCGCAGAACTCGGTATTGTGCAACGGACGCACGACCTCCACCTCTGCACCATCGAGACAGTATTTCTTGCGGTGGTGCATCCTGCGCGTGAAAATCCGTTTTGACCGTGCTGCAAGGTTGCATTCGACCCTGTTTAAGTCCCCGTGGAACTCGCAGTTGTTAAAGTGCATCAGTTCGATGAGCTGGAGGACGAGATTATGGTTGCCCCGGACAAATGCGAGAAAATTGTCGATCTCCTGATCATTGATGCCATGAAGAATCACCATGTTGAGTTTTACAGGAGTGAGCCCTACCCTGAGTGCTGTATCGATACCGGAGAGAACCTCGTTCAACCGGTTGTTTCCCGTTATTCGCCTGTAAGTTTCGGGATTCAGGCTGTCAAGGCTGACATTGACCCTGCGCAGCCCGGCACGTTTTAAATCGGCTGCCATATCCGCGAGCAGGATACCGTTTGTTGTAATGGACGACTCGATACCCTTGGGAACCGCCTGGATAATATCGAGAATTTCCGGCCGAATCAGGGGTTCCCCGCCGGTGAATTTTATACTCCTGATCCCGAATTTTGCCGCGATGTTCATAACCCCGATGATCTCATGCGCACTCATTTCCGCATCCGGGTTCTTTTCCCCTTCGGCATGGCAGTAAATACAGGACAGGTTGCATCGTGACGTAAGACTGATGCGGAGGTTTGTCACCGGTCGTCCATAGGAATCCTTGAGCGTCGCGGACGTGGGCATATCGTTTCAGCCTTTGAAGTTTTTTCCGATAATATAAATTTCCGTACTACCCTTGCGGGTGGCTTTGGCGGAATACGTTTTCACGGCATGGAAGTGCTCTTTTATCTGAGTGAGCAGTTCGGGAAAATCCACACCCTGGAAGGATTTGATCACGAAATTGCCGCCGGGTTTTAACACATTGCAGGCAAATCTGAGCGCCTCTTCGCCAAGCGCTATGGCCCGTGCCTGGTCATAA
>CAWEFI010000022.1:0-27147 GCA_963808285.1 uncultured Methanoregulaceae archaeon
GTGTTGCCTTTGTATCACCGCACGCCCGTGAATACCTCCACGGGATGACGGAAACTCCCCCTATGAGGGGTACGGGAAAGAGGGGATAATGTACCTGATTTTTCCCGGGAACCCCGGTGCCATTGCCGGTTAAAGCCTGCGATAGCGGATGACCTTTACCGTGGCGTGAAACCCGGGGTTATGAACCGGGCGTAAAAAAAGAAAAAATTTAGATTTTAGTTCAGTGCCTGCGCACGACAAGGAGTGCAACTGCACCGAGACCAATCAGGGCAACCAGCGCACCAAACCCGGGCTGTGTCGGGGTCTTGGTGGGGGCTACCGTGGTCGGGACTTCGGTGGGTGGCATCGTGGTCGGAACTGCTGCTGTTACGTTTGCAACCGGTGTTGGGGTTGCGGTCGGGGCAGATGCCTGGAGAACGTTGAACAGTGCAGTGCCGGTTGCCTGTACCGAGGTAGAGACTCCCTGTTCCTGTGCCGTGACAAGGTACTCATCGGGTTTGAACGTGGATGCGTCAACATCGAACGAAAGCGCGTTCAGGCCGTTGGTACCCTGGGTAACCTGCACAGTACCTGATGCACCGCTGAACTCACCGCTCTGGGTCTTATCAGTCGGCTGGAATGATGATGAATAGACGGTGAAGAGAACGTTGTCACCGACGGCGAGGTTGGTCGATGCAGTGATGGTGAACTTGTTACCGACCTGCTGATCGCCAACCGGGTTGACGGTGATGACCGGCGTCTCAATGAGCATCTGGAGCTTGGTGTAGGTATCATCTACATTCGGGCTGTTGATTGCCTGAACCAGTGCCTCTGCTGCATTGGAACCCTGCAGGCTTCCGGAACCGGTGAGTGCGAAGTCATAACTTGGGGGAGCGCCATTATAGCCTGTAGTGTAGACAAGCGCTGGGCCCTGGGCGCAGTGGTTCTGCGGCGGCCAGTTTGCATAGACATCGAATACATTGTTCTCCATCGGGTGCTGGACGACGATGAAGTACCTGACCGGCTGCCATGTTCTGCGTGGTCGTTCCCATGAGTTCGTAGGAGAACGAAGAGTCGGAATTCACGGCTTCATTTTCCAGATCTGCGAAGTTTTTGCCGAGGATCCAGATATTTACGCCGATAGAGGGCTGACCCTGTGCAGTACCGGTGATATAGACCGGGTCACCCTGTGCAACCGTGGACTGGGAAGCAGTAGCGCTGACGAACGGTGCTTTGACGATGATGGAAACCGTGCCATATGCTACGTTCTGGAGACTGTTCGCGTCTTCAGGACCGCTGACAGCATAGACCGTGTAGGTACCTGCATCGAGAGCGACGGCTGAAGTGCCCCACTCCCAGGACCAGGTGTTGTCACCATTGACAGAGACCTGCTGGAACCCTGCTGGAGAACCATCATAGACACCCAAATAGTGGCGGGTGCTGCTGGATCGTGGTAGTTCCTTGGATCGTTGGAATTGATGTTGGTACCTGTGTTGGCAGGTTGGGACCGGTGATGTACAGGTAGGTGTACTGGATTCGGTGTTGGTACCGGAGAACTGGACCTCTTCACCGAGGTAGTAACTCTGGGAGCCGGCGGCCACGATCGTGACTGCACCCTGCTGTACCTGAACATTCACTTCATCGTACTTGTAACCTGTTGGGTTAGCGAAGTCCTGCTCGACACGGATAGTGTACTGCTGTGCCTTGGTCCAGTTGGTTGTCGAGAACTGAACGGTTCTCGTGCCTGTCTGGTCGAGACTTATGTTACCATAGACGAAAGTACCGTTGCCGAGTGCGATATCCGCAGTTGTTGCGGTGTTTGGAGTACCACTATACGCAGTCTGGTACTTGTCGCTCGGTGCGGTATCGTTGATGATAGCGCGGCCTGCAACCACTGTCGGGTAGTAGCTTCCGCCACCATTCTCGATATAGTAGAGACCGTTATCTGTAATCGGGTTACCGGTGTTCGCAGCAGGACCAGTAATTGGGTTATCCTGCACTACACCAGCCTGGTTCGGGGTGATGTAAGGCGGCTGGTTGTTGTAGATACCACTCATTGAGCCTGTGCCCTTAACCCACAGGTGGTAGGTCATATAGGGCTTGCCCGTGATCGTGACCGAGAACGGCTTGCTCCGGACAACAGAGTTCACGTTCGCTGAGAGCGCCACAGTGTTGGACGTGATGGTGACCGTTGCGGGCTGGCTGATCGTCTTACCGGTGTACGTTGCGCCACCGTTCAGGTAGTTGTCGTACATCCCGTTAAGTCTGGACTGGGCGATGACCGTGTACACACCAGCGGGGTATGCGAGCTGGCCGCTTGCATCGACTGCACCGGTTGACCAGTTGGGTGCCCAGTTAGCAGCGGATGGCTGGTTTCCGTCCATTGTACCCCAGTACCATACAGGGGCGGTTACATTCTGCTGGGTAATGGACTTGGTAGACAGGTCAGTGGTGTTGGCAAACAGTGCAGTGTACGTGTTCCCCGAGGAACTCTTTACCTTGAGATCGATGTTACCCACTTGCGGGTTGTTAAGGTTGTTAAGAGTATCGTTCTCACGGGTAGTCGGGCTGTTGATTGCCGACTGCAGGTTCGTGCTAACCTTTATCGCAAGGTAGTCACCCTGGATAACGGTTCCACTGGTTACCGTCGTTGCGGTAGAAAGATCCCAGATATCGACACCCAGGTTCGGGTCTGCCGCGGTGATAAAGGCCGGGTTAATGGTGCCGGCCACTAATGCAGCGGCATAACCGGTCGCCGGGTCAATAACGTACCAGTTTGACTGGCCGTTAGAACCAAACGTCCCCGCAAATGAGGTGGGTGCGACGTAGAACGAGTTGTTCGACCCTGTCAGGGTAACTATCGCGGACGGGGTTGAAGACAGCGGGTTAGCCGATGATGCCCACCATCCGATTTGTTCAGGGAATATGCCATATGCGCCGACATAAACAACCTGAGCCGGTGTAAGGTTCAGCTGCTGTTCGCCAGCATATAATGTTGCACCGGTACTAATCACCGTGTTGTTGATGTCGTAGTAGGTTGCCGATACCGGCAGTACTGCAACAAGAACCAACGCGACGAGTGCAATCAGCGCAATCGTTAATCGCTTAGTCATTCGTTTTCCTCCAAATATTACATCATACATTTCAAGCCGGAGAACCGTTTCGTCATTTGCCGAATATCGATTCTGCGAGCCCCATACTCCGTTTAAACGGAATATGGAGGAATATTTGTAAAAGAGCTAATATATCCTTTGTGGTTGTGTTTGCTCTCAATTCGGGGGCTGTAAAAGCCCGTTTTTTCAAATCCATCGTGTTTTGGGAGTTTATCCGGTACCCTGCCAACCGGAACGGTTCCCGGTTCCCGGCACGTAGTTCCTTTATAGGCCCGGCCTGATTCGCGCACGAACCGGTGACGGGTTCCCTGAGGAGATTATGCTGTGTACATAGAATATACTATACCATGAAAAACAGGTCATCCTTACACACAATATAATTACCATATAGAGATAAGATAGGACACCTGCCCCCCAACCACACCCTTGTGCGTTGCGATTAATACGCCTGTTACCTCAGCAGGAACTATCGTTCTCCGGGGTGGATACATCAAGCGTGCGGGGCAGGCCCCCTCCCCCACCCTCCCTCAGCGGGAAGAGGGGTTACCTTCTCATGTTCCATACAGGGGATCCCCGGTGTGGGTCAACAGGCGCCTGAGAGGGTGGCAGGGCAGGATCCGCTCCGGTTGCCTATTGCAACACATATATGATACCGGCGCCAACCCATGTTCCATGAGAGTCATCCGGGCCCCCGCGATCGGACGGGCACACGAGCTGGTCGTGAAGATGATCCTGGAGAAAGGCCGGGTCCTTCAGACCGAAGATGGCGAGGCCACCGTTGAATTCGAAGAGGTGGCCCTGCAGGTCGATACCCCTCTTGCCGGGCCGATGGTAAGCCCCCACTCCCGGTTCCAGCAGAAGTTTGTCGAGCAGTATGCAACCGACCTGCTGCACGGCTCGCATGCCTCCTTCGAGTACGATTATCATGGCCGGCTCTTTGACTGGGGCGAGCGCCTGTCTGTAGAGGGAAAACCCGTACACATCGACCAGATCGAATACATTGCAGAAAAACTCAAAAAGTCTCCCGTCAGCCGGCGGGCCATCGCCATCACGTGGAACCCGGTGATCGATGAGCAGCTCAATGACTGCCCCTGCCTCCAGCTCGTGCAGTGTGTCCTCCGCGACGGCAAACTGGCGATAAGGGTGATCTTCCGGAGCAACGACATGCTCACCGCGGCCGGCGCCAACATGTACGCCCTTGTCCAGCTCCAGAAGTCAATCGCGGACCGGCTCGGCGTGCCCTGCGGCACCTATACCCACATCTCGCTTGTCCCGCATATCTATTACATCCGGGATATGCATGACATCGAACCGTTCTGCGGGAAAGGCGCATTCATCCAGCCGGTACAGGAAGTCTGCCGTGCCTGCGGGAGCTGTGACCGGTCAAAAAAAGCCTGATTCAACAGTCAGGGACATAAAAAAAGCCGTCACTTTAATTAGGCTCCAGCGGCAAAAAGTATGAGGCAGTATAGCCCGGTAGTGTAGCGGTCAATCATGCGAGACTCTGGATCTCGCGACAGCAGTTCGAATCTGCTCCGGGCTACTCTTTTGTGTGTAACGTATTCACAGGACTCCGTTGTTTTGACATACGTGCTGCCGGTTTTGCCGGAAAAAACCTGATATCTGTAAAAAATTTCCGCCCAAACCGTTTTCGCGCTGAAGATTTTTATGGCCGAAAAAATTTCGACCGGAAAAAATTTGGATTTTTCAACTTTCAAACCGGAAAAATTTCGGTAAAAAAGTTTTCGGCCCGAAAAAAGGTGTTAGGTAACTAACCGATAACCGGGTAATTATCCGGTAATCTGATGTACAACTTACTATCTTTTTTGCTCCGACGTGAATTTTCCGGCAGTTCCGGATTTTTGTACAAAAAATCCGGATTTTCCGTGCGGGCAACACTTTTCTGGCCCGAAAAAAATCCGGATTTTAGTTTTCGCACCGGAATTTTTTTTCGCCCGGGAACTTTCGCGCCAAAAAAATTCCGGCAATCGGTATTTTCAAGCGCGAAAAACGCACGGACTCTGTTAAAAAAGTGCCGGCACGATCTCATGCAATAAGCGCGGACAGCAGGCACCCGATAAAGATCGCACCAAACGTCCCTGCACCACCGATACTGACCTGCGGCACTTCGAGATCTCCGACATGGGGCAGGTGCGCGATGTTCGCGCCAAGCAGGGTGCCCATAGTCCCGCTGACGAACGCGATAACTCCTGCAGAAAGCCCCATACCCCCGGCAAGAAGCATGCCGCAGAGAAGCGCTGTCAGGCCGGGAATAAAAAGCGGCGCCCGTATCCCCACGCCAACCATTGCCCGGGTCGTCACAAAGGCTATTGCGGCAACGATCAGGGTAGCGGCAGTCACCTGAAGGTATAACAGGTTCCCGTTCATCACCAATATAGCACGATACAGGAGATAGACCGACAGGGCAAGGGGTATGATCGCCCCGCCAAGATTGACCGCGATGGTCGTCTCCCAGAGCCCCCCGTCTTCACCAGGCGTAAACACATCAGGTAACTGCCCGGTCCCGTCGTGGGGTATCCGTACCGTCTCGCGCCGGATCTTCCAGACCGGGATGTTGACAAGGCTGCAGACAAGGATCAGGATAACAAGGGCGGTCGCCGTGAGCCATGAGAGCCCGACAAGGTTCGTGATCGCTTTGCCGGGAAGGCCAAGGAACAACAGCGGTACGATGATGATGACAAGCCCGATAACGACAATAAGCGCAAGAATGGTCAGGGGGCCTGCAGAATAAACACGGATACCGTTCGGCATGATAATTTCCCGGATAATTGGTGCTATCTGGTACACACGATTGCAGCGTGATCCTGGTGGTACGGAGCCAGCCAGGTGCTCTCAGTTATTATGAGTCCTGCGGACATGAGGATATCGAGAGTGTCCCGGAACACCTCTTCCGGTTGTTTCCGGATATCCACGCTCCGGGTCTTGAGCATGAGGATAAGGTTGCCACCGGCTTTGAGGAATACGCAGTTCCTCAGGGCGATGGCCGCCTGGTCAGGCTGGGCCACATCCTGATAGATGAGATCCACAGTTTCCACGAGCGGCGCATACTGCTCCGGGCAGGACGCATCAGCCAGAATCGGCATGATATTTCCGCGGCGGCGTGCCACTTCGAGCAGGTCCTGCATCGGGCGCGGGGCAAACTCCACTGCATACACGACCTCTACATAATCCGCAACGTGAGAGACCGTGGTCCCGTTTGCCGCCCCAAGATAGAGGACCTTCATGTCCGGCGTAAGTCCGATACCGGTTCCCAAGAGATACAGAGCGGCAAGTTTACTCCGGTACGGGTCCCAGACCCGGTACCCGTTAAGCATCCGCTCGCCGTAAACCCCGCCCTTACCCTTCGAGACCAGTACGTCGCCAACCCGGATCACGGCTGCCCCTCCCCTGGTGCAGTTCCTGCCCGATCGATACGAGCCTGCGCATCTTCGAGAAATGCCGGTACTGCGCAGCCCCGGTAAAAATCCAGCCGGGCGGCAATTGCCAGTTTCCCGGCAAGCACTCGTGCAACTTTTCCCCTCACGTCACGGGAGGCGTTGTGCACCCGCCGGTGCTGGAAGATGATCCCGTGCTTGGGCGAGGGGGCATGGGTCCTGATGTGTGCAAAGAGCGCAGTCCTGGCACCGAGCACCTGGATCGCGCTTGCGGGCAGCCGGGGAGAGTTCCTTAAGCCCCCCCGCATGGGAGAGGAGCCGGGCGGCAACGAGCCCGCCTATAAGCGCGCTCGTGTTTGGCATCACCTCACACGCCCGTGCCGAGACTACCCTTGCAAGTGAGGTCCGGGTATCGACAAGGCTGGTAATCTCCGTGGCGACTTTCCCGAGGGCTCCCCCGCGCTCACGGTTCTGTTCGCCGATGGACTTGACCAGCATATGCGCCGGCGTCCTGCGGTACTTGAGGGAGAATGAGGGGTGCCGGATCTCGGTACCAGTCTGCCACCCGTTCGGAGAGGACATTGATGATCGTGTCCATCTCGTCAAGCGTCCTGACCATCTGGAGCAGTTCCACATCTTTTGCCGCGTACTGCTCCCGGACTGCCTGCTCCGATCCCGCGATACAGACCTTCTGAAGCAGAAAAAGGTACTCCGCACGGTCATGACATACCCCGCAGGCAACGGCCTGCTGCCAGTCGGGAGGGATAAAGACGTCCATGCTGGTCCGGATCTCCCGGACGCGGCGGGCGGACGTGGCTGCATCGCCGGTAAACGGCGTACAACGCCCCTCTGAAATATTCCCGAACCAGAAGGACTGCATGATAGGAACTAAGCAGCGCACGGGTAAAAAATCCATGGATCACCGGGATCGGGAACCGGTGAACCGCCGGCATAGCTCATCCCGTGCATCAGACCCATGCAATGCCAAACGAGTACAGGATGACCGGCACCATGATCGCACCCATGCAGTAAACCCGCGAGACGTTGATAAGATGCGGCACGAGCCCGAGTATCGTGGCAAGAATAAGAATACAAATCCCAAACGGCCCGGTGAGGACGATACAGAGACCTACCACAAACAGGATCACCGCCCGGTTGAGCACCTGCCGTTGATCCCGGTGAGCCATCCTGCAGAACGCGAAAGCCACACGGTAATGACATACGCGAGGAAGGCTGCGAGCACGCCGACAATCATCAGTTCGCTCATGGACGGGAGTGGCAGCTCCGCAAGCGCGACCATCACCCCGTTCCGCATACGGGATAAGGCAAAAAGCGCAGCAAGTCCGATGAAGGCGTTTGCCGTGTTTGCCGCACTCGTGGCAATGATATAGGCACGGCGGTCTTTCTCGTACCCGATAACCGATGCCAGTGCTCCGTTCGCTGTTGCTGTCGAGAGCCCCGGCAGCCAGCCGACCGCAATCCCGGCGAGGGTACCAAGGATGGAACACTTTACCACGGTGCTGTTCTCCACGCGCAGGCCCCGGAACTGTTGCGCCGGCAGCGCCCCCCGGGATGCGATGAGCAGGACGGATATCCCGAAGAGACCCGTGAGGAGGGGCATGAGAATAGCAGTCTCCCCGCCAAGCGTGTGCCAGCCCATGAATGCGTACCGCAGGGTAAATACACCGAGAAGGCCGGAGACGGCAAAGATCGAGAACGCCCACCCGGGCGATTCGCTCATGACTATCATGTATCCGATGACAGCCACGATCAGGATCCCGATGCCCCAGTCAAAGTACGGCTGGAGTGCGGGGAGAAGCAGGAAACAGAGCACCGAGAGAGGAACGGCGATGATGATGGCGCAGGCGCTCCCGAGCGCGGCAATACGCACCGCTTCCTCGCCGTTTCCCTCGAGGCAGAGCGCGTGCGCCGGGAGGACGGAAAGCGAGGTGTCCGCGTCAGGAATGCCAAGGAAGGTGCCCGGGATACATTCCACAAACGTGTGCGTGATCAGGGCGGCAAACATCGCTCCGGCAAGGGCGAGCGGCCCGAGGACGGCAAGGAGGACTGCCTGCGCACCCAGCAGGATGCCCGCAAGCGTGTTCGCGTGCACGCCAGGGATAAGGCCGCTGATGGTACCAAGGAGGACTCCCAGCAGCGTCCCGATCACGATCTCGATCATTAACCAGAAGGTACAGGAGAATGAACATAAATCAACCGAAATGCATACCCTCTTATCATACAGGGATGATGAATCCGTAATGAAGATCGCAGTCACCCGTCTTGCAGGAAAAGAGGCACGGGACGCGGTCCGGTGTGCAGTGTTCGGGCACGCGTGCTACAGCGTCCACCCGCTCCGCTCCGAGATCCAGCAGGATGTTGTCTCCGCCTTTACAGGGGCGGTCGGGCGAGAGGAGTTTGACTGTATCTTTTTTACGAGTGCACTGCCGGCAAAAATCCTTGCACCTCTCCTCAAAAAGACCCCACGGGTCGTTGCGATCGGCCCGGAGACGGCACGGGAGCTGGAGCGGTGCGGGATAGCATGCGAGACCCTGCCCGGCTTCTATTCCCGCGACTTTGTCCCGTACCTGGGTGACTGGATCAAAGAAAAAACAGTTGGTCTTCCCCGTGCCGATGTCCCGAATGCCTCCCTCATCGATGCGATTACAGGCGCGGGGGGGATCGTCCGGGAGTTCCGCTGTTACCGGCTCGTGCCCACAAACGAGCCGCTCGACCTTGACAAGGCTGATGCCATCCTTTTCACAAGCGCGATGTCGTATAAGAAAGCGATCTGGACCCCGCGCCCGGACCTGCTGGTGATGGCTATCGGGGATATCACGGCCGAAGCGATGATGTACGGGGGGACGTTGCCGGCAATTGTCGGGGACGGATCCCTTGAGGGGACACTGGCTGCGCTGAACGATTATCGGGGAAAGATGCGGATAATACGATGACAACGCTCCAGGAAACCCCGGTACAGGGACACCCAGGCACTCCCCCGCTCTGGCATGGCGCGGGCATTATCGTGATCGACAAGCCCCGGGGGCCCTCAAGCCACCAGATGGCCGCGTGGGTGGGAAAGATGCTCGGCTGCCAGATCGGCCACGCGGGGACGCTCGACCCGCAGGTGTCGGGTATCCTCCTAGTCATGCTCGGGAACGCAGTGCGCCTCGCGCCGCTGCTCTTAAAGCACGACAAGGAGTACATCTGCATGATGCGGCTGCATAAAGATGTGGACCGGCAGCGCATCGATACGGTCGCAGCAGACTTCACCGGCCGGATCTACCAGCGCCCGCCCCGGAGGAGTGCGGTCAAACGCCTGCTGCGCATTCGCACCATCCAGCAGCTGGATATCCTCAGCGTTGAGGGAAGACTGGTGCTCATGAAGGTCAGGTGCGATGCCGGGACCTACATCCGCTCGCTCTGCCACCACATGGGCCTTGCACTCGGTGTCGGGGCGCACATGCAGGAACTGCGCCGGACCCGTTCGGGTGCCTTTGACGAGCGCTCCATGCATTCACTCCACGAGCTGCAGGACGCCTGTGCTGACGCGGCAGCCGGGAACCGGGCAGCGCTGGATGCCTTGGTAGTCTCGGTCGATGCTGCGGTTCCCGATCTCCCGACTGTTGTCGTTCGCGATACCGCGATCGATGCGCTCTGCCATGGCGCAGTACTCGCGGGGGTCGGGGTGATCAGCTGCGATGAGTTCAAAAAAGATCAGATCGTCGCTGTCCTCTCGCAGAAACGGGAGTTTGTCGGTCTTGGGAAGACGTTAGTTGCATCAGCCTCGTGGAAACCCGGCAAGACCGGCCTGTTTGTCGCCATGACCACGGTCTTCCTTGCCCCGGGCACGTACCCGAAGGGCTGGAAGAAGAACTGTGCACCGGAAAAGCCAAATAAGCCGACCCATTGAAAGGATAGCATTAAAAAAATACCCGGCAAATACATGGGATACACTTTTTGCTGAGGTAGTCTAGCGGTAAGGCGCAGGCCTGGAAAGCCTGTGGTGCGAAAGTGCCTCGGGGGTTCAATTCCCCCCCTCAGCGTTCTTGTTTTTCCGGGTGCTGCACCAGTATTCATACGCACGGAATATAGACCAGTCCCGGACCCATTTTCCATGATTCCCTCGTTGAGCATCCTTTTCCATGGAATCGGACGCATCCTTTTGAGAGCAAGCCGACAGGAGGGGGTTGCCGATGTTTACCGGGACCGCAGGCCTTCCCGTGCAAAGGCAATGTACTCCGGGACGATCTCGAAACCCAGAAAATGCCGGCCTTCCTGCTGTGCGACAATGGCAACCGTTCCCGAGCCAAGGAACGGATCGAAGACAAGGTCGCCCGCGTTGCTGGAATACCGGATGATCTTCTGTACCAGTTCCTGCGGGAGCTTTGTGGGAGTCTTTTTCTTTCCTTTCCAGTACTCGCGGTTGATCACCCAGACATCCTCGGGATAATGGTCGATCTTGTTGAAGGTGTATTTCTTCGGGTTTTTCACCACAAAGAGGATGTGGTAGTGGCTGGTGACGTACTTGTTTTTGGTAAACACCCCGAACTGGTACTTCCAGATCAGGTGGTTGATGGTCGTGAGTCCGGCCGCATCGATACCTTCGAGGATATCGCGGAGCCGGTTCCAGCCGGAGAAAATGTACATGCTCCCGGTGGGCGAAAGCACCCGTGCGGCCTGACCGATCCACCGGCGCGTAAACTCCCCGTATTCTCCGGCAGGGATCTCCCGGTAGCCTTCGATGACGTTGCTACCGGTTCGGTTGTAGTTGAGCCGCTGCGCGGTAAAATCGATGGCAAAGGGGGGATCGGTCACAATGAGATCGACCGCCCCTTCCGGGAGCTGCTCCATGAGCGCGAGGGCATCCCCCTCGTACAGGGAATCAGATTCGAATGCGCCAAGGGCGCCCATCAGCGCGTCCTGCCAAATGCCCGTCCCATCTCGAACGCTTTTGCGTTCGCTTCAATGGTCTTTAGCGGGACGAGTTTTTTCACGGCCGCAAGCAGGGATTCGGCCTTTAAGGGGATCGACCACGAGGCAGCCCCGAGGATCACCACATTCTGGGCAAGACGGCTGCCTGCTTCCGCGGCAATCCGGTCGGCATCGATCAGGCAGGGTGCGAACCGAGCCAGCTGCCCGGCGATCTCACTTTCTGTAGGTATCGGGGTCTTCTGCGAAAAGACCGAGGTGGGAAGGACCATTTGCCGGTTGACCACCATCTTCCCGCCGGTTTTGAGGTAATGAGAGTACCCGGAGTGCTTCGAGCAGGTCAAACGAGATCAGGAGATCGGCAGTACCCGGCACGATCAGCGGGCCGTAAAGCCCGTCGATCCTGATGTGGGTCTCGACCGATCCCCCGCGCTGCGCCATCCCGTGGGTCTCGGCGCCTTTCACGTGCCGGCCCTCTCTCAGGCAGGCCTCACCGAGGATGTTGGACGCAAGGATGGTCCCCTGCCCGCCGATCCCGACGATCAGGATATCGAAACTCTTCGTCATTTCTTTGCCTCCCGTGAGATAGCACCCACCGGACAGAGCCTTACACAGACCGCACAGCCGCTGCACAGCTCGTTCGTCCGGGCCTTCTCGTCCACGAATTCTATCGCCGGGCACCCGAATTTTACGCACGTCCCACAGCCGGTACAGATCTCCGGGTTTACCGCGTAGCGACCCCGCTTTACCCCTGCTCTACGGGCGGCGATCACGCACATCTGTTTTGCGATGATAACCCTGACACCCTTCTTTTTCTTTGCCTCTTCAAGGACCCGGAGCATCCCGGTCAGATCATAGGGATCGACCGTTTCCACAAACGTAACCCCGCAGGAGCGGCAGATGGCGTCGAGAGAGATCGGGGGCGACTCTGTGCCGGTTGCCGTTACCCCGGTGTTCGGATTGGGCTGATGGCCGGTCATCGCGGTGATCCGGTTGTCAAGGATGACCACGGTCATGCTCGCACCATTGTAGACCGCATTCATGAGTCCCTGGATACCCGTGTGCAGGAACGTAGAGTCACCGATAGTGCAGATCACATCGTGGGATACGTCGGCATGGGAGATCCCGCTCCCGACCGTGATCGAGGCCCCCATGCATATAGTGGTATCGACAACTCCCAGCTGTAATCCCAGCGTGTAGCACCCGATATCGCTTGGGCAGATGGCGGATTCCTTGAACACCCTTTTTATCGCGTAGAACGCAGCACGGTGATGGCAACCGGCGCAGAGGATGGGCGGGCGTAGCGGAATGTTCTGTACAGGCTCCGGGGCGGCAAACGGGTTTTCCTGCAGGAACCCGGCCTTTACCATGATAGCAGCGACAACGGCAGGCGAAAGTTCGCCTTCGTACGGTGCATACCCGTTGATCTTCCCGAACACCGGTACGCACCCGGCGACCTGCCGGACAGCCTCCTCCACAACCGGGGCGAGTTCCTCGATTATCAGGATCTTCTCGTGATTTCTGGCGAACTCCCCCAGCCATTCCTCGTCAATAGGGTATGCCCCGATCTTCATGAACGAGACACCGGGGGGCAGGAGTTCCTGAACATACGATGCGCCGATCCCGCTCGCGATAATGGCAGTCTTTCCCTTGATCTCGGAATAATTGAGCCCCCGTTCCACCAGTCTTTTTTTAAGGGCAGGCTGCTTCTCGTTAAGTTTTTTATGCAGGATCCGGGTATGGGCCGGGATTACGACGTACTGCCGGGGATCCTTATGAAACTCCCCGACCCTGGTATTCGGAACAATGGCACCCAGTTCCACGTCGCCTTTCGAGTGACAGATCCGGGTCGTAGGACGGAACAGCACCGGCAGTTTGAATTCTTCGGAGATTTCAAACGCGGCGCGGATCATGTCATGCGCTTCCTGCACCCCGGACGGGTCGAGACAGGGAAGCCGGGCGAAATGGGCATAGCACCGGGTGTCCTGTTCGTTCTGGGAACTGTGCGCGAACGGATCATCGGCGCTCATGATGACAAGGCCGCCGGTCACCCCGGTATAGGCGCTCGTCATGAGCGGGTCGGCAGCGACATTGAGGCCGACATGCTTCATGGTACAGATCGACCGGAGCCCGCACCATGCGGCAGCAAGGGCATTTTCGAGGGCAACTTTCTCGTTCACCGACCATTCCACATGACAGGTCAAATCTTTCTGCACACGCAGCACATCGACCACTTCCGATGAAGGGGTGCCGGGGTACCCGCTGGCAAAACCGATGCCCGATTCAAGACATGCATGGGCGATGGCTTCATTCCCGAGGAGATAGTGTCGTTCCATGATCCCAGATCCGTACAGGTATGTAGATTTTTAACACAGAGCCCTATAGTATTATCCTGTCCACCCGGATATTCACAACCTATAAAAACTCTTATGGGATAACTAATAAGGTAAATTTCAGGCAATCCTTTTGGGCCCGTAGCATAGCCCGGTGGTGCGCCCGGCTGATAACCGGGAGGTCATGCGTTCGAATCGCATCGGGCCCATTCACCTCATTTTGATATAGTTTTTCAACCTACCGGGTGGCATGGAAAATATTCATAAAATTCTTCTGTTGATCGGCACCCTGCTCTGCATATTCCTCTTCGCGATCAATATCTACCTTGGTGCGACAGGAGCAATCGTCCTTGCCGCTCTTGCCTTGTCGGTCTTCATCATGGAGGATTCCCGGGTTCTCCCTGAGATTACTGTCAGTCTGGGGGACAATGCAAAAAAGATCGTGGTTAATAACGAGGGAAATGCACCGGCATACCGGATCCATATTGCCCTCGTCCCTATCGACGTTGAATTTGATATCCCCGAACTTGCGGCTGACGGCAGGTATGAATATCTCCTCAACCAAATGATAAGGGAGGCAAAAGCTGTGGTCACTTTTGATGATACGAAAGGAGGGCACGTCAGCAGAACATTTTCCCTGTCAGCACTGGGAAAAGGCGATGACGATCTGCTCAGGCCGATGTTCCCGCTGTTTAAATGGAAGTAAAAAGAGTGTTAATCAGGTTTTACGGGGCGCAGCAAAGGTGAAACCGATCACTTTTTCAAGCGCTGCGATAAGTTCTGTTTCCGATTTCATGTAATCATGCATGCCCTGGTACAGCATGAACATTACATCATACCCGTACCTCTCTATCGCAGACTTCGGGTCGATGGGATTGAGGTATGAGTCGGTGATAAACCCGTCGGAGCTGTACATCAGTTCGTAGAATTTTCCCTTATCTGAGAGGACGCAGAACTGATCGGTGATCATTTTTGAAGGGTCATCGGGTCGGAACGCAGCGGGATCGGTCTTCCCCAGCACGATCATCTTCTCCGTGTAATAGTTCGCATCGTAGAGCTCGTTTTTCGTATCCTGCTTACCGATCTTGAGCAGGTTGAGGCCGACGGATTTGACCACCGGTTTTGCCATAACAGCCATACGTCCCAGCAGTTCCCCGTCAAGGGTCTTTACCTGTTCGGACAACGTGGCATCCATCTTTTTCATATCCTCGATCTTCTGCATGATCTTCTTAAAACCGGCCTCGATCTCGTCCATTCTGTATCACCATGCCCTGCCTTTTGGCGCAAAACAAGAATAGTTAATGTTCCGTCTATAAAATCACTCGTCTTTTGTGGCAGCCATTCCCCATACGGGACTCACGCGACCAGATCGCCCATAAAAAAATATTTCCGATCTTTTCTGATGATAACATCTGCGGCGGCCCCGATCGGGAGATCTGTCCCGATGACAACGCCCTGGTACGTGGCAGTCCGGGCCATGACCGATCCCGGGCGGAGTTTTTCCGTGACGACACAGGAAACTGTCGTTCCAAGGAGCGGTCTGTTGATCACAGAATACTGCTCCTCCGCGTACGCGTTCAGGAGCCGGGACCGGTCTTTTTTCACCGCATCAGGAAAGTCTTTTGCTGCAAACGGGCCGGTGAACGGGCGCTTTGAATACCGCGTGACATTGACCTTGGCAGGTTTTGTCCTCCCGATAAGTGCAATGGACCGGGAAAAATCCTCCTCGGTCTCCCCGGGAAAACCGACGATGAAATCCGTGGCGATGCTGATGTCAGGATACCGCCTGCGGAACGCGGAAACAATATCCTCGAACTCCTGCACGGTGTATCCCCGCCCCATCTGTTCAAGGACACGGTCGGATCCTGACTGCACCGGCAGGTGCACGAACCTGAAGAGCCGGTCGCTCTCAAATGCATCGAGCAGATCGCCAAGGATACTGCTCACGGTTTTCGGGTTCATCATCCCCACGCGGATTCGGTAGTTTCCCGGGAGGGAACAGAGGTCGAAGAGAAGATCCGGAAGGGATTGCCCCGTATCACGCCCCCACGCACTGGCGTCCTGGGCGGTCAGCTGGATCTCGTACACTCCCGCGTTGACGAATGCCTGTACTTTTTCCCGGATCTCTTCTGTGGGGAAACTTATAAGCAGCCCCCTTGCCCTGCGCGTGATGCAGTACGTGCATCGCCCGATGCAGCCCTGCGCGATCTGAACAATTCCCACGCCACCGGGAGCAACAGTTCGCACGGAGAGGTACGCATCGCGTATCCTGTCCGGGTGAATAATCGTAGGCGAACAAACGGCGAGGATCGCCTCATGCTGGACAAGGGGCATGCAGCCGGTGACAAAAAGCGGCTTTTCCCGCAGTGCTGCAAGACGCCGGAGCATCCTGCGTTCGGTCGGCCCGACAACCGTGCATGTATTGATGATGACCACGTCTGCCTCAGCGGGTGATGCGACACGGGTGCTCCCGTAGTGGTTAAGCACCTCCAGGAGATTTGCTGTATCCCCGAAGTTGTAGCTGCACCCGTAGGTCTCGATATAGACCCGTTTTTGTGCGAGCACGGCAAAAACGTCAGTCATGTCCCGGCAGGGATCTCCTGATCGGCTCTCTTCCATGTGTCTCTCCTCATCCTTTGGATCCGGAGCAGTTAAAAGTCGTTTTTTTGTAGGGTTCCCGCGCTCTTATGATCCCGGGCCCTGGTGGATAACCATTAATCCATGGTACCCATAACCTGTTTACCATGGTACGGATCGGGCTGCTGGGCTGCGGCAATATCGGGCATATCATTGCGCAGCACGCAGAGGGATTTGTAATCTCAGCAGTCTACGATAAAGTCCCGGAACGGGCAGCGGAGATTGCCGGTATCTGCCATGGTAAGGCGTACGGGGATTTCGCGGCGTTCCTCGGTGCGGATACCGATCTTATCGTCGAAGCGGCATCGGTCAGTGCGGCGCGGGCGCATGCCAGAGAGGTTCTCTTGCACAAAAAGAACCTCGTGATCATGAGCGTGGGTGCGCTTACCGATCTGGCATTCAGGGAAGATCTGATGGCAGCTGCCAGAAAAACCGGGACAAAGATCTATGTCCCGAGTGGAGCAATTTTCGGGCTGGACAACCTGAAGATCGGGCAGATTTCACCGATAACAAAATTGCTCCTGAAGACTACCAAAAGCCCGCAGTCCCTGGGCCTTGACGTGACCACCCGGCAGCGGGTCTTCTCCGGCAAAGCGCATGACTGCATCAAGTCTTATCCCAAAAACGTGAATGTCTCTGTCGCCATGGGCCTTGCTGCAGGCCAGGATGCGGATGTGGAACTCTGGGTGGATCCGGCGGCGGATAAAAATATCCACGAACTCTTTATCGAGGGCAGCTTTGGAGAGACTTACATCAGGGTGACCAATGTCCCCAGTCCGGATAACCCGGCGACCAGTTACCTTGCTGCGCTCTCCATCCTCATCCTGTTAAAAAATCTCGACAGCCCGCTCGTGGTCGGGACATGATGACCGTCTGGGGATAAAACGCTATGGTACCGCTGGAATACCTGCTGAAATTTATCGGCGAGGACGCACCATCCGGGGATGTCACTTCGGATGCGATCGTACCGGATATCACCTGCCGCGCCGTGATCCGGGCCGAACAGGAGGGAATCGTGGCAGGTCTTCTTGAGGCAGCGGCGCTCTTTTCCCACTTTGGCGTGGACGTCACGCAGGACACCTGCGACGGCAATACAGTAAAAGCCGGGAAGATCCTGCTTTCGCTTTCGGGAGAAGCAAAAAAGATCCTGCTCGTCGAACGCACCGCGCTTAACATCATCGGCAGGATGAGCGGGATTGCAACTCGGACAGGAACATTTGTGGCGCTGGCGAAGGCAGAAAACCCCCGCTGCCGGGTGGCAGGGACGCGAAAAACCTGTCCGGGCCTGCGGGTGCTTGATAAAAAAGCCGTTGTTCTCGGGGGCGGGGATCCCCACCGGTCGGGTCTGAGCGATGGTGTGCTTATCAAGGACAACCATCTCGTCCTTGTTCCTATCGATGAAGCGATCCGGCGGGCGAAGGCTGCAAGCATGTACCGGAAGATCGAGGTCGAGGTGGAGACTGCCGATGACGCCCTTGCAGCTGCGCGTGCCGGCGCAGATATTCTGCTTCTCGATAACATGACAACCGACAGCGTCCGATATACTCTCCACGAACTTGAGCAGGCAGGACTCCGTGACCGGGTCACCATCGAACTCTCGGGTGGCATATCCGGAGAAACCATCCGGGATTACGCGCGGACCGGGGCTGATGTGATCAGCCTTGGCACGCTCACCCACTCGGTCCGTAATTTTTCGGTAACACTTGAGATCCAGAAGTAGACATTTTTACCTGCGATTCCGAGTCGGGAATCATGTGAATCCCTCTTTTCGAGGATATGTACGAAAATTCATTACCCCCCATGGCATAGGGTTGGCCTGAGGGGATCCGGATGGATGACACGGGAACACCAGCCCCGGCAACACTTCGGGAAATACCACCGACACCGGAAGAACTGGCTGTACGGGAAGAAAACCGCAGACGACGGGTACAGGAATACATCCGTTTACTCAAAAGTGAACGCCTTCATTTTCGCTGGAACGCTGCAGAGGCGCTGGGAGATGAAGGGGATCCCACAGCAGTTGAACCACTTATTGAAGCATTAAAAGACCCCTATGTGGATGTCGGGTGGCTTGCGGCAAAATCGCTGGGGAAGATCGGGGATACCCGGGCGGTCGAACCCCTGCTTGCGCTCCTTACCTCCGATGAAAAATGGCTCCGTACGGGCGCCGCATGGGGGCTTGGCAGGCTCCGGGATACCCGTGCAGTCGGACCGCTGATCCTGCTCCTGAACGATCCAAAAAGGGGCGTGAGGAAAACAGCTGCATGGGCACTGGGGGAATGCGGTGATGAACGTGCAGTGCCGGCACTGGCTGGCGCGCTTAAGGACACTGATGCAGGTGTACGCACTGCCGCACAGGATGCACTTGACACCATAGCAGGGACAAAAACAAAAGCCGTTACCGGGGCTGCTCTGTTGTGAAGAGTTTGGACGCGGCCACTTATCTCTTCAGGGAGAACTATTGAATCTCGCGTATATCGTCTGCTGAGCTGACGAGGATCTCTTTTTTGCCCTGATAGGTCTGGACTGTCCCATACAGTGAGACGGTCGTCCCTTTCGCAAAGGATCGATTGCCGGCGACAGTAGCGGGCACAAAAACCGTGACATTCAGCTATCGTGAGCAGCACATGCCCGCCGTTCTTGAGAACGGTCGCCTGATCGATGATGCCCGACAGGTGGACCA
The DNA here is from genome assembly GCA_963808285.1 of uncultured Methanoregulaceae archaeon. Taxonomy (GTDB): domain Archaea; phylum Halobacteriota; class Methanomicrobia; order Methanomicrobiales; family Methanospirillaceae; genus Methanoregula. Next base: position 19,073 of record CAWEFI010000022.1, read on the forward strand.
GCGTGCCATCGGCAGACTGGCCCGTGTATGCGGAGGCAAACGGCCCTTTCCCGATCTGCACGAGTACGACGTGGGCGGCAATAACCGCAATGGCAACCGCGATCAACAGCAGGATCGCGACCCGCTCCTGGCGCCCGAGCATACGTGATGATTGAAACCGGGGATATAAATTACCGACAGGTTGATATGTTAACACTGTTAACATTATCATCATGTATCAGCAAACCTTACCACCTTCCTCAAGGACGGTTCTGGAGATACTGGGCACCGGTGGTGCCATGACCCACAAGGATCTGGTCAAGAGAAGCAGACTCGCGCCGCGGACCGTGCGATATGCCCTGAAAAAACTCAAAGAGCACCACCTCATCATCGAGAAGTTCAACTTCCGTGATGCACGGCAGATCATCTACCAGAACAGACCCGTCATCACCCCTGAATCCCTGCCTGCACTCGTATGACAAAACATACCTGCACGCTCATGCACTGCGACAGCATGGTAAGAACCCTCCTCCCGCCCATGAGAGCAGAGATGGTCTTCCGGCTCGTCAACAACCAGGGCCTCAGCCAGAGCAATGCAGCAAAGAGACTGGGCGTCACCCGCGCCGCAGTATCCCAGTACATGAACAGGAAGCGGGGGTACGGGGCCATTGAACTGTCATCAGAACTCGATGCGATGATCGATCGCTGGGCACTTGCCGTGGTTACCGGAGAGAGCGACATCAATCTCTGCGATGTATGCCAGTGCGCACTTAAAAAATTCTGAAACTCCCTGAAAAATTTATTCAGACGCAACACTTGGTAGTCATTTCAGTTTTTGAAGGGTCGTGCCGGAAAGGCCGTGTACCGGCCGGTACAAAATATCATACCTTACCTGATATGCCGCCGGTAATAGAGAACGAAAAGCAGGCCAATGACCGCGATGACACACACGATTTTCAGATAATCCGCAGATGACTGCGGCGAACGCACTGCCGGACTCCAGTCTGCATCAAACACCGTACGGAAATATCGCGCCACCTCCGGCTGCTCGATGATCACACCAGCTTCCCGGTTGAAACCGGGGGAGTTGGTGTTCCAGTTGATGCTGCTCACGAGCACCGCACGGTCATCGACGATCACTCCCTTGTTGTGGATCTTTTCCAGACCGCTTGCCTCAAGATCGGCGCAGCGCGCTTCAAGCGGCAGGTACTCGCTCGCGGCGATCCGGTTGATCAGGGCCACCATTTCATCGTTGTCAGCCTCATCTTCCGTGTTATACCAGTAGGAATCGAGGAGCACCCGTACATGCACCCCGCGCCGCGAGGCATTGATCGCTGTTGCAAGGTAAGGGTTGAGTTCTGTTGTTGACACGTTCGTTATATATGCCTGCTCAATCTCGATACTCTTCTCTGCAGAACCGAGCAGGCCCGTTATCGCGCTGCTGGTATCCGGGGCGATGACCGGAGTAACCAGTGCTCTGGTAAAGGTGGCAGGAGCAAACAGAGCCGGATAGGAGACCACATTATACACCTCCGCCGGTCCCTCGGTCCCATACACAGGAACGATTGCTGGACCACCGGTGTCAGTCCGGTAAAGATCGCTGAAATATGTGGCGAGACCAGGATCTTCCAGCAAGACCCCCCAGCCCCGGTTCCCGGATTCCCCTTTGGGAGGAAAACCGCTATGCCCGAAATTTTCGCTGGTCACAAAGACGGCGCGGTCATCGATGACCACATATTTTGCATGATCGTACCGGTACGGCGCATGCCCGCCATCCGTCGCGGCCATCTCAAGAACGGGGATCCCGCTCTGGTTCAGCCGCCAGATCTCAGTTTTTTCTTCAGGGCTGATTCCCCCGACCGGCCCACCCTCGAGAAGGACTTCCACATCAACCCCGCGTTTTTCTGTACCGATGAGGACTTCTGTAATATTGGCACTTGAGAGTTCGTAGACGTTTACCAAAACACGGTGCTGCGCCGACGCAACCGCACCGGAGAATACTTCAAGGGAACTGTCGGGGGAGACAAAGGCGGTAACCGTTACATTCTCAAAAGTCTCTGGTGAAAGCCGCGACTGGCCAAGCATGAGCGGCCGGGGGTCCCAGACACCGTTTTCAAGGAAATGTACCTGACCTTCCCGGGGTTTGACATCCCCGGGCCAGGTGATCTTCTGCACGAGCCGGCTGTTTTCGTAGACCATCAGCTCATCCCGGGAATTGGCGAGGCGCAGCGGAGTGCCGGAGACCACATCCGGCACTTCCGGGGAATAATTCTGCCATTCAAAATCCGGGAGACTCCCGTGTGTTTTTTCAAACGCGGATGCGTCACGTGCAACCGTCAGGGTACCATTGATAAAAGTCCCGGCTGGAAACCGGAAACCACCGTGATTATCGGAGATGGCGATGCCATCAAGGGACCCGTGGCCTGACAGGACCACATATTCATCCATATCATCGGTAAGGTAAGGGTCCGGACAGAACGCGATGATCTGCACCGCACCACACGATACCACACAAACGCATAAGAGCAGGAATACAACGAGGCGGCGCATAAAAGACCTGGTATCTTCCCTTTTTATAATAAGGGGATATAATGGTTGGGAGATGACTGGGCAGGCACACCAAAGGCAGGACAAGCAAAAAGATCCCGTTACGGTCGTGAAACTGGGTGGCAGTCTTGCACCCCGTATCGCGGAGATCATCCCGGCCCTTCGATCCGCTCATCGCCCCCTGCTAATTGTCCCGGGAGGAGGAGCATTTGCCGACGTTGTCCGGCACTCGAGCGCCGGCACCGATGCCGACGCTGCTCACTGGATGGCGTGCGCTGCCATGGATCAGTACGGGTGGATTCTCGCAGCGCAGGGTATAGGAACAACCCCGAGGATCGCACGCCCCGGACACCCATGCGTCCTCCTCCCCTACTGTGCCCTGCGCCGGTACGACCCCCTCCCCCATTCATGGGATGTCACGTCCGATACGATCACCGCATGGGTTGCCGGCAGGCTCGGTGGTGATCTGCTGGTGCTCAAATCCGTTGATGGCATCACGGTTGCCGGGAAACTTCTCACCCTCGTAAAAAAACCCGTAGCTAATGATGTCGTCGATCCATACTTCATCCCCTACGTGCTCGAACACCGGATCAGGGCATTTATCCTCAACGGCACCGACACAGCCCGGATATGCAGCTGGTTTGGGGGGGGGCGGGTTTGCGGCACCGGCATTGGTACAACCTTTTAAAGGTACTAAAAGAGATACTATAGGAATCCTTAAAGGAGCAATATCATGTCAGATAAAAAGTGTACGTCCTGCAGCGCTCCGCTTGCAGAAGAGGGCTCAACAGTCTTTGCGTGCCCCGCGTGCGGTGTCGAGATCACCCGGTGCTACCGGTGCAGGGAGCAGAGTATTCCCTACGTCTGCCCGAAATGCGGATTCGGGGGACCGTGAGGCATGGGCAACGTTGCCGTAATTGTCAGGGTCATCCCGGAATCACCCGAAATTGACCTCGAAAAACTCAAAAGCGCGCTCAGGCAGAAACTGCCTGGCATCCAGGATATCCGGGAAGAGCCGATTGGATTCGGCCTTAAGGCACTCAAGCTTGTCGCGATCATCAACGATGCCGGCGGCGAGACGGACGCCATAGAGGGGAAACTGAACACGATCCCCGGTGTCGAGCGGGCAGAGATCGTTGAAGTAACGCTCATGTAGGATAAGGATCGATTATCCGTATTCCCGCTTTTTTTAATCCTTTACCATCAGAGATCGGATTTTCCGGGCTGTGATCTCTTTGGCTTTCTGGGAGCACCGAGATCCTTTTCGCTTTCGAGTTTTCCGACAATCTCGTGTATCGTAGTGCGGATCTTCTCGACAGATTCCCGGTAGGCAATGACCTCGGACTCATCGATCCTGATGGTCACCGGGAACGCACCGTTGCGGTTGATCCGGGCAGGAACGCCGATACAGACGCCACCGATCCCGTGGACCTCGCTTTTCACATAAGAGGAAACGGTCAGGATCCGGTTTTCGTCGCCAAGGACAGTTTTTACGAGCGACGCAATGGCCTCGCCAGGGCCGTATACGGTAGACCCCTTGTTTTTGATGATCTGCTCACCGCTGGATTTTACGGACTGGATGAAATCCTGGACCGGGAGGTGCGCAAACGCCGGTAGGTTGGAGATCTTGATCCCACCGATCGTGGTCGCCGACCAGAGCGGCACCATGCTGTCGCCATGCTCACCGATAATACGGGTGTGGACTTCGCTCACGTGTACTTTAAAATAGGTTGCAATCAGCGATTTTAACCGCATCGAGTCGAGGTGAGTGCCAAGGCCAAAAACCTGGTTGGGTTTGAGCCCGGAATACTTGAGGGCGATGCATGTCATCACGTCGACCGGGTTTGTCACCATGATGATCTTTGTTTCAGGTGCAACGGTGCCAATTGTCTGTGCGATCGGCGCAACGACCCGGGCATTCCCGAGCGCAAGATCAAGACGATCCTGTCCCGGGCCGCGGGGAGTTCCTGCGGTAATAACCACGATATCGGACCCTGACACATCCTTGAAGCTGGTTGTCCAGGTGATCCTGATATTTGTCCCCCGGGCAGCAAACGAATCACAAAAATCCTGTGCGATCCCCTTTAAGAGAGATTCGCGCCCTTCGCGCCCGTACAGCTGGATCTCATGAACGTGAGGATCTGCGGAAATTGCATAAGCGGCAAACATGCCGACATTGCCGGTTGCACCGATAATGGTGACTTTGGACATGGTATCACGAGAAACGGGGACGTGTTATCGGTCGACTGTACGTTACTCCTTTTGCCAAAGTACCCATCCTCCGCCCCGTTACCCCATGGGCGCCGGATGTCTGCGGTAAGTCTGCTCCCTTCCGGGCCTGAACCGGTTCCCGCAGCGACAGGTCGCCATTCCCTCCGGAATTTTGATGCCTGGCCATCGACCTCATGGGACGAGGTTTCAACGTCAGAATACGAGAGGCTCCAGCAGATCGTTGCAGCCTTCCTCAAACTTCGCCCCCCGCGTACCGACGGTTTCGGGTTACAAGTGACGCCGAGCCACCCGGGCTAGTCCCCATATAGCTTTGTCTACCGGTCAATAAATCCTTGTCACCCGTATGACCCGGCATATCCCCTGAACCGCCCCCGTGGAAATGGACGCCATGTCAGGGAACAAACACGTCTCCGCCCATGCGCCGCTGCCAGTCGCGGAGCATGGTGGATACCTCCTTACGATTGTCCTTGTCAAAAATATCCAGCGCAGCCACCGGGTGCGCATCTCCGGGGATCACGCGATCCAGGTGCCGGAGATCTCCCTGGTAGACTTCAATCATCTGTCGGCCCCCCACGGTTTCGGCGATTTTGACCGGTTCCCGGACGACCGGGTGACCGGCCATATCCCCGAGCTGCCCGGAGATCCGCACCGTTTCGACATCGAAATAAATGCGGTTGACCCTGATATTGAACGCCGACCAGAATGCCGAGGCGTACCAGGCATCGTTCATGACCACATGCGGCACGCCGAGGCACGCTGCAGCAAGTCCAAGCGTCCCCGGCCCCGAGCAGGCATCCACAAAGAAGGGGACCGGAGGTGTTCCCACGTGGGCGGCGACCGACCGGAGCTTCGGATATCCTACGCGCGGGAACTCGACATGGATGAGGGACTGCTGCTTGTACACAACCAGAGGCCCGGTGGCAAGAGGGTAGATGTCAGCCCTGACATCGCAACCGGCAAGGAGCGTGTAGATCCGAGGTACCGCATCAGGATCGAGGGAGACAAGCCCGGGAACATAGTCTGCGGTTTTAACGACACCCCGAACTTCAGGGACTTCAGCGACGATCCGCCGGGCTGCCTTCTCCTCCACTTTTCCTGACAACAACAGAAGGGATCTTGCCGGAAGAAACGGTGGCCGCTCTATCGCAAAGCCGGGATGAATGAGCGGCGAACCGACAGCAATGAGCGGATCGCGGGAGGTGATATCACCTTCCTCCCGCATGATCACGTACATGTGCGCAAAGACTTCGTCGATAAACCGTCTCCCGCAGGAGCAGGGTTCTGTATAGTCCGGCGCAGGGAGCGGGGCGCGTTTGTCAAAAACCCGCATGCTACATCTGGGACAGGGAAGAAACCGCGTGGGAAGATCTTGAGGATCTCCGGCGCCTGATCTACGCAGTCGCTGCCGCATACGGGACATTCCATGGAGGTTGCTGGTATCTCCTGCCAAAAGAAACTTTGCCAGATAACCACAGGGAAGAGCGGGGAGCAGGCATCAAAAGCCCATGATACGTGACCGTCTGGCAGAAATACTCCAGGAAAAGGGTCAGAGCGATAGTTCTGATGGGCCTGATGCGATTCGAACGCATGACCGCCCGGTTATGAGCCGGGCGCTCTAACCGGACTGAGCTACAGGCCCATAAGCGCCGCCAACAGGACTCGAACCTGTGACATGCTGGTTAACAGCCAGCCACTCTACCAACTGAGTTATGGCGGCAACAGTCTTCTGTGCCTTATTAGATTCTTTGTGAGGCTTTTTAAAGGTAACTAAGGGGGGAATGACGAGACAGGTCTGCCGGAAACCCTGGAAACATAAATAATACGAGGATACTCCAAGGGGGATTTGCCGGTCAGGGTTTTTTCATCGCGTTCACGAGCCGGATAATATCATCGAGATCCTCGTTTAAGTGTGCGAAGAGTTCCCGGGTCCGCTCGGTTGCGACCGCTCCCTCCGATGATGCGCGGATGTAGCCCAGCTGCTCGAGCACGTGAAGGGAGTACCTAATCCGGTGGGAGGGGAGATCGAGGATCTCGGCGAGCTTCATGATACCGATCGGCTGGTGCTCTGCCACGGTCCGGGCCACCTCGATATGCCGGCTGAGAAGCTCGATCTCATCCTTCATTCTCTTGAGCATGGTATCGCCGCGGGACTATCCCGTTTTCTCTATTCTTACCTTTACTTCAATGCTCATCAAGCCATGCCTTTGTCAACCGGTAGTTCAGGACAAAGTTCCAGGAAAGCACGAGAGCGATGACCAGCATGACGGTCACGGCAGGAAGCCGGTACGGGTCCGGGACAAGGAAAAAGGAGACCACCGAGAGCGCCACGAGCAGTATAATCACGTTGAGCTGGACTGCCAGCCGGTAGAATTTCCATTTGAACTGTTCTTTTGTTGTGTCGTCCATCACTCGTACAGTTGAATGCGGAAATAAAAGTACTTGACGTTTCAGCGCGTAAATGTACGGCAATGGATCCACTGGACGCAGCGATGAAGAAGTGCGGGGCGGATGCCTTTGTGCACTATGCCACGGGGGAGGACGCCGATATGCGCTACCTCACCCGGTTTGTGATGCATGACTCCTTTGTTTTCTTTAAAAGGCGCCGGCAGCCCGGGACCATCATTGTCCCCCTGATGGAAGCCGAGCGGGCTTCCCGTGAATCGATCGCCGCCGTCATGACGCGGACGCAGGCAGGACTTCCCGATATCTCAAAAAAAGAGAAGGATCCTTGGAAGGCAGCCGCGCAGATGATCACCGGACAAACGGGAAAGATCCTGCTTGTCTCACCCACCCTTCCCGCGGCACTCCTGCGGGCACTCGAAGAGTCTGCCCGGGTGGTAGTGGACAAGGGAACCGTTGAGCAGGTGCGGGCAAAAAAAACACCCGAAGAGATCCGGCTCATTCAGGCAGTGCAGAAAAAAACCGGACGCGCAATGGATCTCGGGATCTCGCTTATCAGCAACGCGACGGTCAGACAAGGTGTCCTGTTCCATGAAGGTGCACCGCTCACGGCGGAACTGGTGAGGATCGCGATACACAAGCAGCTCATGGATGACGGTTGCCGGGCGGTGGAGACCATCATATCGTGCGGCGAGGATACCGCGTTTCCCCACATCATCGGCAGCGGCCCCCTCAGGCCCCATACACCCATCGTGATCGACATGTTCCCCGGGACGAGGTGTCAGGCTATTACGCGGACATGACCCGGACGATCTCGAAAGGAAAACCTGATCTGCAGATCTCCGATATGTACCGCAGCGGTACAGGAGGCACAGCAGATCGGGATCTCGCACATCAAAGCCGGGGTGCCGGGTGCA
>CAWEFI010000023.1:0-51867 GCA_963808285.1 uncultured Methanoregulaceae archaeon
GTCAAGGCCGCTCAGGGTCCCGCTGACCGGCACGCCGATCACGGGCTTGTCGGTCTTTGACGCGATCACCCCGGGCAGGGCTGCCGAGAGCCCGGCGATGGCGATGTAGACCCTGCATGCAGAGGTCCTGACATACGCGTCCAGCTTATCCGGGTCGCGGTGGGCGGAGATCACCTGGTAGTCCCAGGAGATCTTGTGCTCGTCAAGAACTTTCTTTGCCTTGTCGGCAATTGCGGCATCGGATGCAGAGCCACAGATGATACTTACGTCTGCCATAAAAGCCATCCAAACTTATATCCCGTCTATATAAATATATTATTGGCAGATCCACATGGAAAAAGAACCACTCCTCATGCTGCCGGGCCCGGTACCGATGCCGGAACGGGTCAGGTTCGCAATGTCGCGTCAGGCAATCAACCACCGCAGCGCCGAGTTCGGCGCCGTCTACGCGGATTGTGTGCGAATCTTAAAGACCGCCTTTGGAACAGCAAACGATGTCTTTGTGATCAGCGGATCCGGCACGGCCGGTATGGAAGCCGCGGTTGCAAACTTCGGCAGGGACAAGGAGATAGCCTGCCTCGTCAACGGCAAATTCGGCGAACGGCTCTTCAGGATCAGCCAGCGCTACGGGAAGGCTCATGAGATCGGATCGGAGTGGGGAACACCGCTGAACCTTGCCGCACTTGAAGAGCGGCTCGAAGCGGGTGCACAGGTCGTTACCCTGGTGCACAACGAGACCTCTGCCGGGATCAAGAACCCGGCAGCGGAGATCGGGAAACTGGCACACAGGCACGACGCGCTCTTTGTCGTGGACGCCATCACCTCGGTTGGCGGCGACGTTTTTGAAGCCGACAAATGGGGCGTAGATGTCGCCATCGTCGGTTCGCAGAAGTGTCTTGCCGCCCCGGCCGGGCTTGCCGCAGTCGCGGTGAGCAGCCGGGCATGGGAGCGGCTCTGCAAGAACCCGCCGTTCTACCTCGACCTCGCCGCATACAAAAAGAGCGCGGCAGGTAAACCCATGGAGACTCCGTACACCCCGGCGGTGCCCCTGTTTCTTGCGCTCCGGGAGGCCTGTCTCATCATCGAAGAAGAAGGACTTGCCAACCGGATCGCACGCCATCAGAAGATGGCAAAGGCGGTCAGGGCCGCCGCACAGGCATGGGGGCTTTCCCTCTTCCCGAAGCTTGATGCAAAGCACGAGTACTCCACGACGGTTACCGCAGTGTCCTACCCCGAGGGTATCAAGGATGACGATGTCCGGGCCGTGATCAAGAAGATGGGTATCACCATCGCCGGCGGCCAGGACCACCTGAAGGGGAAGATCTTCCGTATCGGGACCATGGGTGCCGTGAGTGCCCCCGAGATCCTCGCAACGCTTGCCGCCACCCAGCACGGCCTGAAAAAAGCCGGCTGGAAGACAAAGGGCGACGGTGTTGAGGCGGCAGCCGAGGTGCTGGGATGAGGGTTGGTGTTGCCGATACCACCTTCTCACGCGTCAACATGGGAGCTATCGCCATCGATGAGCTCAAAAAGCACGCGAGCGTGGCGATCGAACGGGTGACCGTGCCGGGGATAAAGGACCTGCCGGTCGCCTGCAAGAAACTGATCGAGGAACGCAGGTGCGAGATCGTGATGGCACTGGGGATGCCGGGCGGCAAGGAGAAGGACAAGCTCTGCGCCCACGAGGCTTCGCAGGGCCTCATCCAGTGCCAGCTCATGACCAATACCCACATCATCGAGGTCTTCGTGCACGAGGACGAGGCAAAAGACGACCGGGAGCTTGCGTGGCTCGCGGAGCGGCGCACCCGCGAGCATGCACAGAACACGGTAAAACTGGTCCTTTTCCCACAGGAACTCACCAAAGACGCCGGAACCGGCCAGCGCCAGGGCTTTGCGGACGCCGGGCCGGCCCGCAGGTAAAAATCACCTGCAGATTTATATTTAAAAATTCGTGGTCACTTTCTATTTTTTTTTAAAACTCCAATTCGATTACCCACTTTCGGAAGACAACGACGGACGATCACTTTCGCATCTCCCATGGCAGGACCGCACACTTAAAAAAGGAAGACCCGGGTCCAGAAGTCTAGGCCTTCAACCAATAATTACTAGGTGTTCGCAACCAATTTCCCGCCGTTTCTTTCGTCCCGGAGCAGAAACAGGCCATATGCCACAAAGACAATGCCGATAAAAATCGATGTGAGCAGAACCTGTGATGATTGCGCCGACACTTCGACCCCTCCCAGGGAAATAAGCGAACTAAAATCAAAGAGGGCATGAATGCCGACAAGGGGCCAGATACTTCCCGTCCGTAAACGAATTGCGGCGAAGGTGATCCCGAGGCCGAATGCCGCGATACTGTCAACGAATGTGAAGGCCGGATCCCATGTGCCTCCGATCATATTGAGAAGATGAGGTGCCGCAAAGAGGAAGGAGCTAAGGACGACCGCACGTATCGTACCTGTCGGAAGAAGAGTAGTAAGTATCAGTCCGCGGAAATAGGTCTCCTCCGCAAATCCGACTACGAGAGTCAGGGCTGCGGATGCGAGGATGGCGATGGGTGCGGTTACCCGGATACCCTGTCCCAGCGATAGCAGGGCAACTGCACAAGGCAGTATAAAAAGGGGAATGTGTGCCAGCCGGATTCCTGTGGTGTACCCTGCTTTTCCCCACCAGTCAAGACGTGTCAGCAGGAAGATCCCGATGACAGCAAGAGTAAGATCTACGACAGCAGCCTGCACGAGACTCCCCATCAGGAATCTTTCATTGAGTATGCCAATCGCAATAACCACGAATACTACGATCAGGAGGAACCCGGCAGAGCTGCGATAGGGGTGCTCATTTGTGAAACTGACGAGCGTCATGAAATGCCGTTTTCAAATAACCTCTGAACTATAAAGGACTTGCTCAGTAGGATGGTTGGGTGGTGGTTATGGTTGGTAACCAACATTTTACCTCGTAGAAATTCTCCAGTCAACCGCCATTGCATCAGAACCGGTACCTGCCAACCCAAGTTAACTATAAATAACCATATGTACTCAATGACTTACTTAATGTCTAACAAACCACAATAGTGGTTGAAGACATGGGAAGCGAGCAAAGAGAACGATGTCATGAAAAAGACGTGGCACATCGTACTCCTTGCTTCACGGATCCTTGCGGATGGATCTCACATCCGCAGTATCGTAGCCGGGTGTGACCGGGCAGCCTCTCTCAGATGTGCCGGGCATCGCGACTGCACTACAGGGCCATCAGGGAATCGTACCGATGCGGCATAAGAGCCGGGGGAACAAAAAACAGCAGCTCCGCAATGCATCGGGTATCCCATCGGGCAAACAACCAGACGGCTCACCCGCACGGCATCAGAGCTAAAGTAAGATCGCTCAGGTGCCGGATTCACCGATTCCGGCGGGTTATCGTAATATCTCCAGGGAATGCACATGGATTTAATATTGGATTACAGGAGGAGTATAACTTATGAAATGGTATGACTATCTCATGAAACGCAGACTCGTCATCAGCATCCTGATCGTACTTCTCAGTGTCGCGATGATCGGCACTGTCGCCGCTGCTGACCCGCAGGCGGCAGTTCCGGGCGGCTGGGGTAACGGAACATCACCTATGGCGTACTATCATAATATGACGGTAAATGGCAGCAGCATGTGGGGTCATGGGTATATGATGGGAGGTTACGGGAATGGCAGGGGGATGCAGGGAGCGTATCCGGGAATACATGGTAGTGCCGGGACTATGCATGGTAAAGGTGGAGTGCATATGGCGTTCATGTTCTTCGGAATCATACTCACCGTACTTCTGATGCTTGTTTGGTTGATCGTCGGAATTCTCGTGATTGTCCTGCTGTTAGGAAAACTCAAGAAAGCCAAAACTCCATAATTTTTACCAGGACTGGTTAAAATTACTTCATAAATATGGAGTTTTTTGGTTCAGATAAGCTGGCGGTTGAAAGGGGATTTTTTCCGGGATAAAAACCGGGAATAAACCGTTAACCAATCAGGGCCATGCTCCGTACGTTTATCAGTCAGCGCAGAAAAAGACCCACAGAATCCCTATGAGAAGGTTTCTGACCCGTCCCAAAAGGAGCCGGTGCCCGGAGACAGGAAGATGAAAAAATGGTCCGGTTCGTCACATTGATCGTCTTGATCGTGTTTGCACTGATTGTCATTGCGGTCGTGCTCTTCGGACTGTCTGCCGTCTTCCAGATGGGCGTGGGAGCGGTTGAATCGGCCACAAATCCGCATATCCCGCAGGACACCATGCAAGAGTATGCACTCGTGCAGGAGAACTTGAGCCATGTACAGGCCGCAATCTACGGCGTGGCGTCCAATGTGACCGGGGGGAACTTCAGCCAGGCAGAGGCCAGGATCTCCGGTGCAGTAGCCAATGTGACCCGGGGATAATCGTAACCGCAGATGCACCAGAACCACCCGGAAAAATAAAAAATAGTGTCAAGCGGCCGGCTTATCCGATCTTTTTTCCCGCGTTCGGGCCGGGGGTGCATTCGAATACCTCGGTGATGGCGAGCACAAGCAGCCCCTTTGCCGGGTACTGGGGGCCTTTTGCCTTGATCTGCGCCCGTTCCTTTTCATAATCGGGCCCGCTTGTTTTCACCGTGACCGACCCCTTGATCTGGAAACAGCGCTTCTTTTCCGGCTCCCAGAAATAGATCGCCATGTGAGGATTTTCTTTTACGTTTGCAAGGGTTTTATTCAAGAAGTTGTCGCCAAGCCAGATGGTGTCATCAGACACCAGTTGGACAGATGCCATCGGTGCGACATTGGGTATGCCGGCCTTTGATGCGGTGGCGATGGCAAAGATCTTGTTCTTTGAAAATACCTCTTTCATCTCTTCGGTCAGTCTGACCATTCATTTCACCTCGGTTGTACTTCCTGGCGGTTCTACCGTCACACGTTCATTTACCTTGGTATGTTTATGCTTTACGGAGCAAGCGGATCAGGTCATGACCTTAGTCCTCAACCAACCGATCGCCGCCAATGCGCCCGGTGCATTGATCGGACGGTATGTGGCCGTGATATCATTTGCCGGTTCTGGTGCGTTAACGAAACTTAAAGAAAATAACCTCGTCGTAATCGATATCGGGCTGGTATTTGAAAAGTAACGACAACGCACCGGAATCACCTGCCCCTCGTTTGACCCTGCCCGGGTGAGGAAAAATTAGAGAAGTAATCAGGTTTAAGAGTACTTCTTGACAGGAGACTCCGCCGGTATAGTTCCGTACGGGAGATCCCATATATGAAAATGGAGATGGATAAAAAAGAAATGACAAGGTACCAAGATGACACAACAGATGATAAAACTCTCCCGCTGGATATGTCTTGAATGCCACTATATCTACGATCCCGCAAAAGGGGACAAGAAAGGGGGATCCCGCCGGGTGTTCCATTCGAGGATCTGCCGGACACGTGGCGCTGCCCGGAGTGTGGTGTCCTTAAAAGCAAGAAAGGCGTGTTCAGGCAACTCGATGATTAAAATGCTCATGTCCGCTCATTTTTTTGTACCCGGGAAACCAAATTTGTCATACTGAAGAGGGGCAATGAGAAACCCGGAATAAATCCCTCTGAACCATTCGGCACTTTGCAAAAGATCCCCCCATGGAAGGGATGTATTGATCGCAGTTGTTTCCTTCGCAGAACTCCTCAGGCATACACCGGGATTAGATGAGTGCGTGGTTAAATCTGATGCTGATGTAACATGGCGCCATGCCCATTTCCCTGGCATTTCTCATGGCCGATGAGTTATACTTCCCAGATGAAAAGAAGGCCTTTTGAAGGCATAACCTCGTAATTACCTTTAAAAAGAAGATGATCGTATCTTTATCGCAATCAGCGGATGCAATCTCTGTTATGCGCGCTCGGTAAAAAGAACCGATTAAAATAGGAATTGCATGATAAATACGCAACTGGCTGGAGATTAGTGAGGATAAGAACGAGATGATCAGCTATGTGTGACACAAAACCGATAAAACTGGGATTTGTCGTCGCGGAATTCAACCGTGACATCACCTACATGATGGAGATCGAAGCAAGGGAGCACGCCGCATTCCTCGGAGCAGAAGTGACCGACTGCCTGTACGTGCCGGGCGCCTTTGACATGCCGCTTGCCATAAAAAAGATGCTTGCCGCAGGAAAGGTCGACGCGATAGTCACGGTTGGCTGCGTGATTGAAGGGGCGACGCAGCACGACGAGATCGTCGTGCAGCATGCGGCCCGGAAGATCATCGACCTCTCCTTAGAGTTCGGCAAGCCGGTGACGCTGGGTATCTCCGGGCCCGGCATGAGCCGGCTCGAGGCGAACGAGCGGATCGATTATGCAAAACGCGCCGTTGAATCCGCCGTAAAACTTGTCAAACGATTAGAATGAAGCCGCTCTCGGAGAAGGTTGCGGCGATCGTCCCCTCCGCGACTATCGAAATATCCAACCGGGCAAAGAGGATGCAGCGGGAGGGTATCGATGTCATCAGCCTCTCGATCGGGGAGCCGGATTTCGACACCCCGGCACACATCAAAGATGCTTGCATCGATGCGCTGAACCGGGGAGAGACGCACTACGCGCCCAGCAACGGCATTCCCGAGCTGCTCTCGGCGATCAGCGACAAGATCAGCCGGGAGAACGGTTTTTCCTGCAAACCTGAGCAGGTGATCGTCACCTGCGGCGCCAAGGACGCGATATACGAGGGCATGGAAGCGGTCATCAACCCCGGTGACGAAGTTCTCCTCCTCACCCCGGCCTGGGTCTCGTACGAGCCCTGTGTCCAGATGGCCGGCGGGAAGATCGTCAAGCACGCGGTCAACCAGACGACCTTCCAGCTGGACGACTCGATCCTCGAACGGGTGAACCCCCGCACGAAAATGATCGTGATTAACTCGCCGTCGAACCCCTCGGGTGCTGTCTTCGATAAGAAGTCGATGAAACTGGTCGCTGACCTCTGTCAGGACCACGACATCTACGCGATGTCGGACGAGATCTACGAGAAGCTCATCTACGGCAAAGAACACCTCTCGCTTGCTGCTATCGGGGACATGGCGGAACGGACGATTACCATCAACGGTTTTTCGAAGGCCTACGCGATGACCGGCTGGCGGCTCGGGTACGCGGTGGCCCCAAAACCGATCATCAAAGAGATGTCCAAGGTGCAGCAGCACTCGGTCTCGCAGGCGACCACGTTTGCGATGTGGGGTGCGGTTGCGGCACTCGAGGGCGACCAGAAGTGTGTCGAAGAGATGCGCAGGGAATTTGACAGCCGGCGAAAATACATCATCGCCGAACTGAACCGCATAGGATACGAGACAGCTCCCGCCGACGGGGCCTTCTACGCATTCGTAAAAGTTGATGGCGACGATATGGCAATCGCCACCCGGTGGCTCGAAGAGGGACACGTGGCGGCAACCCCGGGCAGTGCCTTCGATGCTCCCGGATGGATACGGCTCTCGTACGCAGCGTCGATGGACCGGCTCAAAGAAGCGATGGGACGGATAAGAAAGGTTGGTGCGAACTGAACAACTGTTCCGGTCACCCGGGCACCTTTTTGCAACACTCCTGACGACAACAATACAATCTCTTACATCCAATACTGTTTATTTGACAATTTTTTCCCGAAAGGGAATAAAAAAAGTCACACCCCCCGGACCACATTTCAGTTTTTCTCTCAGGGACCTATCCGTCCCTGCGGTCGCCGGATACGACGGATCAGCCGGTCTGGATAATCAGGAAAGCCGGAAACGTTTCAGCGTTTCCAGACTTCCATGCTTGACATATTCTTCCCGTGGTACGTGATCTCGCCTGCAGTGAACACGAGCACGACAAAGTCGGGATTCTCCGGCGTTTTGAAGAACTGCTCGAACATCGGGTTCCAGTACTTCTTCTTGGTCGCCACATCCTCATGGACCTTCCCTTTCGCCCTGATATCGACATACGGGTCGGAGTATTCCTTTCCCGACCAGATGGTAAGGGCCGTGTCAGGGTTTTTCTTCAGCTGACCTACCTTATTCGAGGCCTTCATCGTAGCCCCGACCAGGGTCATGTCGGGAAAGCCGGCAAGCACCATGAACCGCACAGCCGGCAGCTTACCGTCCAGCGTGGCAACCGCTGCAACATGCGGCCCCCCGATAACTTCCATGATCTGCTCTTTGAGTGGCATGGAGGGCAATCTCACCTGTGTTGCAATAAATATATCCCTTACTTGCATCCCTTCGACAGGTACATTAGCCGGTCATGGCAATCTTTCATAAGATATCGCATGGACACGAAGCAGAAGATCATCATATCCATCCTCATGCTCGGCACGCTCATGGGGTCGATCGACTCTACTATCGTTATCCTCGCCTTCCCCACCATCTCCGATTCCCTGCATGCCGACTTCATCAGCACACTCTGGGTTATCCTGATTTACCTCCTTGTCGTCGCGGTCTGCACCACCCAGCTCGGCCGGATCGGTGACATCTATGGCAGGAGCCGGATGTTTAATGCCGGGTTTGGGATCTTCACCCTCGGCTCGCTCTTCTGCGGATTCTCCCCCGGCATATCCTGGCTGATCTTCTCCCGCGGGATCCAGGCAATCGGGGGGGCGCTGATGCAGGCCAACAGCGGGGCTATCATTGCCGATACGTTCCCGCCCAACGTGCGGGGGACCGCATTCGGGTATCTCTCCCTTGGCTGGACGAGCGGTGCGGTGCTCGGCATCGTGCTGGGCGGCGTCATCACGACCTATGTCGGCTGGGAATACATCTTCTTCATCAACATCCCCATCGGGATTGCGGCCACCGTGCTCGGCGTCCTGTACCTGACAGATAATCCCCGGGTGAATGCACGGCTCGATATCACCGGTATGGTCCTGCTGGGTGCCGCACTTACTTTCATATCCTTCAGCGGGGTGGACTTCGCGACAGAGGGGACTGCGCTCCTGAACATGGTCACGATGTGCCTGGGAGCTCTCTTCATCGGTACTCTTCGTGCTTTTCGAACGGCGGACAGAACGACCCATCATCGATTTCTCCGCACTGCGTAGCAGGATCCTCAAATATTCCATGATGGCGGCATTTTTCCTCAGTCTCGGGTACCTGTCGGTGGTGTTTCTCATCACGATGTACCTGCAGGGCATCCGTGCCCTGTCGCCTCTCGATGCCGCGCTCCTGCTCACGCCGGGATATGTCGTGGGGAGCCTGCTCTCGCCGTATATGGGCAGGCTTTCCGACCGGTACGGGGCACGGGTACTTGCAACTTCCGGCACCGCGATGCTCATCCTCGCAACGCTTATCTACGTGACGTTCAGGGTCGATACCCCGCTCTGGGAAGTGCTGGTCGCATCGGGCGTCTCCGGACTCGGGACGGCGATGTTCTTTCCCTCCAACAACAGTGCCGTCATGGCAAACGCCCCGCAGGGTTCTTATGGCGGGATATCCGGTATCCTCCGGACCATGCAGAATATCGGGATCCTGGGAAGCTTCGTGATCGCCATCACGGTCTCCGCGGCCTCAATACCGAGAGATGTGGCGTTTGCAGTCTTCATCGGCACCACCAATCTTGCGGGCGGAGTTTCCGATGCATTCATCCGGGGAATCGACGCCGCTCTCTGGGCGTCTATTATCATCATCGGCATTGCGGGGGCGCTCTCATGGATGCGGGGTCACGAGACCCGGGGTTCAGCACCCGAGGCCGATCCCTAAAAAACCGAATGCCCTGTCAGGAGGCGAACCCCGTTTCCAGGACTCACTTTTCCTTTCTCCACCAGATCTTCGCAAACGTCGATGTGCCGGAGGTCACAACCCCGGCGCCATCTTGCCGTACAAGAGGTGACAGGTACGCGTCCAGCACCCGTTCCTGCTTTTCGGTCGTCACGCCGAACCTCTTTTTAAAAAATGCCATCATCTCCTCCAGTGACGGGAAGCGGTACTCTTTGTCCAGCGGGAGCATCTCTACATTTGCATAGATCCCTGTCTGGTACAATACGTTCCAGAGGCAGTCTGCTTTTGGTCCGGGGTAATAGGGCCTCTTGTGGAGCGGCACGACAAGATCGGCATACATCCGCTCCCAGAACGGCAGGTCCACGAACCAGTACAGGCAGACCTCGCCACACGAGACAATATCCATCTTCTGCACCGCCTCCCGGATATCGTGCATCGTGAGGGAGAGTGAGGCAATCACGAGGTCGTACTGTCCGACAAGGTCGCGGGCGGGATCCACGTCCTCCCACCTCTTCTGGATACAGGTGATGTTTTTGATTCCCTCTTTGTCTGCCCGTTCCCTGAGCGCCCCGATCATCCCGGCCCCGGGTTCAACCGCGGTGATATCCTGTACTTTTCCGGCAAGAGGGATCGCAAGCGTCCCCGGCCCGGCGCCGATGTCCAGCACCTTTGTCGTACGGCTGACCGAAAGGCCGTCAAGGGTCATCCGGATCCGTTTCTCGAATTCACCGGCAGACTGTGCCGCGTACCGGTCCGCGTTCTCCTTTTTATCCCAGTCATGAGAGGTATCCTTTGCAATCCGTGTGGAATCGTACCGGTCCTGCCGGGCCTTCCAGACCTCGTTCCAGTCAACATCATCACAATCTTTTTGGGGAACCGGCCTTGCCATATACGAGAATGGTATACCCGGCCGGTAATAGAAGTATGCCCCGAAAAAAGGAGTATCACTCGTGCCGCAGCGCATCGATCGGGTTGAGATTTGCTGCCTGCCACGCCGGATACATTCCGCAGAGAACAGAGATGATGATTCCAAAACTCACTCCCTCGACCACTGACATCATGCTCGACACGGAGAAGAGGTACTCGGTGGTCTTGAGCATCAGGGCGCTGATCGCGTACCCTCCAAGGAGACTGAGGATCCCCCCAATCAGGCTTCCGATCACACCGATAATGGCGGCCTCGTAGATGAACATGCTCATCACCTCCTTTTTCTGGGTGCCGATGCTTCGCATGATCCCGATCTCCTTGATCCGCTCGTTGACTGACATCATCATGATATTGAAGATGGAGACGCCGGCAACGAGCATCGAGATACCGCCGATTGCCGTGACAAAGGTCGTGATCGTGCCAAATGTCTGGTAGATGGTGGCAAGTGTTGCCTTGCTGTCAATTACGGATACAGTCTTTTCTTTGATGTTCCGGTTGAGCTGCTTTTCGATGGTGGTCTTTACATCTGCCGTATCGCCGCTGGTGACCTTCACGACCACCTCGTTGTATTCATCCTGATCGTTGTAAGTACTTTCAAACCAGTCCTGTGTCACGACAATGGCACTGTCGGTACTGATATCAAAGCTCATCCCCCGCTCCTTGATAATACCTGTCACCCTGAGCGTGCCGTATTGTCCGTCGGTCCCGATGGAAATCCTCGAACCTACCTTGACGTTATGGTCCGTTGCAAATGTCGATCCCACGAGGCAGCCGGAGTTCCCGTTGTTGTAATCGCCGGCTTCGAGATCGGGGAGCAAGTCTTTTGTCTTGTCCGGCGGGAGCCCGTAAATGGTCGCAACAATATCGTCGCTTCCGACACCCACTTTCATGTGTTCTGGTGTTGAATGAACAGGAATCGCCACATTCGGGGCGACCACGCGTTTGATCTGCTGGTAATTCTGGTCGGTAAGCATCAAGTTTGCTGAGCTTCCGCTCCCGCTGCCACCACCAAAACCACCCCCCCCGCCCCCGCTGTACGGGGTGACAATCACGCTGTCTCCCACGGAAGAAAGACTCGCGGAAACCACCTGCACCATGCTGTTCCCGAGGATGCCCATGGACGCGATGGCGACGACACCGATGATGATCCCGAGCATCGCAAGGCTTGAGCGCAGCATGTGGATCCGGATGTTTCGTTTGGAGATCTCCCAGAATATGGTGCTCATTCTTCAATTCTCCCGTCAACGATCCGGATCGTCCGGTTCGTGTAACTGGCAACATGGGGGTCATGGGTCACCACGATAATGGTCGAGCCTTTCCTGTTGAGTTCCGTCATCAGTTCCATGATACTTGCACCGGTCTTTGAATCGAGATTACCCGTTGGTTCATCGCAGAGCAGGATGTCCGGATCGTTAATAAGCGCCCGTGCAACAGCGACCCGCTGCTGCTGGCCTCCCGAAAGTTCAAGCGGCGTGTGAGTGTAGAGATGTTCTTCAAGCTGGACGGCGTGGAGTACTTCAATGGCTTTTTTCGAATCAACGCTTGCCTGGGATTTGAGCATCTGGGGGAAACTGACGTTCTCGATGATGTTTAACAGAGGGAAGAGGTTGAAGTACTGGAAGATGAACCCGATGCGATCCCGTCGCAGGTTCGTGAGTTCGACATCGCTCATATCGCGCACGCCGATCCCGCTCATGAAAATATCCCCGCTGGTCGGCGTATCGAGGCATCCCATCAGGTTCAACAGCGTTGACTTGCCGGAACCCGATGGCCCCATGATCGAGATAAACTCCCCGCGTTCCACTTCAAATGAGATGTGGTTAAGGGCAGTCACATCTCCGGCCCTGAGCGGGTAGATTTTAACCACATCGGAAAACTGGATGACCGGCTGCATGACGGCCCACACCCCTTACTGGTTCTTCCGCTTCTTCATGAAGAGATACCCACCCACGCCAAACACAATGATAATGACAACGACCAGTACCGGGAGCATGCTTGGCTGTGAGCCAGTCTGTGTTGCAGCCTGAGTCAGATCGACATTCTGGACGGAGGTGATCACATTGCCGTTACTGTCTTTGTAGGATAACTGGAGGGGAACGCTTGTCGTGCCGTCCGGGGTGGTAAAGGTAACCTCGAAACTGCCGAAGTCGTCAGGTTTGAGCGTACCGATCACGTAATTCCTTTGTGGGTCATGCGGCACGGCAGGAGAAAGCGATGTAACCGTGACACCATTTGCGTTTGAGAGACCGGCATTGGTTACATCTCCGGTGACATCGTAGGTCCCGTTGTTGAGGGAGATAACAATGTTGCTCATCACCGGGTCAGCCTGCAGCTTGTCAGTCGTGAACAGGATCGGCAGGGTCGAGTTGATGGTATGGGAATTATCCCCGTTATCGTAATCGACATGCATGAAGAGGGTCGTGGACTCGTCAGCTGTAGAGGTGAAATTCACCGTAGTACTGGTCCCGGCAGCCAGACAGCCGATATATGTCTTTGAAGGCATAAGGGCGACATCATTACCGGTGGCTTCAAAGATGACATTTTTTACGTCGTTGTCGCGGGGATTGGCGATCTGTACGCTGATAGTTTCCTTTACCCCCGGGGTGAATGCATCCGGCTTGTCAGCAATGGTCATGACAAGGGGTGTATTGTCCACCTTGACCGGGGTACGGTAATACATACCGTTGCCAGCGCTGAAGCTTAAGGAGAAGGATGGATAATAAGTGCCCGTAGATCTGTCGGTTCCAATGGAGAATGTGAACGACTGGGTCTGGAGTGGCCCGATATTGATATTGGTATCATAGGAGCCGCTGGTGAGATGAATGTCATTATCACCGAAAGTCGCATGGTTGACCATGACGCTTTGGTTTGTATTTCCGTTGGTGACGTAAAACGTTGTCGTGGCAGTATCCCCGGTAAAGAGGACTGCCGGATTTATTGTAGAGTTTGATACGTATACGTTGTTTGCAGCCTGAATAGCATCGGTCGTGGCGTCAGCACTTACCGGAAGAACCAGAAATCCTATGGTGATGAGAAGTAACAGGAGCACCACGTACGCGGGACGGGGGACCCCGGGAGAAGAGTTTTTCCTCGTTCCTGAATGAGCCGTTCTGCGGTCTGCGGTAAAATCCCGGGTATCTGGATATGCTGGAGGGTATGTCATTCTGACCATTGCAATTCCTCAATTTAGTAGTAAAATTTTTTACTACTTTTCTTACTAAGTATTTACCCGGGGCCTAAAAAGGTATTGGGTAAAGGATGCTTTGCACTTAACGTATGATCCCGGCACGACATAAGGTGCAGAAGGGGGGTTCAGGTGCAAAGCCGGCAAAGTAGTAAAATTTTTAACAACTCAATGAGCACTATTGCTCTATGGAAAGCATTCCGGCTCCTCTCATAAAATCGCTCAACGAGCTCGGGCTTTCAACCTATGAAGCGAACGTATATGCCGCTTTGGTCCTGTACGACAACGCAGACGCAAAAGATCTCACAGAGTTTCTTTCCATCTCAAAGCCAAGCGTGTACGAGGCGCTGGATAACCTGGCGGAAATGGGACTGGCCGTAAAAAGAATCTCAAAACCGGCACGGTACAGTGCGGTTTCACCTCGCATGGCCATTGACCTGCTTATGGGTAACCATCACAAGGCAGCCGATCTGGCACTGGCGGCACTGGAAAAACTGGAAAAGGAGAAGGTGCAAACCGAGAAAGAGGAGGCACTCTGGACCATTTATGGCGATAAGAGTACCGAGTACAAGATCCGTGACCTTTTCGGAAAGGCAAAAAGCCATATCCGGTGCATGATTGGAGAGCGATACCTCCCGTTCATTGAGAATATACAGATAAAGGATATTTCCCTGCTGCTTATCGTGATATCCGATGAGCCGGGTCTTGAGAAAAAACTGCGGCTTCAGTTCCCGGGAAAGAACGCGGATATCCATGTGATCCCTGCGGAAACCTTTGGCGTCCCGCCGCCATCCGCTCCCCCGGAATTTGAGGAGATCCATAAACTGATGAGAGTCGAAAATACGCTTGAACTAACCGTTGATGACGAGGAACTCCTCATGATGCCGCCTTTTTTCTCCAGCACTGTCTCGGTTCTCAATACCCGGAACAAGGGAGCAATTCTCCAGATGAAACTCTTCAGCCAGTTTAACTGGAAGCGCCTCATCGATGGGGAAGAATTCCCCTTTCCTTCACGTTTCCATAGGAAAAAGCGGGCGTGATCACCCGGCAAGGCAAAATGCAACGGGAGCGCCGGGCTCCGCTGGAGCGCGAGCGCATAACCTGCCTGTCAGCTGGTATGAAGACTGATACATGCGCATGCCCAAGTCCACTTTCTGAATTTACATGGATGCTGGTGTCGGAACAGATCCCGGTGGAGACTCCTGCCTTTTTAGGCCCTGCTGCCCTTATCTCAAAAAAATGCACTCCAATAAACACCAAACAACTATTTTGTTCCACAATGTATATATTTGTACAAAACAGAATAACCGGGCATGCAGACCAAGATCCTCCTTGATGAGGAGCAGATCCCCAAAAAGTGGTATAATGTCCAGGCAGACCTGCCCTCCCCACTCGATCCCCCGCTCCATCCCGCCACCCACAAGCCGGTCGGCCCGGATGACCTCTCCGCGATCTTCCCGATGGAACTGATCCGTCAGGAAGTGACCACTGATCGTTTTGTCGATATCCCCGAAGAGGTCCGGGACGTCCTGCGGCTCTGGAGGCCGAGCCCTCTCTACCGTGCGCACCGGTTGGAGAAGTTCCTGAAGACCCCGGCGAAGATCTACTACAAGTGGGAAGGCGTCAGCCCTGCCGGGAGCCATAAGACCAATACGTCCATCCCCCAGGCCTACTACAACATGAAGGCCGGCATTGAGCGGATCGCGACGGAAACCGGGGCCGGGCAATGGGGTTCTGCCCTTGCCTTTGCGACGATGCTCTACGATCTGGAATGCACAATCTACATGGTGAGGTCGAGTTACACCCAGAAACCGTACCGGAAATCAATGATGCATGTCTGGGGGGCAGAGTGCATCCCCAGCCCCAGCATGAAGACGAATTCCGGGCGGGCCGTCCTGGAGAAGGATCCTGAAACGCCGGGTGCGCTTGGGATTGCCATATCCGAAGCGGTCGAGGATGCAGCGACCCATGCCAATACCAACTACGCGCTGGGGTCGGTGCTGAACCATGTCTGCCTCCACCAGACCGTTATCGGGCTCGAATGCAAAGAGCAGCTGGCCATGGTCGACGACTACCCGGACGTGGTGATCGGGTGCGTGGGCGGCGGCTCCAACTTTGCCGGCATCTCGTTCCCGTTCGCCGGGGACAAGATGAAGGGAACGCATAAGGATACCGATCTCATCGGCGCCGAACCCGCATCCTGCCCGACGCTCACGAAAGGGTTGTACACGTACGACTTCGGCGACGTGGCAGGCCTCACCCCCCTCCTCAAGATGTTCACCCTCGGCCATGACTTCGTCCCGCCGTCCATGCACGCGGGCGGCCTCCGGTACCACGGCGATTCGCCGATCGTTTCGCGCCTTGTCCATGACGGCGTGATGCGTGCGGTGGCCTATCACCAGAGCGAGGTGTTCGAGGCAGCCCAGACCTTTGCCCGCACCGAGGGGATAATCGTCGCCCCGGAGACATCCCATGCCGTGAAGTCCGCCATCGATGAGGCGCTCGTGTGCAAAAAGACCGGCGAGGACAAGACCATCCTCTTCAACTGCTCCGGTCACGGCAACTTTGATATGACGGCCTACGATGCATTCTACAGCGGCGAGCTGGTGGACTACGAGTATCCGGACGAGCTGATCAAACAGGCAATCGGTCGGATCCCGAAAATCTCCTAAAAATCTTTCCCTTTTTATGCGCCGCATCGGTTTTCTGATCAATCCTGTCGCTGGTATGGGCGGATCCGTGGGCCTCAAGGGGACTGACGGCAACGCGGACGAGGCTCGCCGCCGCGGCGCCCTGCCCCGGGCACAGGATCGGGCAGCGGTTACCCTTCAGCTTCTTGCAAAAAACCCGGACCTTTTTTTCCTGACCTGTTCCGGGGAGATGGGAGAATCGGCCCTGCGTGCATGCGGGGTATCGCAGTTTCAGGTTGCTTACCAGTACGAAGGATCCAGCACTGCCGAAAATACCAAAAAAGCGGTGGCTGCATTCCTGCGGGAAGGCGTCGACCTGGTCCTGTTCTGCGGCGGCGACGGCACGGCCCGTGATGTCTTTGAAGTTACGCAGCAGACTGTTCCGGTTCTCGGGATACCCGCAGGTGTGAAGATGTACTCCGCGGTATTTGCGCTCGACCCGGCGGTTGCGGCAGCCCTCGTCTCCGGACCCTACACCCTTCAGGACGCGGAGGTTATGGACGTGGACGAGGAAGCGTACCGGAGGGGGGTGCTCGATACGCACCTGTTTGGGATTGCCCGCGTACCGGCCCGGGCCCATATGACACAGGTCGCAAAGCAGGTATTTGAGGAAGCAGATGAGGAACGGGCAAAAGAGGAGATCGCCCGCTTCCTCGAGGAAGTGATGCTTCCTTCGGTGCTCTATATTATCGGGGCAGGAACAACAACGGAGGCGATAGCCCGGCGGCAGGGGATCAGGAAAACCCTGCTCGGCGTGGATGTGGTCACGGACGGGGGCCTCGTGGCTTCAGATGTGGATGAAAAAACCCTTCTCGATCTCACCGGCAGCTATCCCGAAACGAGGATCATCGTCAGCCCCATTGGCGCCCAGGGTTTTATCCTCGGCCGGGGCAACCAGCAGATCAGCCCGGCAGTGATCAGAAAAGCGGGACTGCAGAACCTGATCGTGGTCGCAACGCCGCACAAACTGCGGGAGACCCCTTCTTTGTACGTGGATACCGGAGATCCGGCACTTGACCGTGAATTCGGAGAATCAGTTCAGGTTATTTCCGGCTACCGGATCGCACAGCGGAAGAAGATCTCCCGGCCATCGTAATGTTCAGAAGATATCCCGTGAGCATCAGCACCGGGGGTACAAAAAAGGGACATATGGCCCGGGTATCCCGCCCAGTGCCCGGGCTTACCCGAGAGGAGCAATGGTTTTTTTGTACATCTCGTTGAGCACCTGTGCCAGCCCTGCGTAGACCGCGAGGAACCCGCAGAGGATCCCTTCATATCCTGCGATCACGGTGATAGCCCCGTTTCCGGTGGCCTCCCCGATGGCGAGCAGGAAGAACAGGACCACGAGCGTTCCAAACACCAGTTGGAGGGCGCGGTTCGTTTTTAAGGCCCCGATGAACATGACAAGGGTGAAGATCCCCCACATCGCAAGGTAGGCTGCCATTGAAGGTGCATCCGGTGCGGTGGCAAGCCCCAGCTTCGGGAGCACCAGCAGGGCGACGAGCGTCAGCCAGAACGCCCCATATGAGGTAAATGCAGTTGCTCCGAACGTGTTGTTCTTTTTCCATTCCTCGATACCTGCGATGATCTGGGCAAGGCCCCCGTAGAAGATCCCCATGGCAAGGATCATGGAACCAAGTGCAAAGAAACCTGCATTGTGCAGGTTTAAGAGCACGGTGGTCATACCAAACGCGATCAGCCCGAGAGGCGCCGGGTTTGCGGTCATATCCATGTTTTTCACAGTTGTTGCCTGCTGTGGCGTTTCATTCTGCATGATTACATCATCCTGTTTTGATTTTCCTCTCAATGCGGTTGGGGGTTCATTTATTGTTACCAAATTTCCTGTTCATCATTCTTCGAGGGTCGAGACATCGCCGGGATCCATCCCGACTCTTTTGCCTTCAGCACCCGGCGCATGATCTTGCCGCTCCGGGTCTTTGGCAGTTTGTCGACGTATTCGATCTCATGCGGGACCGCGATGGGACCGAGCGTCATGCGCACGTGGTAGATCAGGTCCTGAGTCAGCTTCTCGCTTGGCTTGTTCCCTACCCGGAGGATGACAAAGGCCTTGATCGCATTCCCCTTGATGGCATCAGGTTTTCCGATTACCGCGGCTTCTGCTACCGCATGGTGGGAGACGAGCGCGCTTTCCACCTCGGCTGTCCCGATGTTGTGCCCGGAGACAATGATGATGTCGTCGGCCCGGCCAATCACCATAATGTACCCATCTTTTCCCTTGACGGCGAGGTCTCCGGCTGCATAACACCCTTCGATGGTCTCCCAGTATTTCCGGTACCGTTCGTCATTCTTGTACACCGTGCGCAACATGGACGGCCACGGCTTTTTGATCACAAGGAAGCCTCCTGTGCCGGGGGGCACCGGTCTGGCGTTCTTGTCCACGACATCAACTTCGACGCCCGGGACCGCCTTTCCTACAAAACCGGGACGCATCGGCTCGCCAACCATCGTTGTGATCATCTGCATGCCGGTCTCCGTCTGCCACCAGGTATCCACGACCGGGCACCTGCTCTTGCCGATCACCCGGTAGTACCATTCGAACGCCTCGGGGTTGAGTGGTTCTCCGACCGACCCGATAATGCGCAGGGAGCTGAGGTTGTACCGGTTCGGCCACTCCTCCCCCACTTTCATGAAGGTCCGGATTGCAGTCGGTGCCGTGTAGAACACCGAGATCCGCTGTTCCTGGATCAGCTTCCACCAGCTGCCGGCATCCGGGTAATCCGGGGTGATCTCTGAGATAAACACGGTGGCTCCGACAGCGAGAGGGCCGTAGACAATATAGGAGTGGCCGGTGATCCAGCCGGGGTCCGCAGTGCACCAGTAGATGTCCCGCTCCTTGAGATCGAAGACAATCTTTGTGGTATAGTAAACCCCGACCATATACCCCCCGCAGGTATGGACCACACCCTTTGGCGTTCCGGTAGACCCGCTCGTGTAGAGGATGAAGAGCGGGTCTTCTGCGTCCATCACTTCGCAGGGACAGTCCGGTGGCGCATCCTCCATAATCCCATAGAAATCATGTTCCCTCCCCTGGCGGAGTTCGACCGGGGGTTCTTTGCGCCTCCGGTAGATGACGACATGTTCCACGGAGGGTGCATTGTCTATCGCCTCCTTGACGATGGTGATCAGCGGGATCGCCTTGCCGCGCCGGATTGAGATATCCGAAGTGATCACCACTTTTGCCTCTGCCTCCTTAATCCGCATGTTCAGTGCAGTGGTCCCGAAACCGGCAAAAACGACACTGTGGACGGCTCCGATGCGGGCGCAGGCAAGCATTGCGATCACCTGCTCGGGAACCATGGGCATATAGATACTGACCCGGTCACCCTTTTTCACGCCCAGCTTTTTAAGGCCGTTCGCAAACCTCATGACCTCGCCTTGCAGCCGCTGGTAGGAGTATACCCGCTCCTTTCCATCCTCTCCCCTCCAGATCAGGGCCACCTTGTTCCGGCGGTCACCTGCCACATGGCGATCGAGACAGGTGGCGGTGATGTTCAGTTGTGCGTTGACAAACCACCGGGCGTAGGGATACTTCCATTCGCAAACCCGGTCCCAGGGCCGGATCCATTCGAGATCCCGGGCGATCTTTTCCCAGAACGCATCGGGATCCGACAGGAACTCCTGGTAGGCTTTCTGGTAGTCTCCTATCCATGAGGCACGCTTGTACTCCACATCCGGCGTATAGTACTTTGCGTTCTCGACGAGCCTGACATCAAAGTCTTCGGTCATGCCTCCACCAATTAAACATAATTAATCATGTTAAATGCATATTATATTAATTTTAGCAATAGGACACACATTCCGACAATACATTAAGTGCAATGAAAATTGCAGTCCAATGGCGCGGCTCCTGATTAAAACCCGTGATTTCCGAACAGAGATTTAAAAAAAGAAAATACAAGAATCATTATCTATCGGTGTCTTTCAATATTGTATCGATGCTGGAACGAATGAAGGGGTGCATGCTCGGTGCGGCGGTGGGCGACGCTCTTGGCATGCCGAACGAGAGCACCATGCCCGCTCTTACCAAGATGCGGTACGGGTACCGGAGGGCATACAAAGGGCATCCCAATGCGGGTCTTGCTGCCGGCAAGTATACTGATGATACCCAGATAATGATCCTCGTGGCGACCCTCCTTGCCGATGGCAGGTACACGGACGAGCGGTACTGCCTTGCCTTAAAAGAGCTCTATGCCCGTGAGGCGCTCCGGTTCCCGGACGGGTCGGTATCCGCAGCCTGCGATCACATGGCAACAGGAAACGTTCTCTCCTGCGGGGTGAAGTCCACAACGGCCGGGTGCCTCCCCCCTGCACTCCCGTTTGCCCTTGCATATCCTGATATCCATGAGGGGACCGAGCGGGCAGTACGGGCCTGCTCGGTAACCCATACCCACCCGGCTGCCCACGCCGCGGTTTCAACATTTATCTCCCTGCTGTATTATGCTGTTCATGAGAACCCGGACCCTGTCAGAATGGCCCTGAAGCAGGCCCAGAATGAGGACGAGGTGCTGGGAAGCAAGATCCATAACGCCATTGACCTTGAAAAAGAAGGAATTGAAACAGAGACCGCCATCCTCAAGATTGGAAATGATGTCTCTTTGTACCAGACGCTCCCCATTACATTTTTCCTGATCAACAGGTACCAGCATCCCGCCGATCTCCTCACGGTTGCTGCCCATGTTGGTGGAAACACTGATACCATCGGTTTTCTCTGCGGGGCATACCTCGGGGCGAGCAGGGGTGTCAGTGCAATTCCGGTCGACCTTCTGGAAGGTCTCGAAGACCGGCAGCGTATCGAGATCCTTGGCCAGCGAATCTTTGATATCTACACCCGCAAACTTGAAACCTGATGTTATGGATTAAAACCCGGTCAAAACCCGTTTTTTTACGATATTTTTGAATATAGCCGGATTCCCTGCGTGCACTTCCGCAAAAGGTTAAGTTTTCAGGAATAAAAAGATCCATATATGAAAGTTGCGATTGTCGGGGCATCCGGGTATGCCGGGGGCGAGCTGGTCCGTCTCCTGTATCACCATTCTTCCGCAGAGGTAACCTGCGTCACGTCACGCAGGCTTGCCGGGACCTCACTGGATCAGATACATCCCCACCTCAAAGGATTTTCCGATCTTAAATTCGAGAACCCGTCACCAGACAGCATCGATGCGGACGTTGCATTTCTCGCTGTACCGCACACGGCTGCCATGGCTATCGCAGGAAAACTGCTCTCCCGGGGGATCAAAGTTGTCGACTTAAGTGCCGATTACCGTCTCCCCAAAGACATCTTTGAAAAAGTATACGGTGTCACGCATACGGATTATTTCCCCGCCCCCTATGGTATCCCTGAGCTGCACCGGAAGGAATGCATCAATGCAAAATTTGTGGCAAACCCCGGGTGTTTCCCCACTGGCGCAACTCTGGCCGCTGCACCGCTTGCATGCTCTGCGCATACCGTCATCTTCGATTCAAAGACCGGAGTAAGCGGAGCCGGTGACAACCCTTCGGTGACAACCCATTATCCCAATGTCGGGGACAATGTCAACCCGTACAAATGGACAAGCCACCGCCACCTCGCGGAGATGAAACAGGAACTCTCAAAGCTCGGCTCACCGGCGAAATGCTATTTCACCCCGCACCTCGTACCGGTTAACCGTGGCATCCTCACTACTGCACATATTCTCTTAAATGAGCCTATGGAGACAAAAGAGGTCGAGAAACTGTACCAGGATTTCTACAGGGATGAGTTTTTCATCCGGTACCAGAAGCCGATGCTCGCCGCGGTCCGGGGCAGCAACTTCTGCGATATCATGGTCGAGAGCGAAGGGCTGCGAGTGGTCGTGGTTTCGGCGATCGATAACCTCGTCAAGGGCGCAAGCGGACAGGCCATCCAGAATATGAACATCATGTGCGGTTTCAAGGAGACCGACGGTCTTGTTGCAGCCGGGATGCTGCCATAAAGGTGATACATAATGTTTGTTTCAGAAGCCATGACAAAAAACCCCCTGACCTGCACCGTTGATACCCCGCTCCGCGATGCGGTTGCGATCCTGCGCCAGCACCATATCGGAGGACTGCCGGTGCTGGACGGAGACGCCCTTGCCGGTATCATCACGGAATCCGATGTTATCGCACAGCTCGAGACCAGGAGGCTTTCAGAAGATCTCTGGCTCCCGTCTCCCCTTGAGATTATCGAGATTCCTATCCGGGAATACATCAACTGGGAGAAGACCAAGGACGCTCTGCGCAATATCGGGGATCTGCCGGTAAAAAAGGTGATGACCCACCGGGTGGTTACTGCAACCGGGGATATGGATATCGAAGCCGCTGCCGCACTCATGCTTAAAGAGGGCATCGCACGGCTGCCCGTGGTCGAAGGAAAAAAACTGGTCGGGATTCTCACCCGCGCTGATATCGTACAGGCAGTCGGCGCATCATATTCAAGCTGATACATCCAACGCTCAAACACGATTACCATCGGAGGGAACAGGAACATGGTCTCAAAGAGTATCTGTGCGGTAAAAGGTGTCACCGCATACGGGGTAAAGGAAGGAAAGTTCGGGCTGGCCCTGATCCGTGCAAGCGGAACTGCGGCGGGTGTGTTTACCGAGAACCTTGTGAAGGCGGCACCGATTGAACTGATGCGAAAGCAGATAAAAGCAGGAACACTGGAGGCGGTCATCGCCAACAGCGGCTGTGCGAATGCCTATACCGGCAAAAGGGGGTACGAAGACGCCGTCGCCATGACGGAGTACGCCGGGTCCGCTCTTGGTGTGGATAGCGTCGCAGTCGGTGTGGCGAGCACCGGTGTTATTGGCCGGTATCTCGATCTTCCCCTGGTCCGGCGCCAGTGTGCAGACGTCGCATCCAGACTCACCTCGAATTCGGATGCAGAGGATCGCGCAGCGCACGCGATCATGACAACCGATAAACGCCCAAAGCATGCTCTCGTAAAAAAGGAAGGTTTCACCATCGGGGCGATTGCCAAGGGAAGCGGCATGATCGCGCCCAACATGGGTACCATGCTCTCGTTCATCTATACCGATGCGCAGGTTGAAGCAAAACCCCTCAAAGAGGCACTTAAACGTGCGGCGGCACGGACGTTCAACCGGGTCGTTGTCGACGGTGATACGAGCACAAATGACATCGCGCTCTGCACTGCAACCGGTGAGTCCGGGAAGGTGAACGCACAGGAGTTTTCTGCGGCTCTCGAAGCGTGCTGCCGCTCCCTCGCACAGCAGATAGCGGCTGATGGTGAAGGCGCGAGCAAACTGCTTGAGGTTACGGTCCGCGGCGCACCAAAAGAAGCAGCAGCTGCAAAGGTCGCCCGGGTCGTCACCGAGTCGCCTCTCGTGAAGACTGCCGTGTACGGGGAAGACCCCAACTGGGGGCGCGTTGTTGCGGCAGCAGGTCGTGCCGGCGTGAAGTTCGACCCGAACGCAGTTTCGCTGTGGATCAGCGACGGTAACAACCAGTACCCGCTGGTGAAATCCGGCAAGATCATTGCCGATCTTTCGAAGGCCAAGGCCGCGATGCACGGAGACAAAGTCATTTTCGTCCTCGATCTCGGGGCCGGAAAGGAAGAGGCCACTGCCTGGGGCTGCGATCTCACCGAAAAGTATGTTGAGATCAACGGGAGGTACACCACATGATGAAACGCGAGGACGTCCTCATGGAAGCCCTGCCCTATATCCAGCAGTTCCACGGCAAGACCATCGTGATCAAGCTTGGCGGCCATGCCATGGTCGACCCGGTGGTTCTTGAAAATGCCATAAAGGACGCGGTGCTCCTCCACTATGTCGGGATCCGCGTCGTGCTTGTCCACGGCGGAGGGCCGGAGATCACTGAGAAGATGAAGGCGCTTGGGAAAGAATCGGTCTTTGTCGGGGGGTTGCGCGTCACCGACCAGGAGACGCTGGAGATCGCCCAGATGGTGCTCGTTGGAAAGATCAACAAGGGAATTATCTCCCTGATAGCAAAGTGCGGCGCCAAAGGTGTCGGCCTCTCAGGAAGCGACGGCAACATTATTATCGCAAAGAAAATGGAGATCCAGAAGGTTAACGTGGAGGGCGTGGAACAGGAAGTGGACCTTGGGCATGTCGGCGAGATCGAATGGATCGATCCCGCGCTCCTCAACACCCTGCTTGAACGGGGCTATATCCCGGTCATCTCGCCTATCGCCATCGACCGGTTCGGGGGCAGTCTCAACATCAATGCAGACACCGCCGCAGGAGATATAGCTGTGGCGCTCGAGGCATTCAAACTGATCAACATGACCGATGTTGACGGTGTGATGGACGTGAAAAGAACCCATGTCTTCCGCAAACTATCCATCGACGAAGCCCGTGCCCTCCTCTCATCAGGTGCAATCGGTGAAGGGATGATCCCGAAAGTGACTTCGGTCATAAAAGCAGTGGAAAACGGCGTCCGCTATTCCCACATCATCAACGGCAATGTGGAGCACAATCTCATCCTCGAACTCTTTACCCATGATGGCGTCGGGACGATGATCTCCCTCCATTAGGTTTTTTTGCACGCCGCGTCAACATTCACGTACTCAAAAAAAATCAGCGCTCACGAAAAAGGCGGGCAGGTGTCACTGGATGGATAAGGTCATAAAAATTATTGTTACCCTGTTTGTTGTCATTGCGGCTGCCAGCGTGGCCTACATTGTTTACATCACGCCGTCTGTTTCTGCAGCCACACCATCGGGAGCAAACGACAGTATCGTCTACTATTTCTATGGCCAGGGTTGCCCGCACTGTGCGAATATCTCGCCATTCATGGAAAACATCACAAAAAAATACCCTGATGTGGATATCCGGAAACTTGAAGTCTGGTATAACCAGACAAACCAGCAGATCTATGCACAGGTAAATGCCGAGGCCGGCATTTCAACCCCCCCGGGTGTTCCCGAAATTGTCATCGGAAAGACGGTACTTGTTGGGGATAAGGACATCCCCTCCAAACTTGAAGGATATCTCCAGGCCATTGAAAAAAAAAAGTAGTGCCTGACTCCCCGCGCGACACGGCACCGGAAAACGTGTCCGCCCCTGCCACATCCACCCCCTCGGTTTCGAACCGTACTGTTGTTGGGTACTTTTTCTATGGGGACGGATGCAGTCACTGCGATAATATCAGACCGTTCCTTGCCGGGATACAATCCAAGTACCCGGATCTCGATCTTGAGCAGCTTGAGGTATACCACAACGCCACCAATCAGGCCCTTTTCCTTGAGATGGATCAAAATCTTGGCATCACATCGGCGGGAGTTCCCACCATTATCATCGGAGACCAAGCGCTTGTCGGGGAAGACCAGATCCGGGATAACCTGGAGCGCGTGATCCAACAGGCACAGGCAGGCACCGCAACTCCTGCCTCTTCAGAAACCGGAAACGGAAATGTGTCTGTATCCAAAAACTGCCCCGGTACGTTCACCACCCTGACTATCCCCCTCGTGATCTTCTGTGCAGGGATCGACAGCATCAACCCCTGTGCCTTAACGGTCCTGATCATCCTCCTGCTCTCCATCATTGCGCTCCAGAGCCGCCGGCAGGTGCTGATGGTCGGCATCACCTATATCGCAGCGGTCTTCCTGTTTTACTTCATATCCGGCATCGGCGTCCTCTCGTTCGTGCATGTATCCGGGGTCTCCAGCCTGATTGCACTTGCCGCGGCGATCATCGCGATTGTCCTCGGGGCGGTAAACATCATCGAAGCTGCAATAAAAAAGGAGGGATTCATCCTTGCCATTCCCGAGTCGAAAAAGCCGGTGATCGAGCGGTATATCAGGACAGCGACGCTTCCTGCCGCCTTTGTGCTGGGTGTCCTTGTGGGGATCTTCGAACTGCCCTGCACCGGGGGAATCTACCTCACGATCCTCAGTCTGATGAGCAGCACCCTGACGCTCTCGCAGGGGATCCCCTACCTCCTCCTCTATAACTTAATCTTCATCCTGCCGCTGATCCTGATCCTTCTCGTGGTAGTGCTGGGCATCCCGCCGGAGCGGGTCAACTCATGGAGACTGGAGAACCGCAGGATGCTCCGGTTCGCGATAGGTCTTGCGATGATTTTAGTAGGTGTCTTCATCCTCATCGGGCCCCTTTTCCTGTAAATCACCCGGGACTGATTCCCGTTTTTCTTATAAAAAGGAGCAAACTAAAAAGGCTGATAAAAATTATCTGACGAGCTTCCGTGGCGGGACGGATTTTCCCATGGTCACCCGCTGCTCTTTCTCGTTCATCGAAATCAATGTTTCAAAGATAGTTTTTACCGGGACGGGATCGATGTGATTTGCCTTTGCAAGTTTCATCACGTACTCCAGCACATCCGTTTTCCGCTGGTTGTCGTGGACCGGTATCCCTTCCGTCTGCTTGACTGCTGCGACTTTTTTGGCAAGGTTCTGCCTCTGTCCGATAAGGTGGATGATCTCCTCATCGATCTGGGTGATCTCCGCCCGGACCTCTTCAATTGTCATAGGGTAGTACATCGCAGGAAAAAGGGATAAACGTGATGACACGTCGCTTAAGCCTCTGACGCGAAAACAGATATGACAGAAACGCCCTATCTGATCCGGTGGTCTTATGTTCGAACGAATTAGCCGGCGCGAGGAATATGATCTTTTTATCGCGTGGATTGCTATATCCATATCATTTGCGATTATTTTCATCTCACCCGGGGGCCTCCTGAACTTTGGTTCCAGCCGTGTCAGTGCCTTTGCTGCGCTTATCTACTTCGGGTTATCGCTGATAGTGGTCTTTTTCGGGTTCATCCTCCATGAGATGGCGCATAAATTTACCGCGATTAAATACGGGTTCTGGGCGGAGTTCCGCAAGGACAATATGATGCTGCTCGTCGCGGTTGCCCTCGCTTCCCTTGTGGGGGTCGTGTTTGCAGCTCCGGGTGCGACGGTGATTTACAATACCAGGGCCGATGGCAGGATGATCAGCCGGGGGGAGAACGGGAAGATCTCAGCTGCAGGGCCAATCACGAACCTGATCCTCTGTATACCGTTTGCCGGGCTGCTCCTGTATGGTGGTCTGTCCTCCGGCGTTGGCTCAAACCTCTTTACTCTTGTCGGCATTGTCGGACTTCAGGTTAACGCGATGATAGCTGCCTTCAACATGCTGCCCGTCAGCGTGCTTGATGGCAGGAAGGTGCTCGCGTGGAACCCGGTGCTTTTTGTAATCCTGATTGTCGCCGCATTTGGTGTCTTAGTGGGATCGTTCTACCTGCTCATCTCGTAACCTTTTTTAAAAAACCCGGAAAAAAGGACAAAATGAGAGATTAATGGGAGGAAATCCCCCGGTTTTCACGTATTTTTGATTGTTTCCAGTTCTTTCACGATCTGCTCCCCTTTCACATACGCCTCTTTTAACGCAGTCGGGTGGTTTTTGATCCCGTTATACTCATCCATGTTGTTGGCGACGATATTGTCCGAGTAGTCAAATCCTGTCCCATGGAAGAGGGCGGTGATCGCAGGAAACGCACTGTCGAACACGTGCGCCATGTTCTGTCCCGCGGTCGAGATGAAGACGCCCTTGTGTTTTTTGATGTGATCCGGGGAGAAGTCAAGTGTTTTGAGGATGAACTTCCGTGCCCAGAGATACTGCGCCCGATCGATGAATCCCTTGAGCTGGGCAGTGATCCCCATGCTGTAGATGGGAGATGCGATCGCAACGCAGTCGGCGGCGAGGATGCGATCATACAGCCCCGGGGCTTCGTCTTTTACGATGCAATTGCCTGTCTTGTGGCAGGCATTGCACCCCCGGCAGGGTGTGTAATTGAGATCGGTGAGCACTACTTTTTCCACCGAGGCTCCCGCAGCTCTTGCGCCGTCAAGGAAACTGTCCAGCAGGGTTTCGGTATTACCATGCCGGTGCGGGCTCCCCGAAATGCCAAGGACCGTGATTGTCATACCTGAAGCCCTGTGGCCAGTCGTTTTTTTTGTTCGGCGATGACCGTTTTTCCCAGTTTTATGGCATCGGTGCGGGCTGTAGGATGGCCCTCGATTGCCCCTTTCTCGTCCACGCCGTTTATCATGAGGTAGGTGATATCTGCGTCCTTTATGTCGATCACGTGGTAAAAGCATTTGACCGAGGGTACCGCCGCATCAAAAACATACGGCCAGGTCTGCCCTGCTGTCGCAAGGAACACCCCGAGGCGTTTACCCCTCCGTTCAAGGGGAACTATCGGGAGTTTAAGAACATATTTCCGGGACCGGAAAACCTGCGCACGATCCACGAGGGCTTTCACCTGGGAACAGAGCCCCATGCAAAAGATGGGAGATGAGAGGACGATGCAGTCCGCTTCGATGATCTTATCATGATAAGTATCCATCCCGTCGCGCTGGACACATTTGTTGAGTTTTTCGCACGCGTTACATCCCCGACAGGGGTTAATGTTTGCCTCGGTGAGCGGAACCTTCTCGATAGTGACGTCCGGCTCTTCTGCCATTGACTCAAGCATCCAGTCAAGCAGGATCTCCGAATTGCCGTGCCGGCGCGGGCTCCCGGCAAACGCGAGGACTTTCACGGGCATAGATGATGCTTGGCGATAGTGGCACAAAAATCATTTGGATGCGGTACGTCGCGGGCACGGTCCCTCCGGTCCGGTCTCGCTTCCCGGAATCTCGCAGCATATGTACGGAAATAGTGCATCGACAAAAATCAAAAAAAAAGCTCTGTAGAAAACCTATTTCATAAGATATCATCGCCCCCCTTCGAGCCAACCCTGCCCCCGTTGGGGACGGGGGCGCATGTGATGCCTCGGTATTACCTGTACAAAAATTCTCTGTATTTTTTGTGTACAGGTAATACGACACCATCGCAACCGGGGCGCCATGAGCGGCGGGGTGAAGCCCCTGGAGCGCCAAGTAATTCTTAATGATTACTACAACAAAAAATTAAAAACCGGGATTTATCGAGGCCCGCTCATATGCTCTTGAAGCACAGGTACCAGTCTTTGCATTCGTATCCTTCGCCCAAGCGCTTGTCCATCTCGGCAGCGGTCTTTGGCGGGGCCACGACAACTTTATCACCCGGCTGCCAGTTGGCAGGCGTTGACACCTTGTATTTGTCGGTTGTCTGGAGCGCTTTTACGAGCCTGATGACCTCGGGCATGAACCGCCCGTTCTGTAACGGGTAATAGATCATCGCCCGCATGATACCTTTGTCATCGATGAAGAATACGCACCTGACTGCCGCAGTCGAGCTCTGCGCCGGGTGTATCATGCCGTATTTCTTTGCCACTTTCATGTTCAGGTCGGCAATGACCGGGAACGGGATGGTGACACCCATCTTTTCCCTGATATTACGCACCCAGGCAAGGTGCGCTGAAATACTGTCAACGGAGAGCCCGATCAATTTCACGTTGAGTGCTGCCAGTTCATCGTGAATCGCGGCGAACGCCATGAACTCCGTAGTACAGACAGGGGTGAAATCGGCGGGATGCGAAAACAATACCACCCATTTTCCCTTCAGGTCCGAAAGTTTAACCGGACCCTGCGTGGTCTCGGCTTCAAAGTCCGGGGCAGGCTCCCCCAGCACCGGAAAAATAGTATCTGTGTCTTCGGTCATACCGGTACCACAGGGCTACTTCTTCATGACTTCATCAAGCTGTGCCTTGCCATAGACATAGGCGGGCATACCTGAGAGCAGGAACGTGACCCGGAGCGCCTCTTCCACCTCGGCTTTTGTGACTCCGAGATTTGCCGCCCCTATCAACTGGGCATGGACTGCGTGCTGGTCGCGGAGTGCCGCTGCAATCGCAATCGCGATCAGCTTCTTGGTCTTCCTTGTGAGCTTACCGTCGCTCCAGATGTGGTCCTCCATCTTGATGACGAGGTTGTACATCTCGGGGTCGTTGACGGTCAGCTCCTTGAAGAACCTGGGCACTTTCCCGATCTTCTTTTCCAGACCTTTGAGTTCTTTTGCGGTCTTGCTCTTTACAACAGGCTTTTTTACCACCATACTCATTCACTCTCCAGTTTCATGGGTTCCCCGCAGCAGATCAGTTCTCCGCCGCCGGCTTCTTTTACGATAACAACATTCCCGCAGATCTCGCATTTGAAAATCTGCCCTTCCGCTGAGACATTTACCATACTTAAACTCGTCCTCCGTTAAACACGTTGATCCATTTCCGCCTGCCCCGGAAAATCCTCTGACAGGCTCTCCCGGGCATTCTCAACTGACAGGTACTGTCGCCGGAAAAATGAGAAATTACTGGAAACTCTTGCCGCGCCGGGGCGGGTTCTTTGCATCTTCGGGAGTCTTGATGTCCGGGCGGATGTGGGTCATCGGGAAGCACTGGTACTCCTCGCAGGAACAGGCCGGGCATTTCCGGAGATCCTGCTCGCTCTTGTCGAGGGTGTACTCCTTGCCGCAGTCGATACACACGTATTTTCCCGGCCCGACCTTCTGGCCTGCCGTATAGGTTTTTTCTTCGGTCAGATTTATCACCAGACTTCACTTTTATGTCAAAGATATATATCAGTTGTGTTAGTAGGTTCTGTCAAGTCTGCGGGAGTTGGGTTTCCCGGAACTCTTTGTCAAAAATCGGGAGGTGTGAATTAGCGTTTCTTACCCCTTTCAGAAATGTAATTTGATATTACCCCAATCAGAACAAGGATGAGAATAAAGGCTAAAAGTGCCTCAAATGCTTTACGAATGCTTTGCTCTCTTTTAATATCAGGATAATCTGTTGCCCTCTCCTGAATCCGGTATTGTGTGAGAGATACCCCTATGTTATTCAGTTGTATTTGAGTTCCTGTGACAGCTCCCTCAATTTTAGTTAATTGCATTCTATTTTCGGCTGCAATGGTTTCTTTGTGCTTTTTGCTTTTTCCATAAAAGTAGATGGCGAGGAGTACCCCAATAACTCCAAAAAATAAACAGAGGATGTCGATTATTATCAGAATATCCATTTGTGTTATTATCCTTATTGGAATGTAAAAAAGGTTCTATTAGTTCTGATGCACGGAGGTTGGTTATTATCGGTTTGCTTTGCGGCACGGTTTATTTTTAAAAAAAAATTATTCCGGTGGTAATTCCCGTTCTAATTGCTCAAGTAAACGGTATCTATTGATCATTGTAAGAGCTTTTTTTCCATAGGTCTTTTTCACCGTATTGACATCGGATTTATTTTGGATAATGAAAATCCCTCCATCGCTTCCATTTTTTGAACCCAACCATACCCCATGATCTCTTAACGGTCCCAAAACACTAGTTTCCCACGGGCCACGTTTAAGGGAGGGATAACCATGTTCATTTAAATATTCTATTATATCGTCAGTGGAAATGAGATTCTGAACTCCAATAGCCCCGTTGTCCAAGAGATATTGAATTGACGTTTTCATTAATGTAATAGTACGAGGCGAGGCTTTGATGCCCCTTTGATCCAACAGGAAATTTCTTGCAGCTGTAACGAATGACATACGTCTGAGTCATTCGTTTGTTAAAATAAATGTTTCCTTTATTAAAAGAATGAAGTTAATGCACAGTCTTTACTTTTGTTTTTAAAATTTATCCTCATCATAGTGGGTTGAACTAACTGATTGCCTCTTTGTAGTTCTGTTGATTTTGTTATGTTTAATCTTTCATTTGCAATTTCAATATAATGCTCATCGATATCAAAACCAACAAAATTGATATCCATTTTTTTGCAGACCACGGCGGTGGTTCCGATACCCATAAACGGATCAAGAACCAACTTGACGTTTTTTATCCCGTGATCTCTGATACACATCTCAGGCAGTTTTTCAGGGAATGTGCTAGGATGGGGTCTTGATTCACGGATTGTTTCGTAAGGGATAAACCACGTATTCCCTCTATCTCTTTTATCAGAACCATTTGCACCTTTCCAACGATTTATATTCGTTTTATCCTGATATGGAACACCGATCTCCACTTTATTTAATTCCACATCTCCGTTCTTTGTAAAATGCCAAATATACTCGTGGCAGTCATGGTGGAACCTTTGGCTGTTAATCGGTTTGTAATGACCGACGGCAATGTCTTCCTTTAAATTTGTAGACACCCCTGCATCTTCTTTCGGTATGGCTATTGATTTTATCCAATGAATTGTATTTTGTAGGGAGTAGTGTTTCCTAAACATATTGGCAACATCAATCGGTATCCATGGATCTTTCAATGATCCACCAACGTTCAGGAAAAACGAGCCGTTATCTTTCAGAACACGTTTGGACTCTTTTGCGACGGTGTCCATCCAACCCAAATACTCTATCCGGGGTTTATCGTCCTGATATGTGTTATAGTCGATTCCAAGATTATACGGCGGTGAGGTAACAATTACATCGACGGATTTTGGTTCCATCGATTGCATTCCTTGGATGCAATCGGTATGGTGAATTTTATTTATCTCTAATGACATGATTACCCCCCCACCCCTTCATTTCTATTGGACACAAAAACTTCAATAACCTCCCCCTTTTTTCCGCATTTGCATCTCCATGCTAACGTGTCCCCACACGAAGCCCCTAATACATCTTTAATTGTATTAGGGATTGTAGTCCTTACGGAGTCGCATTTGTTATTTACTCTAATTATCTTTGAATATTTTTCGACCTTCATAGATTACAATTAGACCTAATAATAGATATATATTTAGGTTTAAAGTTAGGTTAATTGTTAGCCTAATAATAAGTAAAAAGTGAATAATTTTGAAAAGTTCCATTGCAGGATTGCCAAAACTAAAAGATTATGGTGTTATTTTGCCTGTGCTGCATTCTGAATTAAGGTCATCCACTTGTTTTCCCCGTTAACCACGATCCCACACGCCTCAGCCGGGGTTCTCCCGTCA
This sequence comes from uncultured Methanoregulaceae archaeon, assembly GCA_963808285.1. Classification (GTDB taxonomy): domain Archaea; phylum Halobacteriota; class Methanomicrobia; order Methanomicrobiales; family Methanospirillaceae; genus Methanoregula. The sequence goes on from CAWEFI010000023.1 coordinate 33,348, forward strand.
AGTCCTTCGTGCGGCTTGATGTAGTTGTGGTAGACCTGCATCCCCTTGAGGATCGAGGTATCCTTTTTCTTTAGACCGCGCATGGTCTTTTCCCTGTCGCGGATCTCGCCGTTGATCCGTTCCATCTTGTTGTTGTTTGCCTCGCTCTCGTGACCGGTGATCTTTATCGCATTAACGTGGCGCGGCTGGGGGTACATTCTGCTGTAAAACTCCCTCTTAAATGCGTCATGATATGCCGGGAGTCCATCGGTGATCAGAACCCCCGGTATTTTGTCCATCAGTTGCTTGCCTTCATGGAATAATCCCTGCGCGTCGTGCTTGTGCTTCGAGTCGGCTACTTCCTGCGCGATCCAGTACCGGGTTTCGTCGTCCATCAGGGCAAAGAGGTATTTCATGTTACCCTTGACCTTGATGTAAACTTCATCCGCTCTCCATACATCACCGACATTCGGGTTGAGCTTGTCAACATATCCCTTCATTAACGTCATGTATTTCTCGATCCAGTTGGCAATTGTCTGGTAACTAACCTCAACTCCGAGAAGCTTTAATGACCTCTGCGTGTTCCGCAGGGATTCCCCGCTAAAGTAGAGCTGCATTGCCGCAGTTACAGCCTTTGGATTGTGCTTCATCTTCTCAAAACCGACATTGATGCTGAACCGCTTGCCGCAGTCAAGGCACACGTACCGTTGGATATCGGTATTCTTGTTGTGCCGGATACCTGACTTCTGGAGATTGCCCGATCCACAAACGGGGCAGTTGGTTACGCCAATTGGTTCCAAGACAAGGTTTGCCCTTACCTCTTTTCGCATCGCGAAGGACAGTTTCACGGAGATGATGTGTTTGCATTCCACGCCGCGCGACTGGTGATCGGGGCAACTGCATTTCCATCCAATGTCTGTCTGCGTTACTTCGTAGAGCTGATCATTTCGGGACTGTGACTTAACGATGTAGTGTGTCTCGTCAAGTCTCCTGATCTGACCGACCTTCTTTGCGATAGCCTCTCCGCGTTCCTGCCGGGTTGTGGGTAATGGTTCAAAGGTTGTTGTCATTTTACTCTCCCTCTCGGTGTATACTATAGTATATACCATTGTATGTATTTATACTTATGTGTGCACTTTGGTATATACCAAAGTATTAAATAAAATACAAACAAAAGGATGCCTATGGTAAACCAAACAACCGTTAAAATTTACCAGGTGAAATCGCGTCACAGTATCAATTTCCCAAGCGATTTCGTTAGGGATAGTGCATTCCCATTTGAACCGGGCGAGAAACTAATTGCGAAAATAAAAGATGGCAAAATAGTCATTGAAAGATCGAGCCCCATTTCCGCGACGGCAGAACAGCCAAATGAGGTAACTAACGAGTGATCCAATCACCAAGAGCAATATTTTTGTCAGTCGTATTCTGTCATTTCATCCGCATAATAATATGAGTGATGAGGGGAATTGCGTTTTTTAACAAGACTGTTAAATTTCTTAATCTCCTCTATTTTATTTTTGATAGAGGGGATAAATTCAGACGGTAGTTTGAAAAGGAAGACACGATTATGGTTAGCATAATAAAATAATTTATCTGTTGTTTTCAATCCGAATGTTTCAAAAACCTCAACAGTCGGTTTTCTTTGTTCTCTTTCGATAAGATATTCGTTTTTAAAAACAGGATTCCCTATATAAAGAACCGTCTCTATAAACAATGTAAGTATCACCAAAGATACCAAATACGATTCGGCCAGAGTAATGCTTGCTCCTTCATCCAAAGTTGGGATGATATTCCCTATATTGTTTTGAAAACTTGTTGCATCTGGACTCCCCCAAAGACTAACTATCATATAAAAGAGGAAAATTACCAATGTTATACAAATAAACGATGAAAAAAACGAATTAACACGCTCTTTAAAAATAATTGTAGCCTCTCTTACTTTGTTAAAATTTGCCCGTCCTTTAGAACTCATTCTAAGAAAAGAGTCAAAATTATTGTAAGTTGGATTCATTAGCATTCTCATTAAAAATAAAAAAGTAAGGGTAGCGATAGGGATAAACATAAGCTTCGCGTTGTTAAGTGAGGTTATTTCAGTTGCGGAGAGACCTTTTGTTGAGAAAATGAACGTTATACTTATCCAAATTGAGAAAAGAATAGGGATAGATAATAAAACGTATACCATAAAAACTAGGAAAACTTTCTTCAGAAATGGTTCACTTTTAGGATCGTGATAGATTGCAAGTCGCGATATTAAGTCGTTGATTATTGAGATTAACCATGCGATACCGGTGAACAAAATAAAAGTAACAAGAAGATCAAAGAATATCCCCTCTGTTACTGTTGGGGGGAGATCAAGTACCATAATAATCAACCATACGAATCATAAAGGTGGCTAGGATTACAAAAATTACTACATAAATTAAAGTTAGAGAGTAATTCATTGTAAAAAGAGAATCCATAACTCCTGCAAAGACAAGTAAAGAGAGCCCTATTAATATTAATGTCCATATTGCTCTTGAAATATCCACAATGTATCGGTATACTCTCCAATAGCGTTTGATAAATAACTTGCCATTTTGGAGTAACTTGGGGAGGTCACTCAATTAGGTCGCCCCCTTGCACCTCCCGATTTTTGACAAAGAGTTCCGGGAGACCCAACTCCCGCAGACTTGACAGAACCTGTTAGTACATCCGTGTCCGTTGTCAGCGGGCAATAGATCATTTTTTCCTCGTATGCAAAACTATATTGGTTTTTTCCCCCTAATGCAGGTATGGTAAAAAAGGTCATCGGCCTCTTAGGCAGTCCTCTCCCCGAAGGTAACACCGCCCGGTTGCTGGCACAGGCGATGCAGGGAGCCAGGGACGCCGGCTGCGAAGTGGAACTCATTCCGGTGACCAGTCTGGATTTCCAGGGCTGTCAGGAGAAGTTTTTCTGCCGGGATCACGAGACCTGCATCCTTGACGATGACATGCAGCAGATCTACCCGAAATTTGTGGAGATGGGCAGCCTGATCCTCGCAACCCCCGTGATGACGATGGGAATTCCCGGCACGCTTAAATCGTTCATGGACCGGTTTCAGGTCTTTTTCATGGCCAAGTATTGCCGGGAAAAACCCCTTATTTTGCCTGATCAAAAGCGGATGCGGAACGGCCTTTTCATCAGTATCTCCGGGATGGATATCCCGGAAGTGTTTGTCGGCGCAAAACTGACGGTCAGGGCTTTTTTTGACATCATTGACTGCCAGTACCCGGGACGAGCTGTTGGTAAATGGCATGGACCGGATCAAGGACATCACAACACGACAGGACCTTCTCGATGCGGCGTATAAAAAAGGATTTGCCTTGGGAACATCGCTGGTCGCATCCGGTCAATCCCCGGAAAACCCCTGAATTAATGCAGTCTCACCCACCACACATACGTGTAAAGGAGACCTGATGGACTCCCCAAAAAAAGATCCCAATCGCCTGAGATAACGCGTTATGCGGTACATCCGATATAATAACCGTTTCCGGACCACCGGTATCCCGGCCCGCAGATCATACAAGTCCTTTCTCTTTCATGCTGGAAAAGCCGGTCTTTGTGATGATAATATGGTCGAGAAGCTGGATTCCAAGGAGGGTTCCTGCCTCCTGGAGCTGTCGTGTGATCGCGATATCCTGGGAACTTGCCTCGAGTGATCCTGACGGGTGGTTATGTACGCAGATGACGGATGCTGCCCGGTCTGTGATCGCCCCGGCAAACACTTCACGGGGATGGACGAGACTGTGATTGAGGATACCGATCGTGACAACACGGCTCCTGATCACCTCGCCGGCACCGGTGAGGCTGATGCAGATAAAATATTCCTGCGGTTTTTCCCGGTAGGTGCCTACGAGCGGCAGGACATCCTCCGGCTTCTGGATCTTCACGGCACCGGCCGGTTCGTACCTGCGGCGCCCGAGTTCAAGGCAGGCCATGATCTGGGCGGCTTTTGTCGGCCCGATGCCCCCTATGGTCAGCACATCTTCATACCGGATCTCCCGGGTCTGATCGCCAAACATCGCGGCGAGGTCCCTTGCGATCATCCGGACATCCCGGTTTATCACTCCTCTCCCGAGAATGGCCTCGATGAGTTCTGTGTCGGTGAGTGCCGCCACACCTTTTTTTGCGATCTTTTCCCGCGGGCGGTCATGCTCGGGGACATCTTTCATCTTTTTCATGATACGACCCGGGGCCGGGGCAGGAAGATACACGGGCCCGGTACCTGTTCACGCATACGTATGCGTGGTTTTCCCCGGTCTATAACTGCTTTCATATTTATTCCGGCAAATACCGGGATCCGGACGATTTTGTGAACGGTTCTGCCCCATGAAGAATCTTTAAGTAAAAATCCGACTATACCTTCCCGCATGACAACCCAGAAGAATGCACTGGACGCATTTGCCGGCGAATCACAGGCAAACCGGAAGTATCTCGCGTTTTCCGAAAAAGCTGCTGCCGACGGGTTCAAAAATGTTGCAACACTGTTCAAGGCAGCATCAGAGGCCGAGGCGATCCACGCAAAGAAGCTCTTAAAAGTACTGGAGGCAATCGACACAACCCAGAAAAACCTTGAAGGAAGTATTGAAGGGGAGACCCACGAGTATTCCTCCATGTACCCTGCCTTTGTCAAAGAGGCTGAAGCCGAGAAGAAGAGCGATGCGGTGCTTGCGTTTACCCTTGCCATGAAAGCAGAAGCGGTTCATGCAGACCTGTACAAAAAGGCGCTTGCTGCCCTTAAGGCCGGTCATGATCTCGGCCGCGAAAAAATTTTCCTCTGCCCGGTCTGTGGGAATATCGAGATCGGGAAGGTGCCCGACAAGTGCCCGATATGCGGCGTATTCGGGAAACAATTCCACGAAATTATCCTTTAACTCTTTTTATTGCCTTACGCAGTGCATCCACTGTCGCACCCTTCCCCACCATCCCCCTTCCCGAACGAGAAGACAGGGTTATTTTTTGGTGCGTCTTTTATGGGCCCAGACTATAACTACGACAAGAGCAACCAGCGTCGCCCACGATGCTGAATAAATCACAATGATGGGGTATTCGAGAATTGCCTTGGGAAGTGACGATACAGGGATTTCCGGATTGGCGCAGGTGAAGGTGACACGAACACCTGCCGGGAACCGGGCCGGGCCACCGAAGTAGTGTACGAGCACGGTAGCGTTGCCCGATGCGATGGTGCCGGTAGCCGGCGCATTGCTGACGACCGGGAAAGCGACTACCCGGGTGAGCCGGGTATCCTGGTCTTTGAGTTCCACGTACCATTCATCGCGATAAATTTCGGGATATGCGTCCGTTGCACCGACCGTCAGTTGCGAGCCGGAAGGAACATAAACATGCCAGGTCCCCTCTTCGACCCGGTTCGAAAAGGTCAGCTTTTTTGTGACGGTTTCTCCGGTACCCAGGGTGAGAGTACCCGAGGTGAGAAAAGCGGGCGGGGTGCTGGCAGGAAGTGACAGGATGCCCGTTCCGGGGGCGGCGGTGCACTGGTACCGGTCATCCATCTCTTCGCCATACGAGAGTGCCCGGTTATAGATCCTGACCTCGTCCACTCCCCCGGTCAGATAATCGGGGGAATTTTCGTCGGGTGAATCTGCCGGGCCTGCATCAGCGCCGATCTGGATAGAGTTATTATAGGAATAGCGGATTTTACCCGTCGCATTCACTTGGCTGCGGAGAATCCCATCGAGATAAATTTTAGATATCTGGCCATCGTAGGTCCCCGTTACCTGATGCCATTGCCCGAGTGCAATATTCTCGTGCGGAATGGCCACAGAAACGTCCCCCCCGGGTTGTCAAGCCCGAGTGTCCAGAAGAGATCGTTTCCTTCATCGAACGCAAGCCGGTACCCACCTCCGTCATAGTATGTCGAGATCAGCGTCTGGGGTGTCGTGTCGTTTACATAGAACCACAGAGAAACCGTGATGGCATCGGCGGGATGGTTTGCGGGCGTGTAGGGTATGGATACATAACTCGCATTATCTTCGAGCACCAGCGCTTTCACACATCCGTCATTATCAACCCGGAAGGCGTCGCCATGGATAGTCCCGGTGTTTCCATGCCCGGATGCGTCAAGAGCCAGATTGCCGCTTCCCTCGTCGAAATTGAGATAAACCACCGGGCCGCTGGAGACAGGAGCTGTACCGGATGATGCAGCTGCTGCGGAGATACAGAGCAGCAGCAGCACAGCTACCGTCCCCAAGACAATTCCCCAGCAGAGTTTGCGGCCGGCGTACGCGTGCATGGTACTATCCTGTTCTCTGTATGAATGGTGTATTAGGGTTCACGGGAAAAGAAATTTGCGCTTATGCGGCTGCCCCTCCCAAGGCGGCAGCATAATATTTATATTCGTCGGAAACCTCTTCGCATTGATGAGCACGGTCACCGTTTATTCCACTCAAAACTGCCCGTACTGCCGGATGACAAAAGCATTCCTCGATAAACAGGCTGTTACCTATACTTCTATCGATGTTGGTACAGACGCTGCTGCGGCACAGAAGATGATTGCCCTCTCGGGCCAGCGCGGGGTCCCGGTTATCACGGTTGACGACGAAGTCATTATCGGGTTTGATTCCCAGCGGCTCAACGAGTTGTTCGGGACACATGTGGCGAGCGAGACCTACGATGTTCTTATTGTAGGCGCGGGCCCGGCAGGGCTGACTGCCGGGGTGTATTGCGCACGCAAACTGTTAAAGACCCTCATCGTGTCGGATACCATCGGCGGCCAGGCGCTGGAGTCCTGGGCGATCGAGAACTACATGGGCTACCGGATGATCACCGGTGAAGACCTGATGAAGAAGTTCGACGAGCAGGTGCGGACCCTCGATGTGCGGCTGGAACTTGACCGGGTGAGCAGGATCACTCCCGATGAAGGCATTTTTGCGGTGACGACCGTTTCCGGAGTCACCCTGAAAGCAAGGAGCGTGATCCTGACACAGGGAAAGCAACACCGGAAACTCGGGGTGCAGGACGAGGAGAAGTACCTGGGCCGCGGCCTGTCCATCTGCTCGACCTGCGATGGTCCGCTTTACAAGGGAAAAAAGATCGCGGTGGTCGGTGGCGGCAATGCCGGGGTACAGACTGCGGTCGAGATGAGCAGGATCGCCGCATCGGTGAGCCTGATCGTCCGCAGCACGATCAAGGCGGACCCGGTATACCTCAAAAAACTGGAGGGAATAAAAAATATCACCGTCCACCTTCACACCCGTATCACTACGCTTGCCGGAGACCCGTATCTCCAGCGGATTACGATAACAACGGAGGGTCAGGGCGACCAGAACATTGAGGTTGACGGGGTGTTCATCGAGGTCGGATGGACGCCGAACACGGAGATCCTTGACGGTCTGGTGGACTTAAACGACCGCCGGGAGATTGTAGTAGATGTGGATGGTCGCACGAGCCGCCCCGGGGTCTTTGCCGCCGGGGATGTAACCTCGGTCAGGAGCAAGCAGATCATTATTGCCTCAGGGGAAGGGGCAAAGGCGGCGCTTGAGGCGTACCAGGTACGTGATGAAGACGGGGTGATCTTTTTTTTACCTGGATCTTTTTAGCCGCGAAATTTTTTAGACCGGGTTTTTTCAGTTCGAAAATTGAAAAACCGAAAAATTTTCCGGTTGAAAGTTAATAAATCCAAAAAAGTTCCGGCCGAAAGTCCGAACGGCCCGGATTTTTCTGGATTAAAATCAAAATTGCCGGAAAATTTTGGAACACACCGATTCCCCTTGGGAGGTGGGTTGGATTATCTACACACTCGCAGGGTTTCCCGTATCCTGCAGCCCCCCTTACGCCAGCCCTGCCCCCAAAGGGGGCGGGGGTGTACGCGATTCCGTGGGTATTACCTGCACGCACGAACGTCCGAATCCTTGTCTTTTCCTGTACAGGTAATATGGCACTATCGCAACCGGGGGATGCCCACGTGGCGGGGGCGGCAGCCCCCAAGAGCGTCCCCTCCCCCCTGGGATCACCGTCGATCCCACTCCCTTTAAATCAATTTCTCCGACGTAAAATTGAGAAATGCTCACAGTGGCCTCCGGGCGGCCGGTCTCCCTCCCAAATGACCCAGTGGTAGTTCCTGAAAACCCTGCCCACAGAAGCCCGCTATTATGCAGGTTTAAGTGGCCCTTAAATCGAGGCATTTTTAAAAATAAGCGATTAAATCAGGATTTTCCAGGGGCGTGGACATCGGTTCCTGTGGAGATGGGATCCGGGTCCGGAAACGGGAAATCGGAGACCAGATTGGGGTCGGATTTGGAGGGAGGAAGGTAGGATTGTGGGGGGTTGTTTAGACTCTGGTTACTGAATAACGCCTTTACTCATTCTTCTTTTCTGCCAGCCGGTCTTTCTCCCGGTACCCGTCAAGCAGCACCGAGACCACATGCTTCACCGGCTTGTCCGTGTGGCCGGCGATATGGAATTCGCAGAACGGACATGAGGTGATGACGATATCTGCCCCGGTCTTTTTGATCTCCTCGCCCCGGCGCTTGCCGAGCACTGCCGCCTCCTCCGGGACACCGGACCGGACACCCCCGCCACTGCCGCAGCAGATCGCCGGCATTTCCGTGAGGTCCACGACATTCCGGATGAGCTCCCGCGGCTGGTCACGGACGCCCTGTCCCCGCAAGAGATGGCAGGGGTCGTGGTACGTGGCCCTGATACCGAGTTTCGCCGGCGGCTCGATACCATATTGCGTGAGGAGCTCGTTGATATCGATGACTTTGAAGGGCGTGGTGTAATCGTTCTTGAGCGTGGAGCCACAACCGGCGCACATCGTGAGCACGGTGTCAATGCCCCGGGAAGTGAAGGTCTGGATGTTACGTCTCTTTAAGGATTCTACGTAGTCGAGCTGGCCGGTCCGGATCAGCGGCGAGCCGCAACAGATCTGCTCCCTGGGAATGATCACGCGAATGCCGTTCCTGCGCAACACCTCCATGGCATCGAGCGCAGACTGCTGCTGGCGCAGGTTATACATGCAACCGACAAAGAACCCGACCGTTGCCTTCACGGGGACGTACGGCTCGATCACATCGGGAACCTGTTCGAGAAACGATGTCGCTGTCCGCGGGACGGAGCGACCTGTCTCTTTAATCAGTGCCGCGACCTCGAGATGGCGGGGGAGGGTGAAGCCCCGCGTGTTTGCCAGCGCCCGTAGTTTCTCGATCGCTTTGCCCGGGATTTTTATCTTCTTGGGGCAGGTCGTGAAGCAGGCCTGGCAGCTTGTACAGGTAAAAAGCCCGTCGCGGATGGCATCCGTGATGCGGTCACCCCGGTCCCGCGGGTCGAGGGCAAGGCGCATCTCCTGCCTCATCGCTGTGGGCCCGAGAAATTTTGTTACGTCCATGGCCGGGCAGACCGAGACGCATGCGAGGCACTCGATGCAGTCCCGGAGTGGTTTTATCTCGTCGATCTGTGCCTTCGTCGGTAACCGGGTACTCTCACCCTGTGTCGGGGCAAGTGATGCAATCACTGCAATCTTGGGAAGGAGGTCAACCACGAGATCTTTTTTGACCGGGAGGTTGAGAGGCGTAATCGTGATACCATCTGTTGCCTCCTTCATGCACGCAAGCACAGGCTCGCCGTCAACCCGAATGGCACAGCTCCCGCACTGCCCGGACCCGCAGCAGTACCGGTAGGAAAGCGTGGGATCGATCTCATCGTGGATCGCGTGCAGGACATGCAGGACCCGGGCGCCCTCGTTGACGTTTACCGTGTAGGACTCGAAATGAGGGTCTTTGTCCGTTTTCGGGTCAAAGCGCTGGACTCTTACGTGCAACACCTTCATGCCGCTACCTTCCTTTTTTCGATCCCCTCGCGATTTTTCGCAATGAACGTGTGGCCGTACGGCGAATGCACCGCGTCCCATTCCTGCGCAATATCGATCCGCATGTGGGCGCCCCGGGACTCGGGCCGGATCAGCGCCGAGCGGCAGATGAGCGAAGCCGTCAGGCACATGTTCTCCACGATGCAGCAGTCTGCGAGGCTGGAGGGGGACGCGGCCCGGAGGGGGGCCTGCATGAGCCGGTTTGCCACGGCAAGCGCATTTTTAAGTCCCACCTCATCCCGGAAGATCCCGGCACAATTCCACATGGCCTGCTGGAGTTCCGTCCGGACTGCGGCCGGGTTTTTTGTTCCTGCAAGGAACCGGTCGAATCGCTCTTCCTGCCTGATGATCTGGGCCGGGTCGATCTTCTTTACCCGTTTTTCTTTCTGCCCGGCAGACTCCCCGGCGCGTTTGCCAAAAACCTGCGTCTCGGCAAGGGCATTTCCCCCCAGGCGGTTTGCACCCTGGACACCGCCGGCCGTCTCCCCGCAGGCAAAGAGACCCGGGAGCGTGGTCGCACATGCTACCGTGATCTTAAGGCCGCCCATGATGTGGTGGGCGGTGGGGGCGACTTCCATTGCTTGAGTCCGTATGTCCACGCCAAAGATCAGGAACTGTTCGAGCATCACCGGCAGCTTGGTCTCGATCTGCTCTCTGGGGAGATGCGTGACGTCAAGGAAGACCCCTCCATGCGGCGTGCCCCGGCCGTTTGCGATCTCGGTGGCAATTGCCCGGGCGACGATGTCCCGGGTCGAGAGTTCCATCCTTGTTGGATCATATCGTTTCATGAACCGATCGCCGAGAGCGTTTTTCAGGATACCCCCTTCGCCCCGCACCGCTTCCGTGATGAGCCGGCCCCGTGCATCGTATGGGTACACCGCACCGGTCGGGTGGAACTGTACCATTTCCATATCGATCAGTTCGGCTCCTGCCCGGTAGCCCATCGCAAACCCATCCCCGGTGCCGCTCGAAGAGTTCGTGGAGATGTCGTAGACCCGCGAGCCCCCGCCCGTCGCAAGGATGGTGCTGTCGGCCGTGATGATGACAGTCTCCCCGTTCTCATCGAGCGCGACGGCGCCGATCACCCGGTCGGCCTCTTCGAGCAGGTCGATCACCGTTACCTCTTCGAGTTTTGTGACTCCCGTGGAGTCAAGCCTCTCGACCAGCGTCATCATCATCTCGTGGCCGGTCCGGTCGCCCGCGTAGCAGGTCCGGGGGAACCGCTGGCCGCCGAACGGGCGCTGGGCAACCTCGTTGTTTTCCGTGAAGTCAAAGACCGCCCCCCACCGGATCAGATCATCAATCCGCAGCGGGGATTCCTTCACGAGAATCTTTACGAGCTCCGGGTCATTGAGGTATGCACCGCCCCTGAGAGTATCTTCATAGTGGATCTCGCAGGAGTCCTCTTTTCGGAGCACCGCGTTGTAGCCCCCTTCGGCCATCGGGGTGCACCCGCCTTTTCCCGCTATGGTTTTTGAAACGAGCACGGTGTCGCCGTACCCGGCAGCCTCGATCGCCGCCCGTACGCCCGCGCCGCCGCTGCCGATAACCAGCACATGGCAGTCCACCACGTCGTCTGCATGCATATTATAATTCTGTGCGTCGTATAGTTACATAAATAAATGGTACATGCCAGAGTGAACCGACATGAGACTTCTGATGAAATTTGGCGGGACTTCCGTCGCCGACGCGCAGTGTATCCGGCGCGTTGTTGACATCCTCGAAAAACACCATAAAACCGGCGATGAAGTGGCGGTCGTGGTCTCTGCACAGCGTGGCGTAACCGATCAGCTCATTGCTCTTGCAGAAAAACTACCCACGGCAAAGGACTGTTCTGAGGTTGCGCCGCTGATCGCGCTCCTCCGCGAGCGTCACATGACTGCTCTTGAAGGAGCTGCACCGGGTTACATCAAAGAAGTGGGGGCGGTCATCGAAAAGCGACTTGCAAGTCTCCAGCATATCCTTTTTGCCATCTACAACCTGCGGGAGCTCACGCCCCGGTCAAAGGACTACGTTATCTCGTACGGCGAGCGCCTGCTTGCGCCGGTAATCGGAGCAGCTCTCCGCCAGCGGGGCATCCCGTCGACCGTGTTGGACGGTTGCGAGGCCGGCATCCTCACCACCCCCCAGCACGGCGAGGCGACTGCCCTGTGCGAAAGCGATGAGCGGATAAAAAAGAGGATCGAGCCTCTCCTCAAAAATGAGATACCGGTCATCATGGGGTTCATGGGCTGTACCGGGAACGGGATCATCACGACGCTCGGGCGGAGCGGATCCGATTACTCTGCGTCCATTGTCGGGGCCGGGATCGATGCGGACGAGATCTGGATCTGGACAGATGTCGATGGCATCATGACGTCCGACCCACGGGTAATTAACGACGCCCGGGTCCTCAAAAGCGTCTCGTACATAGAAGTCATGGAACTCTGGTACTTTGGCGCCAAGGTGATGCACCCGCGTTCGATCGACCCGGCGATGAGAAAGAACATCCTTGTACGGGTGAAAAACACGTTCAACCCGGACGCTCCCGGCACCATGATCGTAAGAAATGGTCGCCGGGACAGCCGGGTTGTAAAAGCGCTCACCTATATCGATAAGGTCGCCTCGATCAATATCAACGGCGCCCAGATGATTGGAAGGCCGGGGGTCGCAAAGGCAATCTTCTCCGCCCTTGCCGACAAGGAAGTAAACGTGATGATGATCTCGCAGGGTTCAAGCGAGGCCAATATCTCGCTTATCGTTGACGAGTCTCACATCGACGCAGCGGTGGACGCACTGGCGTCTCTTGTTAAAAACGGGGTCGTGCGCGAGGTGACGCGCAACAAGGATGTCTGTGCCGTTGCCGTTGTCGGGGCCGGTATGGCCGGCGCCGCAGGCACGGGCGGGCGGATCTTCACCGCCCTTGGCCTGGCCGGCGTGAACGTGATGATGATCTCGCAGGGTTCAAGCGAGGCGAACATCTCGTTTGTTGTCAGGCAGGAGGACGGCCCGCGTGCGGTCCGGGTGCTGCATGATGAGTTCCGGCTCTCGGAGGAATGCGAATGACCACAAATGCGTACAGCGAAGCGGGGGTCGATATCGATCTAGAAGCGAGCGCGATAAAAGCCCTGATCAAAAATCTGAGTTTCCGGAGAAAGGGGAACTATACGATGCTCGGGAACGTCGGGCATTTTGCCGGCCTGATCGATTTCGGCCCAAAAGCCCTTGCTCTGACGACCGATGGCGTGGGGACCAAGATGCTTGTTGCCGACCGGCTGCAGGACTGGAGCACGGTCGGGATCGACTGCATCGCGATGAACGTGAACGACCTCTACGTGATGCACGTGGAGCCGATCGCGTTTGTCGATTATATCGCGACCGACCGGCTTTCGGTGGAGAAGATGGCGCAGATTGGAATCGGTCTCAATGAGGGGGCCCGGCAGGCAAACATTGACATCGTGGGCGGGGAGACTGCATCTCTTCGGGGCCTCGTGAACGGCCTTGACCTTGCCGGCACCTGCATGGGGGTGCAGGCAAAGGACCGTATCGTGACCGGAGAGAAGATCCGGCCCGGTGACACTATCATCGGCGTCCCCTCCTCCGGCATCCATAGCAACGGGCTCTCGCTTGCACGAAATATTGTCGGGAAATACGCAGACTACGATGAGAAACTCTCCAGCGGGAAGACGATTGGCCGGGAACTCCTCACGCCGACCCGGATCTACCACGAGAGCCTGCATGTCGCCGATACCTGCACGGTGCACGGCATGTGCCATGTCACGGGCGGGGGGCTTTTGAATTTCCTGCGGCTCTCCAGATTCGGGTTCCGGTTCGATAACCCGCTTCCGCCCCCGGAAATCTTCCGGTGGATGGGAGAGACCGGGAAGATCTCGCAGATAGAGATGTACCGGACGTTCAACATGGGGATGGGGTATGCCTATGTTGTGCCGCCGGCATCTGCAGACACGGTGGTAAAAGAAGTCGAAGGTGCCCGGGTTATCGGGGAGATCGTTGAGAAGCCCGGCGCGTGGCTCGGGGAGGTGCAGGTTACCTGAGCCGGGATTTTTTCCCACCGCAATTCTTTTTTAAGGTGAATAAAAAATTCCGTCGCGACACGTCCTCATTTAACGGAGATTAGGAGATTTTTGCTCTGTAGAAATCATTAAGAATTACTTGATGCTCCAGGGGCTCCGCCCCGCCGCTGGGGCGCCCCGGTCCGCGATAGTGCCGTATTACCTGTACACAAAAAACACAGGAAATTTTTGTACAGATAATACCGAGGCATCACATGCGCCCCCGCCCCCAACGGGGGCAGGGTTGGCGCAAGGGGGGCAATAATATCTCATGAAATAGGTTTTCTACAGAGCAGAGATTTTGATAATTGGCACCACAAGACCACTTCAGGACTGGCCCCCAATCAGTCCGGGAGTCTCCATGACTCACACGATCCCTTTGCTGTCAGGGCCGGTCAGCTCCTTAAAAAAAATCTACACGAAAAAAAACTAAAAAAATCCGGGGCTTTAGTCCCCGCACATATCCGGATCATCCGCCACGTATGCCGTTTTCTGCGCCTTATCCGAGACAAGCACGCTGTTGCCCATCGGGTCCTGGATGATCAGCGTAACCGGCAGTCCGCCGGTTTTAATGCATTCGATCTTTTCAAGGAGGACGCGGGCGCGCTCTTTTTCGGTCTCGTCCCCGTCCGTCACCGCGATCCTGATGGCCTGTGCGATCCGGTCGAGCACGCCTTCGACATTGGTCACAAACCCTTCACAGGCCGGGCCCGGGTCGATACGGACGCCGAGCTCCGGGATCTCGAGGACGCCAGTCATGCTCCGCACCACCCGAACATCGAGGTCCTCCCGTGTCGTAACCGGGAGTTCGTACCGCACCGGCTCGGCATCTTTGAGGAGCTGCGTGTCCACGTACCGGTACCCGCAGGACGGGCACGTAGCCGAGATAATCAGGATATCAGAAAAATAGGGAATATTTTCCGTCTGGTAGAGATATTCTATTTCGGTATTGCAGTATGGACACAGTCCCGGGACGATCGTATGCACCGCGTTATGCTCCTCCAATCTTGTCACGCGAGATCTTCACGGACATCGGCGTGAGAACAACATACCGTTGGTCGCCGAGACCGATGATATCGCCGTTGACATCTTTTGCGACTTCCTTTAAGTCCTTTAAGACCCGCTCGTAGGAGATCTTATCCATCTTCAGGCGCGAGATATCTACAATGACGATGTTCCCGTTATAGACCTCATCCTTGACCCGGGGAGTATCCTTGAGATCTGCAATAGTTGCAATCTTTACCAGGAGCGCAGGTGAACCGCTGCCGTGCTCCTCGTAGGAACTGAGGTCCAGATCCATGTAATCCTCGTCGGAACTGGTGGCATTTTTCCCTAAAAGTGTGTCTATGATCTTAACCATAAAAAAACTGTACGAAGAAACTTATTTAATAGTATCGATGTAAAAGGCAGAAATGGCCCGATTTTCCAGCCTTGTTCATCGTTTTGGAAATGTTAAAGTTCAAGGTTCCAGAGTTCATCGCCGACATGATGAAAATTTTTACACATCTTGCCGGATGCGCTCGCCCGGATTGCCGGACCGTCCAGGAGTGCCACCCCGATCGCCAGAGGCTTTTTGTGCCGTTCGTCAACGATCTGGACCGGGTTCCCTGCCACAACGTCATCGCTGACCGCGACAATCCCCGGCCGCATCACATCCGCGCCGTTCACTACGTACGGGATTGCACCAGCATCGACGGTGATCATCCGTTCGGGAAATGGGCACTGTACCGCCCCTTTTAACGTGGGAAAAACCCAGTCGCCGGCATCCATCAGCAGCGGTTTCTTGTTCACCAGATAGAGCGCGACATCCGCGTTGGTTTCCAGAATCTCGATCATGTCGGCATGGAAGAGCGCAGAAGATGGCCCGATCTGGAGCGCGAGCCGGTCAAGCAAATCTTCAGCCTGGCTCTTCCGGATCGAATGTCGTTTTTTTACGATAATTTTTTTCATTGTCCCGCTCCTACATTCTCCCGGGCAAGGGCTAAAATTTTTCCCCGGTTTTGTGCAGGATCGCGATCATCACTCAAAATGGCCATGAATCCCGTGTGCCGGGGTTCATTCACGAAAGGACCAGAAGCCTTTTTGTCTCTTGCAGATCTACGCTATGTTTAAGTAGGGTGCTCACGCACATATATTACTCCAGAGCGATGGTAACACAGGGTATGAGTATGACCAAGAGACCGTTGGATATTTTGGATCTGGTGCTGAACCGCCAGCCCGTTATCGTTTCCCTCAAAGGCGGGAGAGAGATCCGGGGGGTTCTTCAGGGCTACGATGTTCACATGAACCTCGTCCTTGACAAGGCTGAGGAAACAGAGAACGGGCAGGTTGTAAAGGTAGGCACGCTTATCATCCGTGGAGATAACGTGATCTATATCTCGCCATCGCTGGAATCATAAGGTGAAATACTATGTCAAAAGGCACACCGTCAATGGGTAAGATGAACAAGATGACCCATATCGCCTGCCGGCGCTGTGGTAAGATCTCGTTTCACGCCCAGAAGAAAGTCTGCTCTGCCTGCGGATTTGGCAGAAGCACCAAGATGCAAAGTTACAAGTGGCACAGCAAGAGACCAAAAACTCCGACACATTAGAGCTGTACCATGTGTGGTATCGTTGGCATCGTCGATGCTGGCGGTGTTTCCATCCGGCTCTATTATGCCATGTATGCCCTCCAGCATCGTGGCCAGGAGAGCGCCGGAATATCCACGTTTGACGGGACAAGCCTCTGTAAGTTCAAGGGGCAGGGGCTTGTCGCCGATGTTTTTTCCCCTGCTGTTTTAAAAGATCTTAAAGGCACGGCCGGTATCGGCCATGTGCGGTACCCGACAACCGGTGCAAACCTGCCGGAGAATATCCAGCCCCTGAATTTCCAGTTCCAGGATCATTTTATCTCGGTCGCCCACAACGGGAACCTGGTCAACACCTGCGAGCTCCGGCGGAGTACGAGCAGGCCGGCCAGATCTTTACCACCACTACCGATACGGAGATCATTGCAAAGATCCTCATAGACGAGATCAGCGCATCAGGCTGTGTGGAGGATGCAGTCCACCTCTGCATGAAACGGATGCAGGGCTCGTACTCGGTCGTGATCATGATTGACGGTGTCATCTACGGGTTCCGCGATCCCCTCGGCATCAAACCGTTTTGCCTCGGTAAAATCGAGAATGGGTACATCGTGGCCTCCGAGAGCGTGGCGATCGATGCGCTGGGGGGAAAGTTCCTCCGGGACGTGAAACCCGGGGAACTGATCCGAATGGATGGCGACGGTGTCCGGTGCACGCAGATCGCGGTTGCCGGCAGGCGCGCCCACTGTATCTTCGAATATATCTACTTCGCACGGGCGGATGCGATCATCGACGGGGTGCTTGTGTACGATGTGCGGCGGACCATCGGCCAGAAACTCCACGAAGAGGCGCCGGTGCTTGCGGATTCTGTCTGCTCGGTCCCGGATTCCGGTACTGCGTACGCGATCGGGTACGCGGAACGATCCCGGGTCCCTTTCGTCGAGAGCCTCATGAAGAACCGGTACATGGGCCGTACCTTTATCATGCCAACGCAGAAGGAACGCGAGCGGGCAGTACGGATCAAGCTCAACCCCATCCCGGCCCACCTCCGGGGAAAGTCGGTCGTCCTTGTGGACGACAGTATCGTTCGGGGTACGACATCGAAACGCATCATCGAGATGATGCGGGATGCCGGCGCCCGGGAGGTGCACATGCGGATCGGGTCTCCAGCGATCAAGGCTCCCTGCTACCTGGGTGTGGACATGCCGACACGAAAGGAGCTGATCGCAAGCGACAAGGCGGAAGATGAGGTCCGGCGCTCTATTACTGCTACCTCGCTCTACCACATCTCGCTTGACGCGCTCGTGAAAGCGACCGGGTTTGATCGCGACGATCTCTGTACGGGCTGCCTTACCGGCTGCTACCCCTTGCCCATCGATGGCGAAACTGCAAACCCCCGCCAGGTAGATTTTGTGGATGGGACATTCCAGTCAAAACTCGAATCGTTCGAGGCGGAAAGCTCGTAATAATCTCTCTTTTTCCATCTCTTTGTTTTGTATCATATTTTTGTGCCTGAACGGACAATCCGGTGTAAGAGTCGGGTACATCTTTACCGGTCAAGGGTGCGGGACCATGGATCATATACGAAAAGCCTTCGATGAGATTGCTACAGGATACGATGCCCAGCGGGAGTATGTCATCCCCGAAATGCGGCAGTTTTACGGCGCTCTGGTCTGGGCTGCCGAAAGTCCCTCCGTCTCGCCGGCAATTCTCGATGTCGGTGCCGGGACCGGCCTGCTCTCTGCGCTGCTCCTTGAAAAGTACCCCGGGGCCACGATCACCCTGCTGGATATCTCTGAGAAGATGCTCGCGGTTGCCCGGGAACGGTTCCGCGACCGCCCGACAGTCCGGTTCTGTTCCGGCGATTATTCCCGGGTGGATCTCGGCGGCCCCTACGATATCGTCTGCTCCGCCCTCTCGATTCACCATCTCGAACCGGCAGACAAGCGCCGGCTATTTGCCCGGATCTTTTCAGTTCTTAAACCCGGCGGGATCTTTGCGAATGCCGATCAGGCCGAAGGCGAGACGCCGTACTTCAGCAAAAAATACCGCGAATACTGGGACGACTTTTTACAGGG
>CAWEFI010000024.1:0-37317 GCA_963808285.1 uncultured Methanoregulaceae archaeon
ATCGGACCGATCAATTTCAAAATCGATCGGGGTGACCTCTCTTATTCCAGTATCCCAACATGCGCTTCCACTGGAGTTTCAGATGAGAGAGGGTGGTCGGTCCGATCAAACTCAAAATCGATCGGTCCGACCGATTTCAACATTGGTCGGGGCGACCATCAGCACACGTGGATCAAAGGTAGCCCCCCACCCCCACCTTGCATTCCGTAGAAATAGTGGTCGGACCGATCGATCGCACAAGAGATCGCCCCGGCCCTGTGCTTGAGCAGGAGGGGGCTCTGGTTTCCGGAAAATCTCCGGCCCGGTACTTACAGCGCGAGCCGCACTTCCCTGGCAGCCTCAGCCATGTTCTTGAGTTTCCAGAAGGCCGATTCCCGGGACCGCATCCGCAGGCCGCAGTCGGGGTCCACGAGCATGGATTTCGCCCCGAAGATCTCGACGCCCTTCTCAATCCGCTTTTTGATCTCTGCAACCGGCTCCACCGCCTCTGCACTTGAATCCACACAACCGTAACCAATCATCCGGCCGGCGAGGTCCCGGGAGCCAAAGAGGGCGAGGTTCGCAGGGTTCTTCGAGAACTCGAAGTCCAGCACCTGTACGTTGATCTTTAAAATATCGTCAATAACGTTTTCGAGCCCGCCGCAGACATGCATGCAGGTCGGGATTTTTACTGCGCCTGCAATCAGTTCGACCGCCTGCTTTCCTACGGCAAGATCGGCGATCCCGGTCGAGAAGATCGGCTCATCGATCTGGATGAGCGTGGCGCCTGCCGCTTCGAGGTACCGGGCCTCGGCGGCAAGGGCCGTCGCAAGATCGAGGGCCAGCTCTTCCCGGTTCCGGTACATCGGCGTGCTGATGTGGAGGCCGTGAGCGAGCGTGGACGGCCCGGTGATGATGCCCTTGACGTACAGCGATTTGGACCGGGCATATTTTGTATCCGCTGCGGTGATGGCTCCCGAAGCGGGCTGGATCTTTCCCGCCACGTCCTGCCCTTTGATCCCGGGCAGCTTGCCGGAGAATGCATGGATCATGTCTCCCCTGACCTGCCCGTCAGAGATAATATCGATCCCGGCTGCGAGCTGATCGGAGACTGCGGTCTCGACAGCAGATTTCAAGGGATCAAAAAGGGTTCTGAGGCCGGAGCCTTTGACCACCGGGTAACTCCCTACGACCGTGGTTGCGAGGACCTTGTTGATGAAATACGCTTTCATGGCACGAGCCGGTGCATGTCCCGCGGGAAGAGGACAGCTTCACGGATGTTTGACAGTCCGAGCATAGTCATGATCAGCCGTTCTGCGCCGAGCCCCCATCCCGCGTGGGGGGGCATCCCGTACCGGAACGGGCGCAGGTAGAACTCGAAGCTTTCCGGGTTGAGGCCTTTCTTTTTGATCTGCTGCACGAGCAGATCGTACTGGTGGATACGCTCTGCGCCACTCGAGAGCTCCATCCTCGGGTGCATGAGGTCGAACGCCTTGCAGATAGACGGGTCGTCCTCATACGGCATCGCGTAATAGGGGCGGATCTCGGTCGGCCAGTCAGTGATGAAGTAATGGCTGCCCATCTCGTTACCGATCGCGTGTTCTGCCGCGGCACTGATATCGTCGCCGTACCTGATCGGCTCACTGCACTTCTTCTGTGCGATCTCTATGGCCTCCCGGTAGGGTAACCGGGTAAACGGAGTTTTGGGTACGGCAAAGTCATTGCATCCGAGGTTTGCCAGCTGGTCGCTGCAGGACCGGTTAACGTATTCGTAGGTTTTTACGAGCAGGGTTTCAAGCGTCTTCATGACCTCGTTATGATCCGCGTACGAAACCTCGATATCGATGCTTGTCGCCTCGTTGAGGTGCTTGGTGGTGTTGTGCTCCTCGGCCCGGAAGATCGGCCCGATCTCGTAAACCTTCTCAAAGCCGCCTGCCATCATCATCTGCTTGTAGAGCTGCGGGCTCTGATTGAGGAATGCTTCCTTATCGAAATATGCAATCGGGAAGAGTTCCGTGCCACCTTCGGTCGCGGCGGCGACAATCTTCGGTGTGGTGATGCCAATAAATCCTTCCTTGTGGAAGAAGTCGT
Organism: uncultured Methanoregulaceae archaeon; assembly: GCA_963808285.1. Taxonomy (GTDB): domain Archaea; phylum Halobacteriota; class Methanomicrobia; order Methanomicrobiales; family Methanospirillaceae; genus Methanoregula. Next base: position 2,071 of record CAWEFI010000024.1, read on the forward strand.
TAACCGCATGCATCGCAGCGCTCCGTATCTGGAAGACCGCGGCGACCCGGGGCCGGCGCACATCGAGGAACCGGGCATCGAGCCGGGTATCGAGCTCCACCCCGACTTTCTCCGATACATCGAGAGGCAGCGGAGTCTCGGCAAGGCTGATGATCTCAAAAGAGTCCGGGACGATTTCCCTGCCGCCCGGTGCCTTCTCTACTGCCTTTACCGTCCCGGCGATCCGGACCACGGATTCACGCGAGACTTTCTTTGCCGCAGCAAGCACGGCCTCTGATACTTTCTTTTTCGGGACGGTCACCTGGATGATACCGGTCCGGTCGCGGATCAAAAAGAAGGCGAGCCCCCCGAGGTCTCTTTCCTCATGGACCCATCCGCAGACTTCCGCATGGCCGGTTTCCGGCGTGACTGATTGTATGGGTATACGCATCAAAATCGTAGTACAATGTGGCGGGGGGGATAATGGATTTTATGGGCGGGATACGGGTAAGAGTGCCTTCACCACAAAAACCGGTGAAGGCCCGGATCCCCCCGCTTCGCCGTTTATTATTCTTCGAGCTGCTTTTTTGCATCCATCAGGTGCCGGATCTGTTCGTCGGGAAACGTTGGGTACGAAAGGCTGAGCCCTTCAATGGCTGAAGTGACTGCTTCAGCGACAAAAGTGCGGGCCATCCACTTGTGATCCGCGGGCACGATAAACCACGGGGCATACCCGGTTGATGTCACCGAGAGCATCTCTTCGTAGGCATCCGTGTATTCGTCCCAGGTACTGCCGCTCTGCGACATCCGAGACCGAGAATTTCCAGTATTTTTCCTTGTGGTTGAGCCGGTCGAGCAGCCGTTGTTTCTGCTCGTCCTTTGAGATGTGGAGGAAGAACTTCAGAATGACCGTGCCGTTCCGCACCAGGTGCTTTTCAAAGGCGTTGATGTCCTTGTACCTGCCCTCCCAGAACCCTGCTGCATCAGGGCCGATCTTTTCGGGGAGCTCTTCCACGCGTTCGGGATGAACGTGGACGACAAGAACATCCTCGTAATAGGAGCGGTTGAATATGCCGATCATCCCGCGCTCGGGCATCACCTTTTCATATCTCCAGAGGAAATCATGCGCGTGATCATCAGCACCGGGCACCTTGAACGAATGCACCTCGCAGCCCTGCGGGTTCACACCGGACATCACGTGCCGGATCGTGCCGTCCTTTCCTGCCGTGTCCATCCCTTGGAGCACGATCAAAATACCGTACTTGTGGGACGCGGCAAGGAGATCCTGTGCCGCAAAAAGCGCACTCTGATCTTTTTTCAGGACCGCTTTGAGGATCTCGTTTACCTCCTCATCGCTTTTGTCTTTCAGGGACTCGTTCTGAACCAGGCCGGCATCGTAGTTTTTCAACCGGATCTTCTTTTGCGGCTCCGCAATGAATTTTTTCAGGTACTTCCTGACTATTGGCCCGTTGACTTCCATATACTATGCCCTGGTCAACTGTTGTCCTGAAAGTTCAAGGCTTTTTGTGTGATGGATGCCCAAACCCCCTTACAATTTTGTCTTGGTTTTGGTTTATGCCAAGCTAGTACAGATTTTTTTAAGAAAGCCGCAAACCGATCCGGCAATTTTTTTAAATGTTCATGAGCAGACCCGGCAATTATTCCACCCCCCCCTCTGACGTCATGCTGGTTGTAACTGTTTGTAACCTTACCGTTGGGCTGTATGGTTACAGCTGAACTGTAAGGTTAAGTACTGTGCGAATCCGGTTTTTGGGAAAAACCCGAAAACCGATCCGGACTTCCCGAGAAACGTTCGCAACATGCCCGGACATTTTTTTCAAATCCGGCAGACCGGCCTGAACACAAACGATTGAGGTTCTATTCCCTCAAAACAAGGTCTTCTGGGAATGGTTCAGGTTGATGTGCTGCTGTGCGGCAGGTGTCGTCTCCCGCCCCTGCGGGGTACGTTTCACAAACCCGATCTGGATCAGGTAGGGTTCGTAGACCTCTTCTATTGTCCGGACCTCCTCTCCTACTGATATCGCGATCGTTTTGACCCCGACCGGGCCGCCGCTGAAGTCATCCGCAATAACCGAGATGATGCGGCGGTCGATATCGTCAAGGCCGAGTTCGTCGATCTGGAGGAGTTCAAGCCCGTCTTTCGCGATCCCTTCGGTGATCGTACCGTCGCCTTTCACCACGGCAAAGTCCCGCACCCTCCGAAGGAGCCGGTTACCAATCCTCGGTGTACCCGGCTCCGGGCAGCAATCTCTGCTGCACCTTCAGAGGTTATGGGAATCTTCAGGATCGCGGCGCTTCTGGTTACAATCCGGACAAGATCTTCAGCGGAGTACAGGTTCAGTCGCACAATGATCCCGAAGCGGTCCCGGAACGGCGAACTTAAGAGACCCTGACGGGTCGTTGCGCCGATAAGGGTAAAATGTTCGAGCGTCAGTTTGATCGAGCGGGCGCTGGGGCCCTCACCGATCATTACATCGATAAAGAAATCCTCCATCGCAGGGTAGAGGATCTCCTCGACCACCGGGTTCATGCGGTGGATCTCATCAATGAAGAGCACGTCCCCCTTTTTGAGAGCAGTCACGATGGCAGCAATGTCGCCGGGCTTTTCAAGCACCGGGCCGGTCGTGGTCCGGATAGCTGCACCCATTTCGTGTGCGATGATATGCGCGAGAGTCGTCTTCCCCAGGCCCGGAGGCCCGGCAAACAGGATGTGGTCGATAGGCTCACCCCGCTGATGGGCCGCCGCGATCGCGATCCGGAGCGCATTTTTTGCCGGCGCCTGCCCGACAAATGCATCAAGCGTTGCCGGCCGTAACGTGATCTCCTCTGGATCATTTGTGACAGATTCCGGGGAGATCACCCGTTCGCTCACCGCCGTTCCCCCTCCTTGAGGTGCAGAAGTGCCGCCTTTATGAGATCCTGTATCGAAGGAGAGGCCAGTCCTTTGGCTGCAGTTTTTACTGCATCATACGATGCATTATCCGCAAACCCGAGCGAGACAAGGGCACTGGCCGCATCCCGGATGGCCTGCTCGTTTTTCCCGGTCGGGATCGGTGCCATGGCTGCCTGCACTTTTTTCATTTTATCCCTGAGTTCGAGTATCAGCCTTTTCGCCCCCTTTTGTCCGATACCTGAAATCCTTGTCAGGCTTTTTTCGTCTTCGGAAAGGATTGCAAGGACGAAATCCTCGAGTGTGATCTGGGAGAGGATGTTAAGGGAGATCTGCGGGCCGATGCCGGAGACCCCCAGAAGGACGGTAAACATCTCGAGTTCGCTTTCGTACAAAAACCCGTACAGAGTGATTGCATCTTCGCGCACGGCCATGTATGTGTGGAGTCTCACGTTCCCGGGTGCATGGGCGATCTCACGGATCTCGGGCTCTGGCACGTGCACCCGGTAGCCGATACCATTGACCTCCAGCACCACCCACCGGTCACCGGTCATGACCGGTTTTCCGTCCAGATACGCGATCATTGTACTATCTCATGACGTGGATATGACATAAGGCAATCGAAAGGCCATCTGCGGCGTCATCCGGCTGCGGGATCTCGTCAAGGTGGAGGAGCCGGGTAATCATCTGCTGCACCTGGGCTTTGTCCGCACGGCCCGACCCGGTGATGGCCTGTTTGATCTGGTTTGGCGTATACTCCGTTACCGGGATCTGCCGCTGCTCCGCTGCAAGGAGGACGATTCCCCGAACTTCGCTGACACCCATCGCAGAGGAAACATTTTTTGAAAAAAAGAGTTTCTCCATTGCAAGGGCATCCGGGGGATAGCGATCGAACAGATCCTGAAGGCCGGTGTAGATCTCCAGCAGGCGCTCTGGCACCCGGGTCCCGGCCCGGGTCTCCATGCACCCGTAACAGACCGGCGAGGTCACTGCCCCGGTCAACCCTGATTACCCCATACCCGAGCCTTGCGAGCCCGGGATCAATCCCTGTCACCATCATGAACCGTGTATCACCAGATAGTACCTAATGTTACGACACCCGCCCATAAAATCCTCTGTCCGTGCTCCCGTTCCGGAATGATGTATTTGTGCATTCCCTGAGATTTCCATCGGGAGACATGAAGGATAAATTCTATCTATGGTGGAGTATAACAGGGGAATAGTGGTGATTTATGAAGAATATTAGACGTCCGACCTATTCGTTCCTCCTCCTTGTGATCGGGCTTATCCTCGTCAACACGCTGCTGGCATGGTTTTCCCTTCAGATTTCCCCTCTTATTGGTCTCTCTCTTCCCAAAGGTGTCGCGTTAATCTATATTGCCGCCGCGTTCATGCTTGTCTTTGCCCTCTGGTTTGGCATGTACGGGGCTATTGCTGCGTATGTGGGGTGCTTCTTCGGTTCCGGACTCCTTTCCGGGATGCCGGCGAATGTCGCGATCTATTTCTCTCTTGCAAATCTCTGGCAGGTCCTTATCCCCCTTGCCGCATTCCGCATCTTTAACGTAAATGTCGGCATGGAGTCCCGCCGCGATCTCTTCCATCTCGTTCTGTTCGGGGTGATCCTCAACAACGTCATCGGAGCGGCGTGGGGTTCGGCAGCACTGGCTGTCGGGGGGATTGTTGATTGGTCTCAGGTTATGTCCGTGTTCACATCATGGCTGGTTGGAAACGCCCTCATAACGATTATCATCGTCCCGCTGGTGCTCCACTATTGTACCTCGAGGGTCGGGAAATCGAAAGTCTTTGTAAAAAATTACTGGTTTTAACCAGCCTTTTGTTTTTTAATATAACACCCATATTCATATTTCCCGGTTTACGCGAGCGGGGCCTCCAGGCTTCATACGGCCCGTCAGTTCTCGTATTCCCGCTCACCGTACTCCTTTATGAGGTCCCGAAAAGACCACTACTCTGGTGAACACCTCCATGAAGATCATCGGTATAAACGGGAGCCCCAAAGGAGAAAAGAGCCAGACGCGCCGGCTTGTCATGGGCGTGCTTGAAGGGGCGCGTGCAACAGGTGCGGATGTTACGTTTGTTGATATCTGCTCCCTGAGGATCCAGTACTGCACGGCGTGTACAACCTGCTATGCAAAAGGCGAGTGTGTCCACGACGACGATATGCCGGCCCTTTACGAGAAACTGCTCGATGCCGATGGTATTGTGCTTGGTTCGCCGGTCTATATTAATTCGGTTACGGCGCAGCTCAAGACCATGCTCGACCGGATGGCAGACAGCGTCCACTGCATGCATTTTACTGGGAAATACGGGTGCGCGGTTTCCACTGCAGGTGGGGCGATGGCAGACGAGACGGCAGAGTATATGAACTCGGCAATGCGGATGCTTGGAGCGACCACGGTCGGCACGGTGGGCGTAAATTTCATGGGAAATCCCGACCTGATTGTTCCGGCCGAGAAGAAGGCGAAGGATTTGGGCAGGAAACTGACGGAAGCTATCCGGACACAGTGGAAGGATCCTGCCCAGCAGGCATATTATGCGGACAGGAAATCCCACATGAAGCAGCTCGTGCTTGCAAACAAGGATGTGTGGACGCACGAGTTCGATCACTGGAAGGCGATGGGCTGGCTCTGACTTTTTCTTTTGGAAAATACACAAGAAAATAAATTTCAATCCTGAACATTTTCCTATCCTCCCGCCCGGATCAGCAACGACCTGCACTACGCTGCCATTCTTTTTCTCCCATAGGCTTTACCACGAGGAACTCGTGAACCATTTTTCTGTAGTCGGAAGACACAAGACCGATCACATTGCTACCGTGCGCTCTCGGAAACTCGACACAGCACCGGGACAAATCTCTGGTTCCGCGGCGATTCTGCAGGAAGTGCCAAAGCAGGTACGCCGGAAATGCTGGAATGTGAAACTCCCCCGGCTTTGAGTTAATGAGAACCACGATTCGTCGGAAAAAAGTGAGGATTATTGAAGATTTCTTTTCTTGATCATTTCCAGTGCTTCGAACGCTTCGCGTCTCACGGAAACATTATCGTCGGATAAGAGACCGGTCAGGTGGTCGGTAGCTTTCTGGTCACCGATCTCACCGAGGAGGAGGGCTGCCCGTTTCCGCACATCACTCTGGTCGTCCTTGAGCACCATGATGAGCGGCGTTGTTGCCGGCTGGCCAAGCATCCAGAGCGCCTCCATCGCGCCCGTTCTTGTCCGGACATCCCCTTCGCGGAAGACCTGCATAAGAGGGGCAATTGCGGGCACGCCGAGCGCTGCCAATGCTTTGACTGCCTCTATCCTGACCGCCCGCTCAGGGTCTGCAAGTGCCTCAATAATTGAGGGAATGGCCTTTGTATTCCCGATCTGGCCCAGCACCGCTGCGGCCTCTTTGCGAATACCCGGGTTCTTGTCGGTCAGGGCAGCAATGAGTGGCTCGACCGAGGGCTCACTGATGGTGGTAAGTGCAAGAGCCGCCCGGCGGGATACATCTTCATTCTTGTCGATCAGTGCCTGGATAAGGGGTGCAATCGATACCTGGCCCAGGGAGCAGAGTGTCGCCATTGCGGCCATCCGCACATGTTCGAGGGGATCGTTGAGGCTCTCGATTAATGGGGCCACGGCTCGCGGGTCTCCGACCCTGCCGAGAGCCACCGCGGCCTCGTGACGGACCCACGGGTCTGCATCTTTGAGGCATTCTATGAGGTTTGGCACTGCACGACCCTCCCCTATGATCCCAAGTGCCTGGACAGCACCGCGGCGGATGAATGGATGATTGTGCTTGAGCGACTGGATGAGAGGGCCGACCGCCGGTTCGCCGATGAGCTGGAGTGCCCGGATGGTTTCCTGCCGGACATCCTCACCCGGATCGGAGAGCGCACCGATCAGCGGTACAACCGCAGGAGAACCAATCTTGCCCAATGTGTCAGCAGAGCCCCGCCGGATGATCCAGAACTCGTCTTTAAGTCCGTTGATAAGTGGTTCGATGAATGGTTCCCCTAGATCGCCGACTGAGCGGACGGCATTCCAGCGGGTATCGAGATCGCCGCTGGTCAGAGCTCTGAGGAAATTGTCATAGCGTTCCTTCTGGGCACGCAGCCGGGCCTCCTCTTCCTCACGGTTCCCGGACTTGAATATGTTAAGAATTTTTTTTATGATCGCCATGGATTTTCTCCCACGGGTTCATTGTTTGTATAAAATCCTTCAAATAGGTATCGGATGCCCACATTATGGCCTGATTTCCATTTTGGTTAAAATTATGCCGTTCAGGGTCCAGAAACCCATCCATAATGTGATTTCTTCCAAAAAATATGATTTTTATATACCCGCGCTCCCGCCGGATGTGCGAACGATCAACTGCTTAAGGTAATGGAAACGGAAGCTGATGCAGTATTTTGTTGATCATTGACAACCATGGTATACGTCCCGATGGGTTTCGAGAGATCGAAGGTATATTTGTATGAATACGTGTTGTCTGCGTTGAGCGACAGGGTTGCGATCTGCATACCACCGGAAAACTGTCCGGGACCGTATAATGTCAGGATAACACTATTTGCCCCGGTAGTGCACAAGCCGGAAAACGTGACCGCGCCTCCCTGTGGTACTATAGTTGAGCTCGAGATGATACTGACCGATCCGCCGCCGACCACCGAGAAGGTCGCTTTGTCAAAGGCAATATTCTGCTTATCGGAGGCAATCATGGTATACGTGCCGGAGATCACCTTGTTTCCAGGGTTCCACACATAACTCCATGTGTTGATCGCGCTGACCGGCACCTGGGCTATTTGCATGCCGTTTGCATAGGCCCCCGGCCCATAGAGCACCAATAAGACGGTATCACTTCCCGTACAGGTACCGGAAAACGTCTGCGTGCTGCCAATGGTCATAACTGTCTGGCCTTCCTGTATTGTCACGGTGGGCTGAGAGCCAGCTGTGGATCCCTGTGTTGTGGCTCCTCCTGGCGCCAGAGTGGGCTGGATTGTCTGGGATACAAGCGGAGTCAAGGCTGCATAATAATTCGATGTCTCGGTGGTGACGGTGATATTGGAATCCCAGCTCTGATACCCCGGATAACGGAACTCAAGCGTGTGTGCTCCGACTGCAATACCGGATAGCGCACTCGGTGTCGTTCCCTTGTACTGGTTGTCAAGATAGATCTGGGCACCCTGGGGCGAGCTTGAAAACTGGAGGGTGCCTGTACCAAGGACGGGGGCCGATGTACATCCGGAGATGAGAACACAGACAATTAACGCTGAAACAATGAGAATCCGCTTCATTCCGTTTCCCTTATAGTGGAGAGGTTATCATGATTATCAATTAAAATACTTGTGCAAAAGCTCTGGAGCGGAATGATCGGAATACGCGAAAGATCATTCCCGGGAAAAAAGATGAAGGGGAACAATCAGTTCCTGTCTGCCAGTTTCAGGATTTTTTCCGCAAGCTCAATACTTTTTTCTTCCCCGGTCATCAGCGTGTCCAGCCGGATCGCGCCTTTTACGTCAACGGGATCACGGATGTCATGGATGAAGAGATCTACGATATCCCCGTAGCACGCGGCAGTGCCTGCGGATGTCGCTTCAAATCCCGAGGCTTTCATAAGTGTTGCAGCAGGACCGCTCACCGGAGTGTCCCCGATAAAAGGGCTCACGGCAATGACAAATTTGTCTTTGAGGGCGTCTTTGATCCCCCTGCATTCGAGTATAGGGACGATGCTCGTAATCGGGTTTGACGGCCCGATAATCACGGTCCTGCTTGCTTCAATTGCCTGCAATACCTCTTCTGAACTTTCCGGGGGCTCCTTTGAACAGCGGATGACACCCTGGATCGGGATCTTGCCCTTGCCCCTCACCCAGTATTCCTGATAATGGATAAGCCCCAGCTCAGTTTTTACCCGGGTAGTGACTTCGGTATCTGACATTGGCAGGACATTTTCCCGTACACCGAAACGATCGCAGAGGTTTTTAGTAATATTGGTCAGCCTCATGCCGTCACGGAGCATATTCCCACGCGCGATATGCACTCCACGGTCACGGTCCCCGATCGCAATGAACTCCTCAAGGCCCATCCGGGTGATCTCATCATGCGTGGTGAAGGTGTCGTTCCTCATCCCCCACCAGGTATCGGTATTGAGCACCCCGGCAAAAAGGTACATGACGGTATCGAGGTCAGGTGATATGTGGTTACCGGAGATCCAGATGTCCTCGGCCGTGTTTACCACCACCGAGATCTCGTGCCTGTCCATCACTTTCTGCATCCCTCGCAACAGCTTCGGGGTGCCGGTCCCGCCCGAAAGGAACGTAATCATTACTAGAATACTTTTATGCGATGTATATGAAGATTCTTTAGAGTGAATCCCAAGATCATCAAGGACCCGGTCCATGGCTATGTGGAAGTGGACGAGGAGATCCTGCTGCTTCTTGACTCCCCTGCCATTCAGCGATTGCGGTATATCCGCCAGCTCGGGTTCTCCTATCTGGTGTATCCTGGTGCCAATCACACCCGTTTTGAACACTCCGTGGGTACCATGCATCTGGCCGGTGTCGCCTGCCGTCAGTTCGGTCTCTCCGCGGAAGACCGGAGACTGTTGCTGGTCGCGGCCCTTCTTCATGATGTAGGGCACGGGCCGTTTTCCCATGCAAGCGAACCCCTCATGGAAGCCCGGCTCTGCCGCACCCACGATGATATCGCCGGGATTGTAGATGCGCAGTACGGCACGCTGCTTGAGCCGCTGGGAATAACTCCATCAGATCTATGCGCGGTCGTGAAAGGCAGCCACCGGCTTTCGGGGATTATTCACGGCGATCTCGACGTGGACCGGATGGATTACCTGCTCCGGGACGCGTACTATACCGGCGCTCCGTACGGCACGGTGGACGCGCACCGGCTCATCAGGAACCTGCACCTGACCCCGGACGGGATTGCGCTCGATGAGAATGGTATTAACGCGGCCGAATCGCTCCTCATTGCGCGAACGTTGATGCGTCCGACTGTTTACTATCATCATGTCAGCCGGATTGGGGAATGCATGTTCCAGCTGGCCGTCCTCGCTCACATGGAAACCGGCCCTGCCGGTGGCTTTGAACGATTCTGTGGCCTCGATGACTGGGAATGCATGCATGAGCTCAAACATTCCCCCAGTTCCCTTACACGGGAAATTACCGCCCGGCTCTACCGGAGACAGCTTTATAAAAGGGCAGTATATGCCGGGCAGGATCAGGTGAATGCAGCAGCATTCCAGAACGGCTGGCCGGTGGAACGTGCACGTGAGGTTGCCGGAGAGATTGCCGGAAGAGCCGGCTGCCACCCAAGCGATGTGCTGGTGGACATCCCCCCCGTTCCCGGGGAGATGTCGCTTGAGGTCCAGGTAAAAAACCGGCACGCCATCGTAGGTTTTGCCGAGATCTCTCCCCGGTTGCAGACCCTCAACCAGACCCGGCGCGAACAGTGGAGACTCGGCGTATATACCCTTCCCCGGTACCGCGATGCGGTGGCCGATGCTGCGGCAGAGATCCTGCATATAAAAAAGCCCACCCGTCAGGAAACCCTCTTCTGATCTCCTCCATTCCGGTACTCCTTCATGCGAATAATAAACTCTAATAGAGGTCGTTTCCAACAGTATCAGCAGATGAATCGCTACCTGATTCCCTGCATGATTCTCATTATTCTGGGAGTCATGGGTGCAGGATGCATAAACACCAGCCCGGCCGGGCAGAGCCAGATGATCACATCGACACCGACAGCGGCGGCGAATATCACCCCCGCCGTCTCTGTGGCCCAGCCAACCCTTTCCCTTGGGGCTCACTATCTCCAGCAATCCTATTCCTTCTCCAGTCAGAGTGATACGTTTACCGAGCAGATCCGGATCACCGACCCTTCATGGGCGATCGTTTTTACCGTAATCTCCCTCAGTGACAACCCGCAGAATTGCTGGTTTGCGATGACCGTGACCAACCTTGACACCCGGAAAAACCAAACCTTTACCTGGACATATCTTAATGACACTTACCAGCAATATCCCATGTATACGCCGGGACTTTACCAGATTGTCATGACAGGAAACCTTGTCAATGTGAAACTGGATGTGGCGAAGCGACTTCCATGAGGTGAAATGAAATGGCTGATATCACGAGCGACTTGTTTGTTGTTACCTGCGGAGTCATCATCGTTATTGTCGTACTTGCGGTCACTTTCATCAGGCTCCGCTCCGCGGAGCGCAGGATGCACGAGAGCAGCTACAAACTCAAGGCATACACTGATCTGCTCAATGCAGTGACCGAGATCAACCTCGCCGGTGCTGACAGCTACAAGATGGATATCGCAAAAAAGAACCTGGCCCTTACCCTTAACCGGCTCAACCTCATCGCAAGTTCCGGCGTCCTCAAGAGCGTCAACGACCTGCTGGATTTCCTCAACGAGCACAAGGAAAAAGACTTTGATACCCTCCGTCTCCATAACATTCTCAACACCCTTGTCATTGAAGCCCGCCGGGACCTCAATCCTTCCCATGCCCGCAGGGTAGAGGAATCCCGGGTGCGGTACCGTTTCTTTGCCCCGCTGCGAAAATAAATCTCACCTTTTCACAGGGTCGCCCATCATTTTGGCATAAATGCTTTTTACCTAGAGGCTCCGACATTGGTATCACAGGAGAGCACGGAAGCGCATATGAAAAAGGAATACGTAGTCGGGGTAACCGGTGCAAGCGGGATCTGCTATGCCCGGCGCCTGCTCGAGGTGCTGTGCAAAGATGCGCATGTACATCTGATCATCTCTGAGGTCGCGCAGGAGCTTGCACGCCACGAGAGGGTTGACTTATCGGGGTTCGATGCAACCTATCACGATATCAATGCGATCGGCGCGGAGATCGCGAGTGGATCCCACCGCCATGACGGGATGGTTATCATTCCCTGCAGTGCAAAGACGCTCTCCGCGATCGCATCCGGCTACGCGGACAACCTGATTACCCGGACTGCCGATGTATGCTTAAAGGAACACCGGCGATGCATCCTTGTCACCCGCGAGATGCCGCTCTCGCAGATCCACTTGAAGAACATGCTTGCGGCGCACGAAGCAGGTGCAACCATTATGCCCGGCGAGCCCCGGGTTCTACCACCACCCGGAGAAGATCGACGACCTCGTGGACATGGTGGTGGCCCGGGTGCTCGATCACCTCGCGGTCACCCATACGCTCTCGAAACGCTGGAGTGGTTACGATGCGTGAATTTATCGAAAAGATGCGCAAGGAGGGCTTCGTTGTCGATATCACCGGTCCATGCTCACCTGATGACATGACGGCCGCACAGCAGGCAGCAGCAACGGATAAGGTCCTCTTCTTCCACCATATGGGCGGTGCACGCGTTGTCATGAACGTGACAGCGAACCGGCATACGATTGCATCCGCACTTGGGATGAGCGAGAACGAGATGGTGAAAAAACTCGCGGATGCCACATTCCATGGGAAAATTGTCAATGACGGGAAACTGCCGATGAAGAAGCCGGACCTCTCCCGCATCCCGGTCATGCACTTTTTCCCGAAAGATGCCGGCAACTACTTCACGGCCGGCATCGTCTTCTCGAAATGGGACGGCGTGGAGAACGCGTCCATCCACCGCATGCTCGTCCTTGACGACACCAGAGTCGCTGCCCGGCTCGTGGAAGGCCGGCACACCCACGTGATGCTCAAAAAGGCGCTGGCCTGCGGCGAACGCCTGCCGATCGCGGTGGTTGTCGGCGTGCACCCGGTAGTGACCTTTGCGAGCTGCACCCGGTACCTGCCGGGAAGGAACTGGCCTATGCGGCAGAACTCATGGGCGGGACGATCCACGTGAATGAGTGCAGTAACGGAGTACTCGTCCCTGCCGATGCCGAGATCGTCCTTGAGGGGTGCATTGGTGCGGATGTGACTGATGAGGGCCCGTTTGTCGATATCACGGGCACCTACGACCCGGTCCGGCGCCAGCCGGTGATCGAGTTCACGGGGATGCATGTAAAACCGGACTTTATCTACCACAGTATCCTCCCCGGGGGCGACGAGCATAAGATCCTGATGGGGTGCCCCTACGAGCCCAAGATCTACCGGGCCGTTGCCGGGGTGACCGAAGTGAAAAACGTCGTCCTCACCAGGGGCGGCTGCGGCTACCTCCATGCAGTCATCCAGATCAAAAAGAGCACGCAGGGCGACGGGAAAAACGCGATCATGGCGGCCTTTGCCGCCCATACCTCGCTCAAGCATGTGGTAGTTGTTGATGAGGATATCGAACCCACCGATCCTACAGAAGTGGAGTACGCGATCGCGACCCGGGTGAGCGGTGACCGGGACGTCATGGTGGTAACCGGTGTCAGGGGATCATCGCTTGACCCCTGCCAGAAAGAGGATGGCACCAACGTCAAGATCGGGATCGACGCGACCATGGTACTGGGTCACGAGGATGAGTTCCGGCGTGCTACCTGGTGATCCTTAAATGCAGCTCGATCCAGAAGATGAGCGGATTCTTGCCGGTGAAGACGGAGAGACGCGGCAGAAGATGCTCGAACTCCTTGTTGCGCTTGGGAAAGTCTTTGGGGCCGAGCGGCTTGTCCCGATTAAAAGTGCTCAGGTGAGCGGGGCGTCCTACAAGACGATAGGAAAATACGGTCTTGACTGGCTGTCAAGTCTCGATGCAAAGGCAGTTGTTCCTGCCGTGCTCAACCCGATCGGCATGCCCCGGACCCGGTGGCAGGAGATGGGGGTCGATCCGGACTTTGCAGAGAAGCAGCAGGCCGTGGTTGCAGCGTACGAGCGTCTCGGCGTCCGTATCGACTGTACCTGTACGCCGTATTATCTGCACGAGACCCGGTACGGCGATCACCTCGCATGGTCCGAATCGTCAGCAGTCAGTTATGCGAACTCCGTTATCGGGGCCCGGACCAACCGGGAGGGAGGCCCGAGCGCCCTCGCAGCCGCGATTATCGGGAAGACTCCCTGTTACGGGCTGCACCTCGATAAAAACCGGGTGCCGCAGATGGTAATCGATGTCCATACCGATACCTCTGAATGGGAAATCGCTGATTTCGGGGCGCTTGGATTCCATGCGGGGAAACTCGCAGGCAACCGGATCCCGTACTTCCGGGGGATCCGGCCGGATCCTGACCAGCTCAAAGCAATCGGGGCTGCAATGGCGGCGACCGGGGCCGTGGCGCTCTACCATGTGGAGGGCGTTACACCGGAAGCGCAAAAGAACCGGTATGACCTTTCCGGTATCGAAGCAATTGCGGTCGAACGAACAGAGATCTCCCGGCTTTTTTCACAGATCCCGGTTGATGCCGTTGCTGTCGGCTGCCCGCACTGCTCTCCCGCAGAACTGGGGGAAATTGCCCGGCTCCTCACCGGGAAAGTCGTGACAAAACCCCTCTATATTTTTGCAGCGCAGGGTGTCATCGACAGGAACACAAAAATGGTGGATTCGATCGAGAAGAGCGGGGCCCGGGTCTTTGCCGATACATGCATGGTCGTCTCACCGGCGATGGAGCAGTACCATTCGATCATGGTGAACTCTGGCAAGGCCCTTGCGTACGTGCCCAACATGTGCGGCGGGCAGGCACGGATCGGGACGATTGAGGATTGTATTCGGGTAGCAACCGAATAACAATCATATCCTCTCAACCCCGCAGCTGGTATGCGATAATTGAGAAAGCTGTTTAAAAAGAAAAAAATTCAGGAGAGTCCAAGCAGGATTTTTTTAATCTTGTCAACGGATTCCGGTTTCGGGTTCCGTCCCGGCCTGACCCCCTCCCCGTACGAAAGGATCTGCTGGAGATCGCCCATCTTTACTCCTGCAAACGGGATCTTGTCCCAGATTCCCTGATCGATAATATTCCACGTGCACTGGAGCAGGTGAGAGAGGAGGTTGATATCCGCTTCGGAGAGTGATTTCCACTCCGCACCGATCCCATGCTGCATCAGTTTCATCGCACGCTCGACTGTCTTTTCTCGGTGGACATGGTACAGGCGCCGTCCCACCTCTGCCTGGGTTACATCCGGCAAATAAGTTCCTCCCGCCCCTTTCCGGGGATGATGAATGAGTCCCGCTGCGCAATCATATACTTTGCGGCGCCGCGCCTTGCACGATCTGCCGAATTACCTCCACGCATGTTCATATTATACAGGTACGGGACCATAGAACAGAAAAATACCTGGCACAGTGAGGGAAAAGCCTATAATGTAGTACAGTATAATTGCGATTGACTGCACGTATGCCCCGCACCAGCGATGACACGCTCGGGAGGAGGCGGTTCCAGCTCTCGAGGGAACAGGCGGTTGAATCTGCGATAGAGAAAATACGGCATGCTCCGTCGGCTGAATGGCACTCTTTTTCCGGTGCGGAGTACACGCGTCTCCGGGACATTCTCGGCGACCTCTGGATCAGTTTCGAGCGGGAGAAATGGGACCAGGTACTCATTCTCCACCCTCACCCGGCAGGACATCCGGGACCTCATCACGCTTGGCGCCGTTTCACCGGGTCACCCCCTCAGCCGCTCAACCATCGAAGAAATGGATGCAATCCTCTCGCATTGCAGGCGCGGCCCCCCTTCAGGGTAACCCCCCGGACAAAGATGGTGGAAGACTGTTTCTGGCAGAGAGCTGCGCAATACTTTAATATATCTGCACTCTGTTAGGTTCTATCATTAGGAGATATCAACATGGCTGGTTGGGAAGTTCCTATCGGAGCTGCGATCGCATTCTCCTTTGGTGCGATCGGCACAGGCTGGGCGCAATCCCGCATCGGTGCTGCCGGGGCGGGTGCGATTGCTGAAAAACCAGAGACGGTGGGGTCCATCATCATCCTCGAAGCAATCCCCGAGACGCTGGTCATTCTCGGGTTTGTCGTCGCTGCGATGATCATCCTCATGGTAACGTGACCCGGGCTGCACGGCTGTTGCAAGCGAGCACTGCGTTCCCCTACGATCTGTCGTTCATCTGCCTCCCGTACCGGGAACACCCGGGAGCGTGCATACAGCTGTACGATGATACGAAAACGTGAGACAGGCGGATGATACCATGGCCTACGAAAACCTCTTGAAATCCGTAGAGGAGAGTGAACAGGAACGGGAGCGTGAGCTCCGGGAAAAGGCACAAAAACTTGCCAGGGAGATCCGGGCGGACGCAAAAAAGCAGGCCGAGGAGATCCAGAAAAACGCTGTACAGGATGCAGAAAAATCCGCCACCATCGAGCGGAACAAACAGCTGTACCTTACGAAGGACGAGATCAAGGAGCAGGCCCTCCGGAGACGCGAGACGATCTTTACGGCGGCCTTTGACCAGGCAGGACAGCAGCTGTCAGCGCTCCGGCAGGACCCAAAATACCCGGTCATATTCGAAAAGCTGGCCCGTGAAGCTACCGGTGCCATGAGTGACAGGCCGTTTCTTGTACACGTTGACAAGCGCGACGAGGAACTCTGCAGGAAAACCCTTGCGGCCATGAACATCCGGTGCGACGTCCTTACCAATCTGCAGTGCATGGGAGGGCTTGTCGTGAGCTCGCCGGACGGCCTCATCACCATCTCCAACACGATCGAATCCCGCCTCGAACGGATCCGGGAGCACAAGAAACTCGAGATCCATGCCATCCTCTCCGGTGGTTGAAATGGACTGGGGGTACATCAACGCCCGGATGCGGGGGATGAAGAGCCGGCTTCTGGATCACCACACACTCGATGCCCTCATCCTCCAGCCGGATCTTGACTCGCTGATCAGCGAGCTTGAGAAGACTGCCTACCGTGAGGATCTCGTTGAGGCGCGGGGGAGGTACTCCGGCATACCCTGCATCGAGCACGCCCTCCGGAATAATTTCGTCCGGACCTTCCGGAAGGTCCTTGGTTTTTCAAAAGAGAAGGAAGCGGAACAGTACATCAGCATCTTTCTTCACCGTTGGGACGTCCAGAACATCAAGACCGTGCTCCGGGGGAAGAACATCCACGTGACGAACGAGGAGATCCTTGACTGTCTCGTTCCTGCGGGCGAACTGGATGAGGCGACCTTGACCGAACTCGTCCGGCAACCGGACCCAAAGGCAGTGATCGACCTGCTCGCGACATGGCGCATCCCCTACGCCACGCCGCTCACGACGGCATTCCCGGAATTTGCAAAGAGCGGCGATCTCGGCATGCTCGAGTGTGCACTCGACCGGTATTATTACGAGGATGCCCTCCTTGCGGTAAAGGCCCGGTCCCCTAACAACGCGATGATCCGGGATATCCTCTCCCTTGAGATCGATGTCGTGAATGTCAAGACGGCCCTGCGGATGATCCGGGACCGGGTCGAGCCGGAAGAAGCGAAAAAGTTCCTTCTTGACGGGGGACTGGAGCTTGACGCCAAGAAGCTCGATCACCTGCTCTCCTTCCCTTCAATCGAGGAGGCCCTTGCGTTTCTCGCGACCACACGCTACCGGTTCCTCTCCGGGACGCCCGAGACGGCCCTGCGGGCCCAGAAGATCTCCGTCATTGAAAAGCAGCTGGAGCGGTACCTGGTCCAGAAGGGTGTCAGGTCGTTCCTTGGCGACCCCCTGAGCGTCGCCTCGCTTATAGGGTACTTCTGGGCAAAGTACAACGAGATCACCAATATCCGTGTCATCTCGCGGTGCAAGACGGTGGATTTCTCTGTGGAGACCCTCAGGGAGGAACTCGTGTATGTATAAGTTCGTCATAGTGACGGACAGCGACCGGGCATCGGGATTCCGGCTCGCCGGCGCGGAGGTCTTCGAGGCACAGTCCGCGGAGGAGGCGAGGACTGTGATCCCCCCCCTGCTCCACAAGGACGATATCGGTATTGTCGCAGTCAACGAGGAGTACATGCTCTCTCTTGACGAGAAACTGATGGATCGGATCGAGAAGATGCACCGCCCGCTGATCATCCCGATCCCCTCGAAATCGAAGGAGATGGATCGGCGGACATATATCGAGCGCCTCCTCCGGAAGGCGATCGGGTATAACATCGTGCTGAAGAGGTGAAGGTATGAAAACGGGAACAATCTCAAGGATTTCAGGGCCGGTGATTATCGCCCGGGGCATGAAGGGGTCCAAGATGTACGATGTGGTGAAAGTCGGGACCGAGGCGCTCCGCGGCGAGATCATCCGGCTTGACGGCGATGAGGCAGTGATCCAGGTATACGAGGACACCACCGGGCTCACTCTGAGTGAAAACGTGGAGAATACGGAGACCCCCCTCTCCGTCGAGCTGGGGCCCGGCCTCCTCGCCTCCATCTACGACGGAGTCCAGCGTCCGCTGCCGGTCCTCCTTGCACTGAGCGGGGACTTTATCGGCCGCGGCATCACTGCACCCGGGCTCGACCGGACGAAGAAATGGGATTTTGTGCCGGTGGCCAAAAACGGCGACGAACTCGGGCCCGGCGATGTGATCGGGATGGTAAAGGAGTTCCAGTTCGAGCACCGGGTCCTCGTCCCCCCGAAGGTATCCGGGAAGGTCACGGAGATCAGGGCAGGGTCGTTCACGGTCGAGGAGGCCGTCTGCGTACTCGATAATACGATCCGGCTACCCATGATGCAGCACTGGCCGGTACGGATCCCCCGACCCTACACAAAGAAACTCGACCCGGTCCTGCCGCTGATCACGGGGCAGCGTGTCTTTGACTGTATGTTCCCGGTGACAAAAGGCGGGACGGCGATGATCCCGGGTGGCTTCGGGACAGGAAAGACTGTCTCGGAGCAGACGCTCGCCAAGTGGTCGGACACCCAGATCGTGGTCTACATCGGGTGCGGGGAGCGGGGCAATGAGATGACAGACGTACTGGCGGAATTCCCGGAACTCGTCGACCCCCGTACGAAACTCCCGCTGATCGAGCGGACGATCCTGATCGCAAACACCTCGAATATGCCGGTCGCTGCCCGTGAGGCCTCGATCTACACCGGGATCACCATCGCCGAATACTTCCGGGACATGGGGTACGATGTAGCCCTGATGGCGGACTCGACCTCCCGCTGGGGCGAGGCGCTGCGTGAGGTCTCCGGCAGGCTTGAGGAGATGCCGGGCGAGGAGGGCTATCCCGCCTATCTTGCAACCCGGCTCTCGGCCTTCTACGAACGGGCCGGCAGGGTAATCTGTCTCGGTTCCGGCGAACGGAACGGCTCGATCACGGTTGTGGGCGCGGTCTCACCCCCCGGCGGGGACTTCTCGGAACCGATCACCCAAAACACGCTGCGGGTGGTCGGGACGTTCTGGGCCCTTGACACGAACCTTGCCTACCGCCGGCACTTCCCCTCGGTGAACTGGATCAAGAGCTACTCGCTCTATCTTGACAGTATCACGGAGTGGTACGGCAAGAACATGGCACCCGACTGGCGGGAACTCCGGGAGAAGGCGATGTACCTGCTCCAGAAGGAAGTCGAGCTCCAGGAGATCGTCCAGCTGGTGGGACCCGACGCACTTCCTGACAGCGAGAAAGCAATTCTGGATGTGACACGGATGATCCGCGAGGATTTCCTCCAGCAAAGCGCCTACAGCGATACGGACTCCTTCTGCCCCATCGAGAAGCAGTACCTGATGCTCAAGGTGATCATGACGTATTACGAGCAGGTGAACCTCGCGATGAACCGGGGCGTCGGCCTGCGCCAGATCCAGGCACTCCCGCTGAAGGCCACTATCGGGCGGATGAAGGATGTGGCAGATTTGGGGACGATCCGGGGGATGCTCAACGAGATCAGTGAGACGATTGCCAGGACGGAGGTGGAGAAATGAAAGAGGCGCCGCTGCTGACAAAAGAGTACAGGACCATCGAATATGTCTCCGGCCCCCTGATCTTCGTCTCCGGCGTCCTCGGGGCATCCTTTGGCGAGATCGTAAAGATCACCCTCAGCGACGGCGAGGAGCGGACCGGGCAGGTACTCGATATCTCGGAAGACCACGCGGTCATCCAGGTCTTCGAAGGGACGCGGGGGATCGACCTCATCGGCACGACCGTCCGGTTTATCGGGGAGCCTGCCCGCATCAACGTCTCGATGGACATGCTGGGGCGCATCTTTTCCGGCGTCGGGACGGCGCGGGACGGCGGCCCCGATATCATCCCGGAGGCGGTGCTGGACATTGCCGGGACCCCCATCAACCCGTCTGCCCGGGACAAGCCCGCGGACTTCATCCAGACCGGGATGTCGGCAATCGACGGCCTCAACACGCTCGTGCGGGGCCAGAAGCTGCCGATCTTCTCCGGCTCGGGCCTGCCGGCAAGCAAGCTCGCCGCCCAGATCGCCCGGCAGGCAAAAGTGCGGGGCGAGGGAGAGGAGTTCGCCGTCGTCTTCGTAGCGATGGGCATCACCCACAAGGAAGCCTCGTTCTTCATGCAGGACTTCGAGCGGACGGGGGCGCTCGACCGCGTGGTCTTCTTCATGAACCTTGCCGACGACCCGACGGTCGAGCGTCTCGCGGCGCCCCGGTGCGGCCTCACGGTCGCGGAGTTCCTTGCCTTCACCCACAACCTTCATGTCCTCGTGATCCTGACCGACATGATCAATTATTGCGAGGCCCTCCGCGAGATCTCGACCGCACGGGAGGAGGTGCCCGGACGGCGTGGGTATCCCGGGTACATGTATACCGACCTCGCCTCCATCTACGAGCGGGCGGGGAGGCTGAAAGGCCGGACCGGCTCGATCACCCAGATCCCGATCCTGACGATGCCGGACGACGATATTACCCACCCGGTGCCCGACCTGACCGGCTATATTACCGAGGGCCAGATCGTGCTCTCGCGGGACATCTTCCGGCGGGGCGCGGACCCGCCGGTCGATGCCCTGCCCTGCCTCTCACGGCTCATGAACCTCGGCATCGGCCCGGGCAAGACCCGGGAGGATCACCGCGGCGTGGCGGACCAGCTCTATGCCAGTTACGCCTACGGACGTGACCTCAGGCGGCTCGTTGCGATTGTCGGGGAGGAGGCACTCACGGACCTTGACCGGAAGTACCTGAAGTTCGCGGACGGGTTTGAGCGGCAGTTCATCACCCAGGGGGACGACGACCGTTCCATCGAGACCACCCTCTCCATTGCCTGGGACCTGTTCTCCACGCTTCCCGTGGATGAACTCAAGCGGATCAAGCAGGAGCACATCCGGAAATACCACCCGGCGGCAGGTGAGGCCGCAGAAAAGACCGGCGGGAGCTGAATCGGTACTATGGAGCAGGTCAAGCCCACGCGGATGGAGCTGATGAAGAAGAAGGCCCAGATCAAGCTTGCCGAGCAGGGCCGGGACCTCCTGCGGGAGAAGATGGACGCGCTCATCCAGGAATTTTTCAAGATCTTGAGCAGCGTCTCGAACTCACGCGACGAGCTGGAGCAGGTCTCCCGGGCAGCGGACCTCGCCCTCCTCATTGCGGAGGCAACCGATGACCCGGTCACGCTGAAGTCCGCATCGTTTGCCACCCGGCGGTCGATCACGGTGGGTATCACCGGGAAGAACATCATGGGGGTCCCGGTCCCGGTGATCGAGAAGAAACGTGTCTCGAAGAGTATGCTCGAGCGGGGCTACGGGATTATATCGACGAGCGCACGGATCGACGAAACGGCCGAGCGGTACGAGCTGGAGCTGGACCTGTTGATCAAGCTGGCCGAGACCGAGACCGCGATGCGGCGGCTGGGGGCGGAGATCCAGATGAACCGGCGAAGGGTGAACGCGCTCGAGCAGATCCTGATCCCGGAGCTGAAGGGCCAGGCGAAATATATCAAGAACGCAATCGAGGAGCGGGAGCGGGAAGACCTGTTCCGGCTCAAAAAAGTGAAGAGTATCCTGGAGCGGAAGAAAAAACTGGCGAAGGAGAAGAAAAGGAGTGGCGTCTGAATCGGATGATTTAGCTACGATCAATTTTCTCAATCATATCTTGCTGACGATAAAATCGGAGAAAATGTTTCTTAGATATTTATAAAAAATTTCAGAGCCCCGGCCTCTTCGTATCTATCTCTTTCTTGAATGGCTTGTATGCCATACCCCCGCCTTCGTAGAACTTCGAGAAGAACTCGACGAGGTGGAGACGCACCGAATGGATTGAGGGGGAAAACATCGCAAGCAGGATGTTGAGCGCGTGCAGCAGGATGGCGACAATGATCCCGATGATGGCAAATGCGAATGCACCGCCGAGCCGGTTCGCCACCATGGCGAGGATCACCGAGGCCATGCCGATCGCCATCAGCCGGGCGTACGAGAGGATGTTGCCGATCGTGCTCATCACCTCGATCGTACCGAACACCCCCGCCCCCATTAGGATGAGGGGAAGGGCGATGACGATGAGGACGATTACCGGGTACATCGCGATACCCGGCAGAACACCGGCAAGCCTCGCCAGAAGGATGATGAGTGCGCCTATCATCATCAGCATGCCGGTCTTCTCGTAAATGTGCTTGCGTTTCTTTGTGATAATTGCGTTCCGGATGCCGATGAGCAGTCCAAGGGAGACGTGGATGACGCCGATCGTGATGGCAAGTATGAGCATAGGGATCATCGCGTCCACACGGTTCCAGGTGATGCCAAGGACCTGCACCGGGTGGAGCCAGCCCATGGTCTCTCCTAGGTCCCCGAAGAACTCGCCGAACAGGAACCCGAATATGATGGTCGGGATCGAGGAGATGATCAGGATGTTGGCGAGGTTCTTTGCAAACGGAATCAGCTTGTACCTGTGCCGTATCACGAGCGCGAAGGCAAGGATGATGAGCCCGTACCCGATGTCGCCCACCATGATCCCGAAGAAGAGCGGGAAGAAGATTGCAAGGACGGGGGAGGGGTCGATCTCCCGGTACCGGGGCGGGGCAACGAGCTGCATGATGAACTCGAAGGGTTTCACCCAGAAGGGATTGTCGTAGAAGACCGGGGCATTCTCCATGTCTTTCTCTGTCACCGGGAGTTCGCAGATGACCACGCGGTCCCCGAAAGCCTCGTGAAAAGCCAGCTCGGTCTTTTTGAGGTATTTTTTCGGGATCCATCCCATGATGATAAAGGTGTAATCCGAGAGCCCGAAGTTCCGGTACGCGCCGAGTTCACCGTGGATATTTTCGAGCTGCTTCCTGAGAATAACAAGTTCCTGGTACCAGGTATTCGAGAACGCGAGCAGCTCCGCTTCGATGCGGGCAATCTCGTCCTGTGCATCCAGCCGGCTCATTTCGAGAAGGGCGTACATCTCGTAGAACGGCTTGCCGGCGTATTCCTTCGGGAGCCTCACCTCGTTTACGTTCACGGAATAGATGAAGGAGTGGACTTCCTCGGAAAATCTCTTGGGGAAGACCATGATGGCGGCGAGGGTCTCGGCATCGACCGTTGTTGCAATCATCTCGAACCTGTCACCGGTGATAGTGTTCAGTTCTTTCTTGATCAGCTCAAGGACTTCGCGGTGCTCCTCCTGGATCAGAAGGATCGTGACCTCGAATCCCTCCAGTACCGGTAGTTCCTTCTCGACCGGCTGGATAATATCAAGTACCTTCTCGTAACGGTTCAGCGCGGTGATCGAGAGGGTGAGTTCGCTCTTCTTTGCCGCCAGCCCCCGTGTCGTTATCTCGAGGGTGTGGATGATCTCCCGGGCACGGGCGATAAGTTCAGCGTGAGTCTTTTTTTCGAGAGAGGCCCTGAGCCGATCCTGGAGACCGGGATCATCCGCGATGGGGGGGAGCGTGGTGAAGATCGCGCTGATCTTGCCGAGGACCTCCTCTGCCTCCTCTGCCGCCTCCAGCCTGCCGCTGTCCAGGCAGATCTCCCCCCGCGGGATGAGCTCCGGGGCGTTCTCGAGATGAACGGTACCCGTCCGGTACAAGAGGTCGACTGCCCGGCTCAGCCTCGTTTTTTGGCCCGATCACCTGGATGCGTTTCATTACCTGGAGCATGCGACACCCCGCCGGCTCGGCATTAATCCATGGTCACGTACCTGACAATCCGGTCTGCAGCTACGGGAATGTTTCTCTCTCCCCGCACTGCAACGTTCTCTCTCTCTTCTTCAGCAGCTTTTTTCAGCGCTTCGATCTCGATCTCGGTCTTCCCGCGCTCCTTCCAGTAGACCTGTTCGGCGGTTTTTTTCCCTGCCGTATCCGCCGTGCAGAGCAGGTCCTCGGCCTCGTTTCGTGCGGCGGCGACGGCTGCCTCCGCCTCCGCCCGGACCGCGTCGACCTTCTGGGCAAGCTCCTGTTCCTTGTCACGTATCTGCTGCAGGAGTGTTTTATCCGAATCCATAGGTTCCCCCTAGAGCCCGTGCTTCCGCTTCAGAACCGATGTAACGCCGTGCGGGGGTTCATGGCATCGGGTATCCGCATCCTTTGGCCCGTTCCTGATGATCCCTTTTGCCTTCAGTGCTGCGTCCTCTATCCGCTTCCGGCAGTTGCCGATTGCCGTATTCTGCAGTGTACTGATCGTTTGCAGAAGGTCCTGCGCCATTGTCCACCTCCCCCCAAGAGATGATCAATTGCCTATACCATCGATGTTGGATATATACTTTCTTACCCCCGAAGCATGACAGCCGCGATAAAAACAAATCCATTAATCCTCCGGGCGCCTTAGGTTTTTTAATTACCGGGTACAAGGAGAGTACCGGACTTCGGAGACAGGATATGGAAGTGTTTGTAAATCTCGGGTTGCTCATCATTTTCCTGCTTGTCCTCGTGATCCCGTTCACGGTCCGGGTCGTGGAGAGAAATCTTGAAATTTTCCTGTTCTGCTGCGGGGTCATTGCGCTCACCATTTCAGGGTTTACGACACTGTCGGGCGAGGTCACGGGCTGGAATATGGCGATCGTTATCGAGGCCCTCACGAGCCCCTTAAACATCGCATCGGTAGGATGGATTCCGATCGGGATCGTGCAGATCGTTCTTGTCGTGGGCCTCTTCATCTACTGTTTCCATCACCATCTTGAACGGGCCATCAACGGAATTGTCGAAACATGTTCCCTTACATTGATCGTGCCGTTCCTGATCATCGTACTTGGCCTCGTCTCCAGTGTCATATCGGCGATTCTCGCGGCGATTATCCTTGTGGAAATCATCAACGCGCTCCCTCTCGTAAAAGAAGCAAAGATCGAGATCACGGTCATTGCCTGCTTCTCTATCGGTCTGGGTGCCGGTCTCACTCCTCTTGGAGAACCGCTCACCACAATCGTTGTCACCAAACTGGCGGGAGACCCGTATCATGCCGGTTTCCTGTTTCTCGTCGATAAAATCGGGATTTATATCGTTCCCGCAGTGATCTTTCTAGGTGTCCTCGGCCTAGTTGCGCTCAAAAAACGGCAGACCGGTGAGACAAACCTGAAATGCATTGTCGAGCGCGAGGAGTTGAGGGAAGTTATCATCCGGGCAGGCAAAGTCTATCTCTTCATCATGGCCCTCGTGTTCCTCGGGGAGGGTTTCAAACCCCTGATCCTCGGTTATGTCGTTCTCATCCCTCCGGAAGCCCTCTACTGGGCCAACATGGTATCAGCAGTGCTCGACAACGCAACCCTTGCTGCAGCCGAGATCAGCCCGGTACTCTCCTTAAACCAGATCACCACGGCGCTTGTCGCCCTTCTCATATCAGGTGGCATGCTTATTCCCGGGAATATCCCCAACATCATCGCGGCAGGGAAGACGGGGATCACCAGCAGGGAATGGGCAAGGCTGGGCATTCCTTTAGGGCTTGTCATGATGGTCGGGTTCTTCTGTATTCTCTTTGTCCCCTCCTATCTCGGGCTTGCATGACATAAGGAGCGTTGCGCGCAAAACCCCGACTGCAGGGCCGATCCTGATAACAACACACAAGAATTGTCACACACAATATAGACCGTACTGGTGCTCCCATGACTCCCGATAACCAGAAAGATGGTAACGATACTATTGCCCTCCTGATCAGCCAGCTCGACGACCCCTCGATTGATAACCGCCACCATGCCGTTCTCATGTTGTCAGGGACCGGGGAGGCTGCGGTACAACCCCTGATTGATGCCCTTGCGGCCGCAGGAGATGATGATCGCCGGTGGTACCGTGCGATCTCCCTCTCAAAGGCGGGAGTGCCGGCGATCGCACCTCTCATCGCGGCGATGGGAGAGAATCCCGACCGCGAGTTCCGGCGCTATGCAGCTGCCGCTCTCGGTGAGATTGGGGAACCGGCGGTGGAACCGCTTATTTCCGCAATGGCGACCGAGGACAAAGAACTGCGGGGTTTTCTGTCACGGGCGCTCTGCCGGATCGGGAAACCCGCGGTGGCTTCGCTCACCCTGCGGCTTTCCGATGCCAATGAAATCCTCCGCTCCTGCGCCACGCTCACGCTCTGGCAGATGGGTGAGGCCGGGCTGCCGTCCATGATCGAGCAGATCAGGGAAGAAAAACAGCCTTGATCCCTCCTCCTGCAGATATCCTTTCCTGGAGGTAGAAACGCCATATAAAACAGTATAAATTTTCAGCCGCCGGATCGTACCACCATGCTCGAGCTCTCTCCTGAGATGGAAGCGTACGGGAACACCCTGATGGACGGGCTTTCCCGGGCGATTGCACGTGCTCAGGAGGCGCGTTCCCTCGGCCTCGACCCGAGCACGAGCGTCGAGATCCCGATTGCAAGCGATCTCGCGGACCGGGTCGAGGCTCTCCTTGGGATCAAAGGGGTGGCAGCCAGGATCCGGGAACTTGAATCGCAGATGTCCCGTGAGGAGGTGGCGCTCCGGATCGGTGACGATTTCGTTGCACGGAGGTTCGGGGAGAAAAACAGCGACGAGATCCTCGACCACTCCATACGCACCGCGATGGCACTGTTGACCGAAGGAGTGGTTTCGGCCCCGACCGAAGGGATCGCGAAAGTCGGGACCGGCAAGAACGACGATGGCAGCCTGTACCTGAAAATCTACTATGCCGGCCCGATCCGGAGCGCTGGCGGGACAGCGCAGGCGCTCTCGGTGCTTGTCGGTGATTACGTGCGGGCCAGACTCGGGATAGGCCGTTACCATCCCCGTCAGGACGAGGTTGAGCGATACATCGAGGAGATCCGCCAATACAACAGCATCATGAACCTCCAGTACCTGCCAAGCGAAGCGGAGATCAGGTTGATCGTGGAAAACTGCCCGGTCTGCATCGATGGCGAAGCGACAGAGAAAGAGGAGGTCTCGGGACACCGGAACCTTGACCGCGTGGAGACAAATGCCGTGAGGGGTGGCATGGCGCTTGTCCTTGCAGAAGGTATTGCCGGCAAAGCCCGTAAACTCAGGAGCAAGGTCGAGATGATGAACATGACCGGATGGGACTGGCTGGACAAGCTCATCGCCGGCGCGGCAAAACCTGGTGCGGAAGAGTATACCACGGGCATCAAACCGCAGGACAAGTACCTCCGGGATCTCATAGGGGGAAGGCCGGTTTTTTCCTACCCTATGCGGAAAGGAGGCTTCAGGCTCCGGTACGGCCGTTCCCGCAATACCGGCTTTGCGACTGCCGGCTTCAACCCGGCGACGCTTCACCTGCTGGGCGGATTTCTCGCGGTCGGCACCCAGATGAAACTGGAGCGCCCGGGCAAAGCCTGCGGTGTCGTACCGGTTGATACCATTGAGGGGCCGACCGTCCGTCTGGCAGGTGGTGAAGTACTCAGGGTTGATGATGAAAAGACCGCTCTTGCGCTGACAAAAAAGGTGGAGAGAATCCTTGATGTCGGTGAGATCCTGATCGCGTACGGGGACTTTCTGGAAAACAACCACCCGCTGGTGCCTGCCGGCTACTGCGAGGAATGGTGGCTGCTCGACCAGACGCCGGGTACAAAATCGCCGCAGGATGAACATGAGGCACTCGCGCTCGCGAGGGCCGGCGGGTATCTTTTCCCTGCCTTTACCTGGTTCTGGGACGATGTCAGCCTTGAGCAGATCCGGCTTCTGGCCGATACTATTTCGGGTACCGGGAAAATTGAAGAGGATGCACTTGTCGTCCCCCTTGACCCGAAGGTTAAAGAAATTCTCGAGACCCTGCTTCTCCCCCACCAGGTAAGCGGGGGAACCATAAGGATCCGGACATACCGGATATTTGTCGCATGCCTCGGTCTTGACGAACATTTAAAAAAACGAGACACGTGGGACACTGTACCTGACGATGTCACTCAGCTTGCGCTCGTCATGCACCTGAGCGGACTTAGGCTCCGGTCCCGGTCCGGGATACGGATTGGCGGGCGGATGGGCCGGCCCGGCAAATCCAAGCCGCGAAAGATGAGCCCGCCCCCGCACGGACTCTTCCCACTCGGGGAATCCGGGGGTTCCCGCCGCTCGTTTCAAGAGGCGTCGGGCCATACCGAGGAGTCGGATGCTCATGCAACCGAGATCGATTTCCAGAAAGAGGGGGGCATCATCGAGATCGAGGTCGGGCGGCGGCGGTGTCCCGGCTGCGGTGAGATCACCTACCTGAACCGGTGCCAGAAGTGCGGGACACACACGACGCCGGTCAACACCTGCCCCAAGTGCGGGCATGAAGTGGCGGCCGAGCGCTGCCCGAACTGCGATGTCCCGGCCACCTGCAGCCAGAGGATCGCCTTAAACGTAAAAGCGGAGTATGCACAGGCAATGGAGCGCCTTGGGATAAAAAAAGAGAGCATCGCGCTTGTAAAAGGTGTAAAAGGGGTGATCTCCCGTGAAAAAACGGTTGAAGCGATGGAAAAAGGGATTCTCCGTGCCCTGCAGGATATCTACGTCTTTAAAGACGGGACCACCCGTTTTGACATGATCGATCTCCCGCTCACGCACATACGCCCGGACGAGGTGCGGGTCCCGGTCGAAAAACTCCGGTCGCTCGGGTACATGAAAGATATCAACGGCTACGATCTCCAGAACGGGACACAGGTCGTCGAGATGCACCCGCAGGACCTCCTTGTCTCCGACTCGTGTGCGGACTATATGGTCAAGGTCGCACGGTTCATCGATGACGAGCTGACCCGGCTCTACGGTCTTCCTGCCTTTTACAATATAAAGACCCGGGACGATCTGGTCGGCCACCTTGTCATCGGCCTTGCCCCCCACACAAGCGCCGGGGTGCTGGCCCGGATCATCGGGTTTACCCGGGCAAACGTCGGGTATGCCCACCCGTTCTTCCACGCGGCAAAACGCCGGAACTGTTTCTATGGCGATACCGAGATCGAGATCACCGACGGAAAGACATGGTCGCGCACGCCAATCCGGAAATTTGTGATGGAAAATTTCGATATCAGCCAGCCCGGGCTCGATCGGCTTGGCACCTATTATTCTGATCCGATGCACACGTATTATACCCGTACCGTGGATACCACCGGAATGATGCACCTGCGCAGGATCACCTCAGTGTCCATCCACCGGGCGCCGGCACACCTGATCCGGTTTACTACCTCCCGCCGCCGGGCAGCTCACGGTCACCCCGGACCATGCGATGCTGGTGTGGGATGTCGAATACCTCAAAAAGATCAAAGCGATGGAGATCAAGGAAGGAGACGCCGTGCCGGTATACGAAGGCGGGGGGGTGATTACTGACCGGATTGCAGCGGTCGAAACCGTGATGTCTCCTGATGACCGGGTGTACTGCCTGACGGTCGCAGATGATCACACGCTTGTGGCAAACGGCATCTTCACCGGGCAGTGCGACGGCGATGAGGACTGTATCATGCTCCTCATGGACGGGTTGTTAAACTTCTCGCGCTCGTTCCTGCCCCAGACCCGTGGAGGAACGATGGACGCTCCCTTAGTGCTTACGAGCCGTATCGACCCGGCAGAGATCGACAAGGAGGCCTTAAACGTGGATGTCGGGCGCGACTACCCGCTCGAACTCTACGAGGCAGGGCTCAGGTACGCAAAGGCAAAAGATGTCGATCCGCTCATCGACCGGGTCGAGCGGAGGATCGGGACCCCGCAGCAGCTGGAAGGATTTTTCTTCACGCACGACACTTCGGACATATCGGCAGGGCCCTTGGAGTCCACCTACACGCAGCTCAAGACCATGGCCGAGAAACTTGAGGCAGAACTTGATCTGGCCGAGAAGATCCGGGCCGTCGATGCGGACGACGTGGCGGAGCGTGTCCTCAACACGCATTTCATCCGTGACCTTATGGGTAACCTCTCCGCGTTCTCCAAGCAGAAGTTCCGGTGCACCAAGTGCAATACGAGCTACCGCAGGATGCCGCTTGCCGGTAAATGCACAAAATTCAAAGGCAAGGGGATCTGCAACGGTAACATCATCCCGACCGTGCATGAAGGATCGGTCAAAAAGTATCTCGAAATGTCCCGCGCGATGGTGAAAAAATACAAGGTATCAGAATATACCCGGCAGCGGGTTGAAGTGCTCGACCTTGCCATTGAATCGACCTTTGGCGAGGAGAAGCAGGAGCAGCTGGGTTTGGCGGATTTTATGTGACCGGCCGACCGGGTCTGTCTTCCTGCTGCCATGATCCGTGAGCCGCGGGAACAATCCCGCAATGTCAAGCCATTTACTATTTTGCAACCAATAGTACGCTGAAGCGAGAATATCTACGTGGTCGACAGAGGCGGACTCAAGATTTGTTGACTACGTTTGGCAATAGAGAAGATTACATAAAACCTCAAAGACTTTTACCAATTCAAAACCAATACTATGCTGAGCGAGAATACCCAAGTGGTCAACGGGGATCGACTCAAGATCGATTCGCGCAGGCGTTCGCAGGTTCGACTCCTGCTTCTCGCATCCGGGCGCTCGTTCATGAGCTCTTGTTTTTTCCCTGTTTTTTCCGGTTGACTGTTTTGCCCTGATACCCCGATCAGCGGGGTTCGTACCGAACAAGGCACATCATACCCGGGTAGGTTTTCGGCAGGTGTTCGAAATAAGGCAGTTCATGGTGGACCGGTTTGGGCATAACACGCTCCTTTGGTCACGGGTGATGAGGGGATGCTCTCAAAAAAACTGAAATAACGTCTGAAAATTGCAATCCTGATAAAAAATCGCGTTTGTTTTTAAAAACAGCAGGAAATTTTGTTTTTTTTAAAATACATATTTTTATATACTAAAATGTACAATACCATAATTTGAGTGAGGAATATGCGGGGGGTTCTAGTAATTCTTAGTATCGTCGGTCTTATGTGTCTTGTCGGGGGTGTTGTTGCAAATGATCTCGCCAATTCGACAATCACCTCCACTCAGACCTGGGTGATCGCAAACGGAACGGACCATTCAACAATAACGGTTACGGCAGTGGATTCGAATGGTATTCACCAGGCCGGATTACCGGTATCATTCTCCCTGGCTGCAAATTCTGTGGCAATGGGAACACTCAGTGCATCAAGCAGTAATACCGCTTCTAATGGCGCGGCGTCAACCACGTTCACCGCCAATAAAACGAGCGGTAGCGCTACCATTAATATAAACCTGACTTTCAATGGCAAGTCCACAAATCTCGTTTACGTCCAGCAAATTGATCACGATACCCCGTTTTACTGGACGGTTACTTCGCCGTCTCAGGCATCCGTAGGAAGCGAGACTTATTTTAATGTCTCCTATACGGACCAGTGGGGTAACGTCATTGACCATCGTAATCCTGCTGATCCCAACACAGTCTCGCTCCAAATTGGTTCTGTCGCTGGAAACGCACGTTTTGATCTTGGTGGAGGAACTTACAATACAAGTACCAGCCAGCAACTGGATGGATATGGAAATCTAACGTTGAAAGTGCTGCTTGATACTGTTGCCGGACAGAACAATATCTATATACAACCATTTGGTGCTATCCAGGGGGTATATCCGGCCATTATCGGCATCTCCAATGGAATACCTGTATCGATAACCCAGACGCTAAGTCCAAATCCGCCGGTGGTGCCGGCAGACAATGCCCACCTGATCTCTATCCAGTACACCCTGTATGACAAATATGGCAACCCCACCGTTGGCCAGAATATATCTGTTCAGTCAAGTGTGGGTGATTCGTATTCGGGTTTGACAACAAATGGTTTTGGTCAGGTAGGATTAACCTATGGTCCTCAGGGTATTGCCCAAAACATTACCCTTTACGCAACGGCGAGCGCGAATTCGTCCGTCACCTCCAGTGTAAATGTGACATTTTACAGTACGGCACCCGTGAACTGTGCGCTCTCCGCAGATCCCCAGACCATGGCAAGTCTGGATGCAAATCCCTCCAGCACGGCGAATGTAACGGCACAGGTCACGGATGGGTATGGAAATCCTGTTTCGGGTCAGCTGGTGACGTTCAAGCTTGGCACTCCCTCATATGACCTGACTACTGACAATATCACCGCTCAGCCAAAACTTTCAAGCCTCAGTGCCACGACTGATAGTAACGGTAATGCCATAGTTCAGTTTATTCCGGGCGGTTTTTCAAGTGCGACGTTAACGCCCTATTATAACCCACTGGCTACCGGAACCTGCCCTGTTACTGCAACGTGGAATGGCACGTCGCAAAGTGTCGTTCTGACCTGGAAGAACTATCCCTATCTCAGTGCCTATACGAGCGTGTCTCCCCCCATGGTCGCCGTGAATGGGACGGTTAATGTGACCATTAAACTGACCGGGGACGGGTGGGCACTCCAGCCGAATCCAATCGATGCCGTCATTCTTATGGATCGATCCGGGAGTATGAGCACTATGATGAGTAATGGAAAAACAGAGATGCAAAATGCGCAAGCCGGTGCAGAAACTTTTGGTGCACTGCTGAATAGGACGAATGACCGGCTTGCCGTTGTGTCATTTTCCGGGGTTGACAATGGGAATAATATCGATACCACGGTCGGTTCGCTCACTACCAATCATGTAACTATTAATAATACGATTTCTGGTTTGGTAGCGAATGGAGGCACGGGAACGCGGGATGGGATCTACCAGTCGATCACCCTGCTTAAAAACAATCCGAATTCAAACCCGAAAGCGGTGCGGGCGGTCATCCTTCTGACGGATGGCGATTATAACTGGCTGGGCGATTTCCTTGGCAGGGGAACCGCCTATTATCCTGCTCCTCCATCAGGATACACCAATTACAGCACGAGTGCCCTTGAACCCCAAAAATTCCTGTATTACAACGGGTTGGGAGGTACTCTTATACCAAACGCCAATTTTACGGCCACTGCATCCGGAGCAACGGTGACGTTCACGGATACATCGTTGGGCAGTCCGACAAACTGGAGCTGGTCATTCGGAGATGGGGGGACCTCAATCCTACAGAACCCGGTGTACACGTATGCAAGACCGTCTTCCGGTAATACATATTATTATACAGTTTCAGAAACGGTAACCAACTCTGCTGGCAGCGATACAGCGACATCAACCACGTCAGGCAGCACGAATAAATATATCACAGTCCCGCATTCCGGTTCAATAACTGTATCCAGCAGTCGTGCGCCAGCGGCCGTAACGTACACTACGGGTCCCGATGCGCAACTTACAGACCAGAATATGACCCAATTCGCTCTTGACAACAATATCCGGGTCTACGCGATATCCTATTACAATACATTTACTCCCCAGGCGATTACTGATATGACGGTAATGGCGAATGCAACCGGGGGATTTTATGCAAATGCACCTAACGCGGCCACGCTTGCACTCATCTACAACGAAATTGCCGGAAATTTGCAAACTGCCGCCGGTGTGAACACCCAGATGAACCTGAACTTCCAGAACGTGAACCTCACCGGTGTAACGGTCCCGGGTGGCCAGGCCCTCAGTTACGTGCCCACAACGCAGATCACCTGGCAGGATAATGTAACGAACTACACCGATCAGTCGAACCAGTGGAATGCACCACCCCCGTATAACCAGCAATTATCGTTCAATGTCGGAACCATAAATCTCGGCCAGACCTGGCAGGCAACGTTCGAGCTCATGGTAAAACAGGCTGGCAGCATCCAGCTGTTTGGCAACGGGTCGACGGTTACCTTCAATAATGGAGCATCATCCCTGACGATTCCCCCTGTGTTTATCACTGTTAATCCCAATCTCACGGCAGGCTACGGGACGCAGCAGTCAATCCTGCTCTCCCCCCTGCTGGTGACCCAGTCCGGGATCATTACCGATTTCGTGCCGTTACAATGGACTATTACCTATCCCGGAATAACGGGCCTGTACACCGCACAGGAACGTCTCTATTACTCGACAACCTATCAGGACCCGGGGACCTGTGGCCAAGCGTCACTATGGGTGGGGCCGTTTAGCACGATAACGGGTATTCCTGTCGGAGGTCCATGGCCACAGTCCGCAACTCTTGATGTCCGCGCTCTTCCCGCGGGAACCTATTATATTTGCGTTGATGCTTCGGCGCAAGATGCGTACACGGCAAACGCTGAAACCGGAACCAGCACAATGGTCAAAACTACAGGAAAATCATACATCAAACTGCAATGAAATAGCGCTCACAAAAATTGTTGATGCGATCTCCGGGGGGAACTCTCCCGGAAAATCACGAAAAACAATACCTCAATCTTTTTTAACATTGTTACGAGCTCAATGTGTGTACCCGTTTTATCTCAAAAACGAAGTTCTCCCGGGCAACGTGTGCAGGACAGAGGTGGAAATCCCCTTACGTTCACATAGCCCAATAAATCGTATCAAAACACTCTTTCCGGAAAAAAGTGGTTATATGGTACGGGAGAAACGCACACGAATCCGACTGATGTGCACAGGACGAATGACCACGGATTTTTTTATGGCAAAACCTTAAGGGACAACTCGACTTCCGGTCCGGCCCGGTGCCAGCATCCACTTTTCCATAAGCGAAAAACCCATGTTCCGGGTCAATACCTCATGGAGATATAACGGGCTCCCGGTATAGTGGGGGTCGAAAGGTGCCTCAAAATTCGGTGCATGAGATCGTTCGGTCGATCAAGCCACTTTCCCCCCCACATTATGAAAGGATTCCAGCAGTGCATAATTTCGTATTATGATTACGTTCCACTATTTTACACGGAATTTACCATTATGTTATACTGGTAGACAACCAGCGTAGTCGGAGTTGGTGTAATCTTATATTGCCAATTCCCTGAGGAAGTCATCCATCCCGTGTTTGTGAAGTAATTTCCCCAAGCGACAGAATAATTGGCATTCGGGTTTGGTGTATACTGCACGGTGACCGTGTTCGTGGAAGGAATAGAATAGATGGTATAGTTGGTCAGGGGCTGGTTAAGTTGCATAGCCACGGCACCGACCCCGCTCTGCGCCATGATATTCGTGGTATTAAATCCAATCAGGTAAATGACAGCCGTGGATGTCGTGGGATCGTAGAACCAGCGGGGATTAGCAAGCATCGAGGATCCGCTCTGTGCGAACATTCGCATAACCACGGCACCGTTTTCCAGAGAGATACCGGTCTGGGCGCTGGGCGATTCGTACCGCAGGTCGCCCGAATAGAACGGTTGACTCAATAAAGGGTTACCATTGTTAAAAATCTGGAAATTTGACGATGTCGAG
>CAWEFI010000025.1:0-74880 GCA_963808285.1 uncultured Methanoregulaceae archaeon
TCGAAAAGGATTGCATTGAGGTTTTCGGGCGTGATCTTCCGTTTTAAAAAGCGGAGGCCCCGGGTCGTATATGCCTTGAGATCCTGGGATTTATCCTTAAAATCTACGATCGTGATATTTTCAAGCGGTATAGTGACATGCCGAAGCAGGATGGGGAGCGTGCACTTGGACACGGCACCATAACCAATGATGAGTACTTTATTTTTAAACTCCATCCTAACCCTCCCGGGGGTTAATCTTCTTTTCTATCCAATCTGTATTTTACGCGCTTTTACGTTATAAATTCATGAGAAAACTGTTCCGTAAAAATCCTAAAATGAGATTTGTATGTACGCTCCTAGGGGCTAAAGCCCCCGCACGCTAGAGGCATCCTCCTGTTGCGGTAGCGCCGTATTACTTGCACCACAAAGATGAAACGATGGATGTTTCTTGTACAGGTAATACGAAGGCATCGCTTACGCCCCCGCCCCCCCTTTGGGGGCAGAGCTGGCGTTGGGGGGCGGTCTCTCTTAAAAAAAAGTTTTCTCCAGAACAAAAGAAAACCGCTCACGTATCCCAAAAAAGCGGTTACTTAATTCTAGGAATGGTACAATATACCAGCAGGTGATCTCATGTCAAAACGGGCAGTTGACCTGATCTTTTCCACAACCTACACGCTCACCGATCTCCGCATGATCCTGCGCGAGACGGCACCGGCGCACGAACTGGACGAGCGGCAGCGGGCGGAGGTGACCCGCCTACTCGAAAACCTCGAACGGCAGGTTGGTTCTTTAAAGCAGGAGATGCTGAAATGAAGTGCGGGAACGGGATCGAGGCCCGGCAGGTCAACGAGCTCTTCATCAATATCGATCCGATCCAGGCCGGGGGACGCCTGACCGGCGACGCGATAAAAGCGATCATCGCGTACGGCGACGGGTACTCGGTCTGCGACAACTGCCGGAAGCCCAACCGGCTTGACTGCATTGCAAAGCCCCCGATCGCAGAGTTCCACAAAGAGGTCGCCGCGTGGCTCAGTATGGACGAGGCCCGGATGATGCCCGGGGCGCGGCGGGGGTTCCAGGCGGTCGCCCACACGTACGTGAATAAAGGCGACCCGGTCCTCCTGACGTCGCTCTCACACTATACGGAGTTCCTCGCGGTCGAGGAGGCAGGGGGGGTCGCCTGCGAGATCCCGGCCGATGGCCGGCATAGTGTCACGCCCGAATCGACCGCAATAAAGATTGAGGAGGTCAGAAAGAAGTTCGGGAAGGCCCCGGTCCTTGCCCTGATCGATCAGGTGGACTACCAGTACGGGAACCTGCATGATGTCGCCGCCATCGCAAAAGTGGCGCACCAGTACGACGT
The DNA here is from genome assembly GCA_963808285.1 of uncultured Methanoregulaceae archaeon. Taxonomy (GTDB): domain Archaea; phylum Halobacteriota; class Methanomicrobia; order Methanomicrobiales; family Methanospirillaceae; genus Methanoregula. The sequence continues at coordinate 1,345 of CAWEFI010000025.1, forward strand.
CCCGGTCCTCTGCAATGGCGCCTATACGGTCGGCATCCTGCCGGTGGACGGGAAAGCGCTTGGCGTGGATTTCGTAGTCGGATCGGGCCACAAGAGCATGGCGGCACCCGCCCCCTCCGGCGTCCTTGCTGCCACCGCCGAGCGGGCAAAAGACGTCTTCCGCACGACCTCCATCGAAGGGGACGTGACAAAACGGAGGTTCGGCATCAAGGAGCCGGAGATGATGGGCTGCACGCTCATGGGCGCAACGCTCGTAGGCATGATGGCTTCGTTTCCCCATGTCCGGGAGCGGGTGAAGCATTTCGACCGGGAACTCGAAAACAACCGGGTCGTTACTGAGGCACTGCTTACTATCGAAGGAACAAAGATTCTCTCCGAGTACCCGCGGAAGCACACGCTGACCCGTGTCGATACCACCGGATCGTTTGACAAGGTAGCCGAATCCCACAAGAAGAAGGGATTCTATTTCTCCTCCGCGCTGAACGAGAGGGGGATCTTCGGCATCATCCCGGGCGCGACCCGGGTCTGGAAGTTCAATACCTACGGCATGACCGCAAAACAGGCCCGGTACCTTGCCGATGCCTTCATCGCGGTGGCACGCGAGAACGGGCTTCCGGTCTCACCGTAAATTTTTTTGGTCTGCCCAGGGATGAGGGGGGCTTCCTGCCGGGCATTTCCTTAGGGTCATTACCCTCCTCTTCACGGCATTGGTTTTATCTGAAGTGCTGACCAAAGGAGGATATAACCCCAATGGATCGTACCGGCCTTCCTAAAAGAGGTACTATCATGCTCAAGAAATGTGACCTGGCCAGCATAACCGATGACCGGAAATTCAGAGAAAAGATCGCACCCCTGCAACAGCGCATCGGCGAGATTCAGCGGCAGCTGCGGGACGAACAGGTCCCGGCAATCATCGTGATCGAGGGGTGGAACGCCTCCGGGATCACCATGACGATCCAGGAGCTCATCCGTTTCCTCGACCCCCGGGGGTTTACTCTCTCCTCCATCGGTATGCCCACGGTTCAGGAGAAGAACCACCCGCTCATGTGGCGGTTCTGGAATCGCATACCTCCTGCCGGGAGATTTGCGATCTTCGCACGGAGCTGGTACAGCCGGGCGCTTGCTGAGGAGACCGGAAGCCCGGGCTGGGAAAAGCACGTCGACCGGTCCATCTGTTCCATCAACCGGTTCGAGCGCGGGCTTTCTGATGACGGGACGATCATTATCAAGATCTTCCTGCACATCAGCAAAAAAGAGCAGAAAAAGCGACTCCTTGAGAGGGATACAAACCCGCTGACCTCGTGGATGATTACGAAGGGCGACTGGGATTTTCACAATGATTATGACGCCTACCTTCCGGTCATTGAAAAGTTTCTCAAAAAGACCGATGCCCCGTACGCACCCTGGACCATTGTAGGGGCGACGGATCCAAATTATACCATCCTTGCCTGTTACTCAGCCATTGTAAATTCTCTCGAAAAAATTCTCCCGAAGGTCGTGCAGAAAAAAATGCCGGGAACCAAAACCCGGCCCCGCTTCAGCCCGGAAATTGTACCGGTCGCCCGCCGGTCTTTGGCACCCGACCAGCGCGAGAGAAAAGAGTACGAGGAACGGGTCTTTGCTGCCCAGAAAAAAGTACGGGACTGCCAGTACCCGCCTGTACAAGCGCAATATCCCGCTCGCCATCGTGTTCGAGGGCCGGGACGCCGCAGGAAAAGGAGGCACGATCATGCGCCTCACCCACGACCTGAACCCCCGCGGCTACAGCGTGATGCCGGTCGGGGCTCCGAATGACACTGAAAAGGAGCGCCACTACCTCTGGCGTTTTATCAGGCACTACCCGGCCGCCGGCCATATCACGATCTATGACCGGAGCTGGTACGGCAGGGTGCTCGTGGAACGGGTTGACGGTTTCTGCACGAAGCCGGAATGGAGGCGGGCATATACCGAGATCAACGAGATGGAGGAGGAGTTCCGGAACTGGGGTGGCGGCCTCCTGAAGTTCTGGCTCGAAGTGAGCCCGGAGGAGCAGCTCCGGCGTTTCCGTGAGCGTGAGGCCGATCCGCTCAAGCAGTGGAAGATCACCGAAGAGGACTGGAAGAACCGGGAAAAATGGGACCTCTACGGGGCGGCAATAGACGAGATGTTTGCAAAGACGAGCACGAGGTACGCCCCGTGGACGGTGATCGAGTCCGACGACAAGTGGTACGCCCGGACAAAGACACTCGAAACGGTTGCGGAGTACCTGTGAGCACCTGCTGGGGTGAAAAAAGAGCATCGCCGGCCTTCGGCTGTTATGACCCCAGGTGAAGGCTTGCCGTCAGGTTATGTATTCTCTGAGATCGCCGCTTATCTCACAGGTACCGAGACGGAAGGTTATCCTGCTCTGGCCGAAATAGTTCCAGAAAAATGCGATAATGACCGCGAGTACCTTTCCGGCAAGGTAGTTGACAGCGAATATCTCCACAGCAAGATAGAGGATCACGAGGGTCAGGGCAAGACTTACCAGAGAGATCAGGGCAAAGAAGAAAAACTGCCTGATATAATTCCTGCTCGTATCCCGGAAATTGAGGTATTTGTTCAGGAAAAAATTGGCAGCCATCCCGCAGGCTGTAGGAGACTGTCGCCGAATAAATGTACCAGATGCCGAGATCATCGGTAAAAAAGTACAGGAGGCCCACATCGATCAGGGTGGAGAACACTCCTATGAGAAAAAAACCGATAATTTTTTCCTGGTTGAGAACTGCCAGGATTTTACTCCCGGCCCATCTTTCTCCGACATATATCATAAAAAGGCACGTTACCCGGAGCCTGCTGCCCCGGCGCAATCATAGAGGGATTCCGCGGTTCCCGATCCCGCAGTGCTGGTCGCGTTCAGCCCGGTTTCATTGCCAAAAGACAGGTCGACCGGGGAGCAGTGGGCGCTCACCCAGCTGAAGATCTCGCTGTTGCCTCCGTTCATTCCGCCACCTATGCCCCCGCCTGCGCCGCCGCCTCCCGTTCCCCCGGTGAGGAAGTACCGGACTTTTCCTTCCTGGATAAGGGCAGTAAGAGAGGTAATGTTCAGGATCCGGTCACTGCCGGAGAACCCGCCGATCGCCATGACCGGTTTTCCGGTCTGGATGATCAGGCCGGCGGCAGTCTGGCTGCTCGGGACCGCGAGGATCCAGGTCTCATTGGTGGTATTGGCGAGGATATAATTTTCCAGCTGCGTATTCACGGTTGCGCCGCCTATACCGGCCCCGGCGAATGCACCCCGGCCGGCGGTAAACGCGCTTGCATTTCCCTGCCCGTACAGCCGTTCCCGGCCAGCGGCTTTCTGGGCGAGCCCTGCCCGGTCCATGCCCGGGCAGGAACCCGGCACCTCCCGTTCCTGCGCCGATCCTGCCAGCCTGTGACGGGCCGGGCAACGCCCTGCGTATCACCGTACAAAAAGGGCGTGCAGGCCCAGACGAAGGGGGCGACAAAGAGAAGGCCGATGGCGATGACCACCATATATTTCCGTCGGTTTTGTGAACCTGCAGTATCCTGAAGCCTCAGGTACGTAAGAATCCCCGTGCATATGAGGGTCCCGAAGAGAATAATCGGGACAAGCGGCCCTGACCACGGGGCATCGTAGGACAAAAAGAGGGCCTGGAGGAGCCCGGTAATGAGCATCGCCCCGACAAGAATCCAGCCTTTCCATCCTTCTGACAGGTATTCGCGGTACATCGCTATCGCCCCGATCCCGACAAGGGCGGCAAGAGGCGGCGCGATAGTTGCGATATAGTACGTATGCCCAAAGGCGGTCGAATAACTGAAGAAGAGGAGGCCGGGCACGAGCCAGAACAGCATCGCGATGAGGACAAGACCCCGTTCGGAAAAGAGACCGCTCTCCTCAAACCCTTTGAGCGTGAGGGTGGCGGGTCTTCTCACCCATGCAAGCAGCCCGATAAGGGCGAGGGGGAGGAGCCAGGAGAACTGTCCTGCGAGCGCTTCACCGAAGAACCGGGTAAGGCCCGGCGCTCCCTCGCCGTTTGCCATACCTCCGGCAGCACCCCGGGCAGCAGCCGGATCAGCATAGGAGTTTGTACCGGCAGCCCTCGTGCCGGCTGCCGCCCGTTGCCCCGCATCCCTGAAGGTACCGGTCCTCTGCGCCCCTCCCGCACCAGCGCCCATGAAGGCCATGCCACGGTTTTCGAGGCCCAGGCGTTCAAGGCCGTTGTAATTGATGATAAGGCCAAGGACCGTGTTGTCCCCGCTCCCGCCGATATAGGGGCGTTCGCTTGCGGGAACCATATCGACCGCGACGGCCCAGGAAAGCGAGACCGCAAGGAGGACAAGAATCGCAATGCCCAGGTGGAGTGCACGTTTTTTCCAGGAAAAATCCGTTGTACCAAGGAGATAAACCAAAAGGATCGCAGGGACGACAACAAACGCCTGGATCATCTTGATATTGAAGCCAATCCCGACAAGGATCACCGATACGAGAAGCCACGGGAGGGATCGTTCCCGCGTTGCCCTGAGGACGGCCCAGATTGCCAGAAGGAGGACGAAGATGAGCTGGGTATCCATGGTGCCGTTCCGAGAGACGGCAACAAGGACGGGGGTGACGGCAAGGGCAAGGGCCGCAACAAGGCCTGCCGGTTTCCCGAACGGGCGGGCGACGATGAAATAGATAAGGGCGACTGAACCGATCCCCGCAAGGGCCTGGGGAAGAACGAGGACCCAGCCCTTAAACCCGAGCACAGCCGCAAAGGCTGCCTGCACCCAGAGGCCGACGGGAGGTTTGTCCACGGTCACAAATCCCGCGGGATCAAAGGAATTGAAGAAGCCGGCGGCCGGGTTGACGAGCGTGCTCTTTACAGCGGCCGCGTAGAACGTATTCGTAAAACCCGAATTCCAGATGTTCCAGAGGTTCAGGAACGCGGATACGACCAGTATGCCGGCAAGAAGGATCTCCGCCTTGTACTTCAGGATAAATTCCCGGTTGATCAGATCAATCACCCTATACCGGGCAGAAACCGGACACCCGCCCCATTCAGCCCGGGTACGTGTTGTCATGTTTATTGGACATATTGTAATATATGTTTTACCGGTGGGGCCGATCTGGCTGATTGTCGGGATTTATGTCATGAACTTTGTGCCGGAAATACTGAATTTCTGCTCCGGGATTACCCTTGCATATCAGTATTGTGCCGTTGATTACCTGAAGGGTTACCTGAAGGGTTACCTGAAGGGTTACCTGGAGGGTTACCTGGAGGGTTACCTGGAGGGTTATCTGGAGGGTTATCTGGAGGGTTATCTGGAGGGTTACCTGTGGCTGATATCCCCGGGCTGTACCACAAACGATTCAGGCACGCCTTCGGAAGGCGTCGCTCCGTATTGATGACCCCAGCGTCACGATCCGTTACCGGAAAAGTGGTGATAATCCGTCATGGTGATATATTTTAAAGGATCTTCCCGTTGCATGCCGTGACATACTGCACCCGTCCGGGCACGGTATCCAGCAGTCCATCGATCCCGAGGTTTTTCTCGCTCTCCCTGACTGCACGGATCGTTGCAGCGGTCGCCGGCATCCGTGGCACCGCACGGCAGGCAAGGTCGCCCTGCTTTTCCATGAACGTCCCGATCTTCCGGGCAAGGATGATCGTCTCCACCTTATCGTACGTGATGAGCGGCCGGAGCACCGTGACGGTGGTGGCATCGGCAATCACCGCGAGGTTTGCAAGCGTCTGGGACGCGACCTGCCCGAGATTCTCCCCGGTGAGGATTGCCTGCGCACCTTCTTTTTCGCACAGGCGCCCGGCAACCCGGAGCATGAACCGCTTGCAGAGAACGCAGCGCAGCCGGGCCGGGACGCGGTGCTCCTGCATCCGGTCATAGAAGGCTTCGGCATCGGCGACGATCATCTGCAGGTCAGCGCCCGGGCACCAGAGGGAAAGCCTGCGGTGGTTCTCGATCGCGTTTGTCCTTACATCGTTTCCCGCCCACCGGCCGCCATCCAGGTGCAGGTGTGACACCTCGCAGCCCCGCTTCATCACAAGCCAGGATGCGACCGGGGAATCAATCCCCGATGAGAGCAGGCAGAGCACCTTCCCCTGCGAGCCCCACGGGAGCCCGCCCGGTGCCGGAATACGGGAGTCGTAAACAAGGCCCCCGCAGTCCCGGACTTCCACAAAGAGCTCGTATTCCGGGTGCGTGAGATCGACTGTAAGGCCGGGGATCGCGTCGCAGATGGCAGAACCGACGTACTCTCCCAGCTGCTGGCTGTTCATGCCTGTCCTGCTCTGCCGCTTTCCCCGCACGGCAAACCGGGTGGGTGCATGCAGGTGTGCACCGGCCAAAGTGACGGCCGCTTCGCGCACGGCAGCCGGGTCGGCTGCTACCCGGGTGCAGACACTCACGTCAACAACGCCAAACACCCGGGCAATGATGCCGGCGATCTCCTCCGGCTTTTCCCCATAGACAAAGATCCTGCCCCGGGGGCTCTCGAACCGGCACGAGTGGCCGGCTGCCTCCAGTGCCTTGCGGATATTGCGCAGCAGGATGCCGATGAAATGGTACTTGACGGGATCGCTTTTTAAGAAGAGCTCGCCGTACCGCACCATCACGACCTGTTCCGGTTCCTGCCGCTCTGCCATGGTCACTCTCAATATTGGAGGTCTGGAGCTGATAACCGTTGGCGGTCATGGTTGTATCCGGTCAGCCGGGCCCTGCCATGGTTACCCGGTTTGCAGCAGGGACACCGGTGACGGGGATAACGAAACTCTTTAATCGGCGGAACGAATAGTGTACTGAAATGGCGAAAAAGGCGAGCAAAAAGGCAGAAGAGGCACCGCTTAAGCTCTTCTACATTTTCTACAACCAGGAACGCTGGGACAACTGGGTAAAATCGCTTGGCGAGGCAAGTTTCGAGCCCGACCCAAAGAGCGACGAGATGCCCGAGGGCTTCCGGGTGCTCGACAGTTTTTCGGTCGATATCACCCTTGCAGCGCTCAAGATCGTGAAGCTGTACCAGAACAAGCGCTTTTCAAGAGATGAGGCGCAGGACAGACTGGTGCAGGTCGAGGCCATCGTCATGTCAGCCGCGCCCAAGGGTGACCTTGAAGAACTCATCGAGCTCCTCCAGCTCCCCAAGCTAGTCCTCTTTGCATCCTGCCGCCGGTATATCTCCGGCGAATTTGACAAGGACATCAAGACGCTCGTAAAAAAGGGCAGGGATATTATCGATAAGGACATGGAGCAGGCGCTCGATATCGCGTCCAGCATCGGCGCGAGTGTAATCGACGGCGCTGCCTGTTGCGGGAAGTACGTAAAAGACGACCTCGAGAACCCGACCCTGTTTGACGAATGGCTCATCGAGTGCGAGCGGATGTTCGAGGCGATGGGTTCCTTAAAGAACTTTGATGAGTCGGCAGGAGAAGACGAGTGATCGCCGGCAGGGCACGGTTCCGTCACGCGAAAAAGATCGAGCAGCTCGCCGGTTACCGGGTGCCTGAATTTGCTTTCTCCCCGGTGATGCTCGAGACCATCACCAGCCGTTTTAATTTTGACGCGCTTGACTTTGCCATCCGCGAACAGCTCCTGAGTTTTTTTAATGATTTTCTCCGGTGCAAGTGCAGGAACTCGCCGCTCTGCGGCTGTCCGGAAAAAAAGTTTGCAAAAAAAGTCATCGAGCTGCGCGAGAACGGCCTCGACCACCGGCAGATCGCGGCCTTCCTCGCGGATGAGTACGGGATAGAGATATTTCCTGCTGACGTGCTCTCGTATCTGGAAGACTCCGTGCACGTGCTCGAAGCGATCGCAGATGTGGCTCACCTGAAAGGCGAGGATGTCCTTGCAGCAAAGACCGTGGATCATATCCGGCTGATCGAACGGTAAGAGACCTTTTCCCGGCCTGGTTTTTTCTGATGCCCGTGATTCCGGCATGCACGATCCCGTAAAACGGGTCGGACATTCATCCCGGTTCCAGAAACTTTATATTACAAAATGTAATACATACTTTACATGGTGCTTGTACGGGAAACGTCAGCACCAGCAGGAAGAAACGACCGGGGATTTGACACGAGAACCCTTAAAAATCTACCATGCATCACCCATGGCATCCAGTGCCCGTACCCGGTCATCCGGTAGCACAGGGACCGTGGGACGAATCTGAAATGGGGGACCTTGCCGGCTCCGGCAGCAGGTTCCTTATGGATGTACCACCGAGGAGATGATACCCGGAACTGAGACCTGATCTAAATCACATACCTCTCTGTGCCCGGCAAGGGCAAGGACAACACTTCCGGACCCGTAATCCCGACAGACTCACACCTGCCCGGGCCGGTCTCTGCCCATCCCCACCCGATGGCAGGCCGTGCCTGAAGAAGTTGTGGGCCTGATGCGACACAGTCCGATAACAGGATGGCACAAGTACCTCGTCATCAGAACCATTAATCCTGAAGGTATCTATCGTTGTGCGGGGGAGAAAATCCCCCGCTTTTTTCCGGCACACCAGTTTTCGATTATCCGCGTGCTGCAGGACTCCAGCCCCGGTTCCTCCCGTATTCCAGACCTGATCAGCGGGGTCATCGTTGCAATAAAAATAAATCAGATATAATGTTTTATACCCGGACTGCTATTACCTCATGCTCATGAGGGCGCTCGTATGAAAAAAACGACATGTTTCTTCCTTCTTCTGGCAGTGACTGCTATACTCATCATTGCCGGATGTGCACAGCAGCAGGTATCATCATCATCCACTCCACCAGCGGCCGTCCAGTCGGCCGACACCGTCAGGGTTGCCAGCAGCACACTGGGCACTATTCTCGTCGATGCCAAGGGTAATACCCTCTATTACTTTGCAAACGATATTCCCGGGAGCGGCGCCAGTGCCTGCACGGCACAATGTGCGGTCGTATGGCCGGTCTTTTCAGCAGGCACCATCCAGGTCTCATCCCCGCTTAACGCTGCAGATTTCGGCAGCATCACGCGGGCCGACGGCACAAACCAGACCACATGGAAGGGATGGCCTCTCTATTACTATGCCAGTGATTCGGCACCGGGCCAGGTGAATGGGGAAAACGTCCAGAAGATATGGTTTGTAGTAAAACCCGATGAGAATGTCCTGATCGCTCATTCCGCCGGGCTCGGCCAGTACCTTACGGATTCCTCCGGAAAAACGCTCTACACTTTCGCAAAGGATACCAACGGGACAAGCGCCTGCACCGGCGCCTGCCTGATAAAATGGCCGGCCTTTAATGCCAACCCGGTATCCGCTCCATCAGTCCTGAGTCCGGCAGAATTTACTGCAGTGACCCGGGCAGACGGCACAAACCAGACCGCTTACATGGGCAGGCCGCTCTATTACTTTGCCGGTGATGCCAAGCCGGGCGACGTGAACGGGGAGGGGTTCAACAGTTTGTGGTACGTGGCGAACGTCTCCGGGATGATGCCGGTGGTGACGGCGATGCCTACGACGGTTAGTACTACGGCCGTGAGCACCACGAGCTCCGCAGCCTCCGGTGCCATGGGTGGGTACTGAAACGGAAAGGAATTATTCTTTTTTTTTGCTCCGGGGAAATTATCCGGTTCCTCATGGTGACGATATTTTGGGCATGCAGGTGTGATCCCGCTGCTGTCTGTGATAGTGCTGTATGATCTGTGCTGTTGCCAGCACAATGTATCCTGCCCCCCCAGGGTGGGGGGCAAAGAGGCGGGCGGCATATTATAAAAAGATTTTGTCCAAGGCACTTTTTTTGGATTTGAAAAAACGGGATTTTGCTAAAACGTGCGAAAGGAATGCCAGAAATGATAATGCCTGTCCCCAAGACCGTCCCTGCACGATGCGATACCGGTCTTGTAAAAAGGGTGCTTTCCCGTTCCTTCATCAGAACTCATCCTTAAGTTTCTTCACCACCGCCGCGGCAAAATCCTTTGCAGCGGGCGGGCCGTTCGCGGTGATGATCCTGCCATCGATCACCACGGGCTGGCCGACAAGAACTGCCTTTCCTTTTTTCATCTCCAGCACGGCAGCGGGACTGTCATAGACCGTCGCCTTCTTTTGTTTGAGGATCCCGGCCTTTGCAAGCACTACCGGCGCGAGGCAGATCGCGGCGACGACTTTGCCGGTCTCGAAAAAACAGATCGCGAGCCTTCCCAACAGGTCGTCTTCCCAGAGATGGGTCTGGCACCCGGAGCCTCCGACAATGATGAGACCGCTGTAATTCTTCGGGTCGATATCATCAAACGAGATCCCCGCGATGGTTTTTCCGCCGAGCATGCCTGTGCAGGTGCCGGGGCGCGTGGACGCGATATCGAATGCGATCCCGGCGCTGTTCAGGGCCGCAACCGGCTCGGCCAGTTCCTCGTCGCGGTATTTTTCCGGTGCAATGGCAATGACTACCTTCATCATACCCGGGATTTTCTTTTTTGGTATATCAGGATTATCACCGGCCACTGTACATCCAGGAACCGGTACCGAAATTTTATTCTGGTGATGCGGATGTACAACAACATAAAAAGCGAATACCGCTGGCTGGCCTGACGTATGAACAAAACTCTCACGGAACCTGTCCGGGAACTCCTGCGCAGCGTGGCGATAGGTGCCGGCAAGGAAGGGTTCACGCTCACCCTCCACCGTGAGGACTTTTCCACGCTCTACCCCGGGATGATGAGATACGAACTCGCGGTAACATCCGAAGGCCGGACCCTTGATGTGTTCCGGACAAACACGTACGAGTATTCTCCGCTCGTTCCCCTCGCCGCAGAGAACGTTGCGTTCAGGAAGGCGGATGAGTGGGTGCACGAGATTTCCACCAGCCCGGATGTATTTCTTTCCAGCCATCAGCAAACCCTGCCAAAGCACACAGGCACCCCGGCCGCCGACGTTGTCATCATCCAGGGAAGCCCGCGGCCGGATGGGAACTGCGGCATCCTCACTTCCTGGGCAGTGGAAGCAGCGCAAACAGCCGGCAGGACCGCCCGGGTAATCTACCCTCATGACATGGACATCCATTGCTGCATCGGGTGCTACCAGTGTTACAATACCGGAACCTGCGTATTCAACGATGACATGACGGGTATCATCGACGCGATCCGCGGTGCATCGCTTCTCGTGGTCTGTTCCCCGGTCTATACCAATACTGTTCCCGGCGGGCTCAAGCTCCTCATCGACCGCACCCAGGCTTACCACGCGGAGCGGGTGCTCTTTGGCGGGCGGACAGGACAATCGGGGCTGGTCTTCTCGGTTGCCGGCCGCAGGGGCGGGGACAATTTCACCTGCGTTACCCGGGTCATTTCCACATTTTTCGAAAACCTCGGTATCAGACCGGCGGGGCAGCTCCAAGTCGACCGTGCCGATGCGGTCCGGGATATCAGGACCCGTGAAGGCATGGAACAGCAGGCAAAAGAACTGGTATGCCGGTGCCTGCGCTAACGGTTATTCGGATACCCCGGCACCGGGGAGCCAGAATATCCGGGCTGCGCGGACGATTACGATAAAAAAATTCCCTGCTGGAAGTTATACCGCCACATTATGATGATCCTTCCACGGGCCGGCCAGCATGACAGATTGCCTGCAAGTGTTTATCCGCCTTCTCTTCCAACGAATAGCAGCAGCGTGATCACCCATGGCCACCCCCCAGTTTCTCCCGATTCCTAAAAAAATCCTCTATCTGGCCTGCGAGACCATCAGCCGCCGCATCGGGCGTCTCCCCTTTACCAGATACGGTAGTGTGATCGACGAGGGCATCGTGGGAGTAACCATGGAGTGCCTGAATGCCGAAGTCTCAAGGACGCTGCCCCTGCGTACGGTCACAAGGGGTACCGGTACCCTCCTAGGGCTGGGTGAATGCCTCAGCGGACGTCTCGGCAGCGATCAGGGCGCGGTCGCACCGGTCATTTCCGAAGTTCTTGTCAGCGCCGGCCTTGCAGAGCCGGCCGAGGTTCCCGATGCCGCCACCCATACGCAGATCCAGGGTATCCGGCTGCTTTCCTCCTGGACGTGGCACATCGGATCGGGAGACGTCCTGCCCGGCAGTGCCCCATATTCCGGCGGGGAAAAGGACGCGTGGCTCGCCCGTTGCCCGGTCTGCAGAACCGGCATTATCAGCCGGGTGACCGGAAAACGGCTGTTCGGCACCCCGCCAACCGATTACTACCTTGACTGCTCGCATTGCGGTGCGAAGTACATTCCCGAGAAAGACCGGTTCCGGCTGGTCTCGATCGCCCGGATTTCCGACCCCCGATGGCGGCAGTACCTCAATTCCTGCCGGAAACCCGACGAATGGGCGGCACTGGTGCAGGAGGAAAAAACCGCACAACCGGCCCCCCGTATTGCCACGTCCCGGTACCGCATGGCCCAAAAAAAAGCCGAAATTCCTCTTCCCCTGCCGGTGATCCACAGGCCGGAAAAACCGTCACGACCGGTCGAAGGTGTCCCGGTCTCATTTTCCACGCTCAGGGACGGGACCCTGGTCATCAGCGGTACCGCAAAAACCCTCTACTTCCGGCCTGCCACTCTCAGGTTTTTACGCGGGATCCGGCACGATCTCTTCAGCCATGCGGAGCGCGCCGTTCAGCAGGCACTCGAAAGCCCGGCCTTTGCAGATGCAAAACCCCTTTTTGTACAGGATTACCTGAGGTACCTCCCACTCAGGCTCGGCCCGGTCACAGAAGAACTCAGGAGGAAAAACGATACGCGGTACCGGATGCTCCTGAACCGGTACGGGGATGAGGATTTCGGCTCTTTTGCCATAGATGACGAGGACCAGGCAAAGAAGAAAGGGATCCTTATCGTATATCTGCAGGGAAAACTCTGCCATATTGCTGGCTGCCATGCGGTCTTTGCAAATCTGGTTGACCGTTCCTTCGGGGATATCACTCCTGATCAATGCTATCGCGATGGGGACGAAACCGCCTGCCGGATCAACAGCCTTGTCACCGCGTTCCGGGGCACCCCGGTCATCTGGATCCACGAACTTTCGGATGACAGCACCATCGATGCCACTGTATCCGACCTGCGCAGCCGTTTCCTGAATGTTCCTGCCGTACCACAGTGATACGGACGGATCATTAAGAAGAGCAGAGAATTTTTCATATCCTATGCGAACATTATAATTATCTACTCCATTTAAGGGACAGGGAGACATTGGATGAAAAAGTGTCCGCACTGCGGGATGAATATCCGGGATAACGTCGAGGTCTGCGGGTACTGTGGAGGCGAAATTTCGCAACAGCCGGCACGATCAGCAGGCAGCAAAAGCGCACAGGTTCCCCAGCGGAGCCCCCCGCCCCGGCCGGTGCAGAAAAAGGCGGCAGCTCCCCCCGCTGATCGAACCGGATAGCGGTGAAAGTGAAGATGAGGAAGGCGGGCTCTCCGCTATACTCCAGCCGGGAGAACAGGTCCTGATCGGTTCCCTCAACGTATCGGTAAAAAAGTTTTTTTTCCATGCCTACCTCACCAACAAGCGCATCTTCCTGATCGATACCCAGGAAAAGAAACTCAAGGTAACGGCAAAAGATATCCCGCGTGACACGATTGCCGACAGCATTGTGGAATACTCAGAGAATGCCGATCCTGTTCTAGTGCTCTCGGTAAAATCTGCCGATGATGAGGTGAAGACCATGAAACTGGTCTTTACCCAGAATGGAAGCGACCGCACCGGGGAGATCGATGACTGGATCTCACTGCTCGGCCAGGAAACAGAAACAAAGAAACCGCGCCGGCCGGCACCACCGCAGACGCCGGAGCAGCGAGCGGAAGAGGAGCCCGAAGAAGAGCCGTCAGAAGCCCCGCCGGCCCGGCCGGTAAAACTCCCGGTCCGCCAGGAGGAACTGCACCCGGCAAGGAAACCCCTCAAGGAGCATGAACGCCAACCGCCGGTAAAACGGCTCATTCCCCTCGCCCGGGAACCTGAACCGGAGCCCGAGCCGGAAGTCGTTCCCCAGAGACGGGTGCAGGTCAGAACCGTAGAAGAGCCGCAACCGCGCAGAGTCCCGGTAACCCGTGGGATCCCCACACCCGTAAAGGGCGATGGACAGATAGTCAGGAAACCAGAAGTCCACGCAGCGATGCGAACGGCGATGGATAATCCTGTGCAGCCGGTGCGGCAGACCCCGGTCCAGCCGGTAAGAAGCGTAATCTCCGAACCCGTCCGCCGGCCCCTTCCTGAACCGAAGCAAAGGATCGTCACGGATGAGATACCGGCGGTTCGCAGGACGGTGGTACCGGAAGAGCCGACAGACAACCCGCAGTTCTGCCATAACTGCGGAAAAAAACTCCCGGGAGAGGCAAACTTCTGCCCGGGATGCGGGACACGACTGGGGCGCTCGCGAACCGACCCGGCAGCTCGACTGTCAAAAACAGTCCCGCGCCCGGTCCCGGCACCTGTGGTAACCACCACACCCCATCAGCGCAAGATTCCAAAAATAGAAGAGGTCAGTGAAGAGGAAGAAGAAGAGAATCTCCCGTCACGGCGCCCCCCGGTGAAAAAGACCCCCAAGGGCAGCGACATGACCATCCTGCAGAAATTCCTGCGGCGCTGACCGGAAAAACCGGTGCACCCGGAATTTATCTGATTTTTAATATGGCTTAAAAAACAGCGGATATTGCCGTTTTACCTAAAAAGAAATTGTTATATGAAATCCAGTCTCTTGTATTAGTACGATTACGCAAGAAACCGAGGAAGTTTAATGAAAAGAAATATTCAGATTGAAGCGTTGAATCAGATCCCTCTCGAAAAACAGCGGATTGAACTTGTTGAGCGCAAATGCCTCGGCCATCCCGACAGCATTGCAGACGGTATTGCGGAATCCATTTCCCAGGCACTCTGCCGGGTATACCTTGAAGAGTTCGGAGTGGTCCTGCACCACAACACCGACCAGGGAGAAGTCGTCGCAGGAGAATCATGCCCGAAATTCGGTGGCGGAAAAATGATCCGGCCAATCTATGTCTTAATTGACGGCAGGGCGACAAAGCAGTTCAAGGGTGTCACAGTCCCGACCGATGCAGTCGCGGTTGAAGCGGCACACGCGTACCTCCACAAGATCCTCCCCGAACTCAACCTGACCCGGGATGTTATGATCGACAGCCGGCTCGGGACCGGTTCAACCGATCTGCGGGACGTCTTCAAGCCCCGGCAGGGAAAAGTCCCCCGTTCCAACGATACCTCGTTCGGTGTCGGGCATGCGCCGTTCTCTGATGTGGAGACCATTATCCGTAATGCATCGGACTATATCGACACGAAACTCCGCAAAAAGTATCCCGCTATCGGGCAGGATATCAAGATCATGGGGCTGCGGGACGGGAACACGATCACGCTCACTATCGCCTGCGCCATTGTCGACAAGTACTGCGCAGACATAAAAGAATACCAGGACTACATGACACTCCTGTCTGAAGAGATCGGCAAGGTTGCAAAGAAGAGCACGAAACGTAAAGTCGTCGTAAACGTTAACACCGCGGACGATATCAGGAACAAGAGCGTGTTCCTGACCGTCACCGGCACATCGGCAGAGATGGGAGACGACGGCTCGGTCGGCCGGGGCAACCGGTGCAACGGGCTTATCACCCCCAACCGCCCGATGAGCATGGAGGCGACAAGCGGCAAGAACCCGATCAACCATATCGGCAAGATCTACAACCTTCTCTCGACCCGGATCGCGCAGGAGTCGGTCAAAAAGGTTGACGGTATCGAGGAGATGTATGTCCGCCTGCTCTCCCAGATCGGAAAACCGATCGATCTCCCGCTCGTGGCAAGCGTCCAAGTGCTGCCCAAGAAAGGGGTAACCCTGCCGGAGATCGACAGCGAGATCCATGGGATCGTTGACGATAACCTCACGAACGTGACGAGCATCACGGAGGAGGTAATCCGTGGCGAACTCAAGACCTTCTAAAAAGAGAAAAGGCGAAAAAAAGACTCCCGCCACGGCACCGGCCGAACTCTCATCCCTTTCCGGCATGATCCGGCTTGCCATCCCCAACAAGGGCAGGATCGCAGCGCCGATCATGGACCTGATGGAAAAGAGCGGGCTCCACCTGCCAGACATTGCGGAGCGCCGGCTCATTGCCCGCACACTCGACCCCCATGTGGAGATCCTCTTTGCCCGGCCCATCGATATCCCTGAATACGTGGCAACCGGCGCGGCAAATCTCGGCATTACCGGCCACGATATGGTGATCGAGCGCGGGTCAGATGTCGAGGAACTCCTCGATCTTAAGATCGGAAAAGCAAAACTTGTGCTTGCCGTCCGCGAGGATGCGGATATCTCGTCCGTCAACGATCTTGAAGGGGCAAAGATTGCAACCGAGTTCCCGGTCATCACAAAGCAGTATTTTGCGAAACATCACGTACCGGTCACGATCGTCCTTGTCGGGGGTGCATGCGAAGCGACCCCCCATCTCGGGATTGCCGATGCGATCGTCGATCTCTCGAGTTCAGGAAATACCTTAAAAACCAACAGGCTCCGGGTGCTCGACGAGGTGCTCAACACTTCCACCATCCTTATCGCAAACCGGGGATCGCTTGAAACAAAACGGGAAAAAATCGACGAGATCCACCTCGCCCTCGAAAGCGTCATACGGGCACGAGGACAGTGCTACCTGATGATGAACGTGAAAAGGGCATCTCTTGAGAAAGTGAAAAGCGTGCTGCCGGGGCTCTCCGGCCCGACCGTCATGGATGTCGCATCGACCGAGGATCTGGTTGCCGTCCACGCGGTCGTAAACGAGGAACGGGTCTACGCGCTGATCAACACGTTGAAACGGGCGGGCGCACGGGACATCCTCGTCATGTCCATCGAGCGGATGATCCGCTGACAATTATGAGAATCTTTCCTGCCGTGGATATCCTCGGGGGCAGGTGCGTGCAGCTCGTGCAGGGAAAACGGGAGAGCGCAACCGCGTACGGTGATCCGTTCTCGTGCGCCCGCCGCTGGATCGCTGCCGGTGCCGAAGCCCTGCACGTGGTGAATCTTGACGGCGCATTCGGGGAGTCGGCAAGGAATGCAGACCTTATACGGGCACTGGTGAAGGATACCGGTGTCGAGATCGAGCTCGGCGGCGGGATCCGTTCTGTTAAGGATGGTGCCCGCTGGCTCGAAACCGGTGTCACCCGGATTATTCTTTCCACGTTAGCGATCCAGAACCCCGAAAGCATCAGGCAGCTTGCCGGGGAATTCGGCAGTGAGCGGGTGATGGCGGGAGTGGACGCGAAGGGAGGTGAGATCGCGATACATGGATGGCAGGAGACTGCCGGCGATTATATACGGTGGGCAGAAACCTTCGAGCTGCTCGGCGCCGGTTGCCTGCTCTACACGAACGTGGATGTCGAGGGGTTACAGCAGGGCGTCGCCATCGGGCCGGTCCGGGATCTTATTTCCCGGGTCCACGTGCCGGTTGTCGTTGCCGGTGGAGTATCCGGGCGTGCGGATGTTGCTGCATTGCGGGACGCCGGGGCGTATGGCGCGGTACTCGGTTCGGCGCTGTACAGCGGAAAGATTAACCTTTCAGAGGCACTAGAGGAATCTCGATGAGGAACGTTACGCTTGCACGGGAGACAGGGGAAACGAAGATCGCACTCACGCTCAGCCCGGACGGAACCGGGAAGATATCGGTGGAGACCGGCATCCCGTTCTTCGACCACATGCTCACCGGGTTGGCAAAGCATGGGGGGTTTGATCTCACCTGCAGGGCAACCGGGGATCTTGGCGTCGACTGTCACCACACCATCGAGGATGTCGGGATCGTGATCGGGGATGCAATAAAGCAGGCTATCGGGGACGGTCGGGGCATCCGTCGGTTCGCGCACGCGATCATCCCTATGGACGAATCCCTTGCACAGGTGGCGCTCGACTGTGGCGGGCGGGGGTACCTGGTCTATTCCGGTGCCTTCGGCAGCAGGACGCTTGGGAACATCCCCACCGATCTCTTCGAGCATTTCTTCTACTCCCTCTGCATGCACGCCGGCATCACGGCCCATATCACGTTCTCCGGCAGAAACGATCACCACCAGTGCGAGGCAGCGTTCAAGGCATTCGGGATTGCGCTTGGCAATGCGATGGCAAAAAGCGGGAAAAATAGTATCCCGAGCACGAAAGGGACGTTCTGAACCTGCAGGTGTCGCTCTTCTCCGGGCATTTTTTCATGCGCCGGGAAACAGGAATGCCCCCAGTATCTTTTTTACGATATAACCCCCGTCCTATGGCATCCCAAGGCCGATCTGGGCGCCGTACTTCGAGTAGACTTCCTTCACGAGTTCCATGGATTTCGGGTTGCCCCAGTCGTGCATCCACTCCGACACGAGCGATTCGACGGTGATCGGGATCACGCCGGCCTGGAGCATCCGCTTTATGCCGAACTTGTGGGCAACAGCAGTCGAGTCCCCGGCAGCGTCCATCAGCCCGTACACCTCGTAGCCTTCCCGTATGGCATGGAGGGCGGTGTAGGCAAAGCACATGCTCGTCCAGAGCCCCGACACGACCACTTTTTTCCTGCCGGTCTTTTTGAATGCGCCGTAGGTCGGCTCATCCTCAAAGGCGTCAAAGCTCGGGATCGCCCGGGCAAATACCTCCTGTCCGGGAAACAGGCTGGTGATATCCGTAATGAACTCCCCGTTCCTCTGCGGGCCGATGGCCGAGAGGATGACCGGTACATCGAGGATCCGTGCCGCTTTCGCCGCACAGGTCGCCGCCGTCCGGATGAGCGCCTTGTCTCCCGAAGCAACACCCGCAAACATCGCGGGCTGGTAGTCCACGAGCACGAGTGCACTGTTCTTGTCGGTCAGCAGTTCCAGTTTACCGTCTTTTACCATTGGCATCGTATTCCCTCCCCTGTATAAACCAGACTATCCCCTTATCTTCCCTATAACGGTATCGGCGCATGAACTGCCATATCAGACTTCTGCCTTCTTTCACCGGTCCTCTCTGTCTCTTTTTAGCCTGCCCTTACTGCCCGATGTGGCTCCCGTCGCAGAACGGCTTGTTCTCCGATTTCCCGCACCGGCAGAGCGTGAGCCGGTTCCTGATCTCGTAGGGCCTGCCATCAGCTGATACCACCGGTATACCGCCCCGGACCCAGAGCGGCCCGTGCTCCCCGCGGGGCGGGTACTCGATGACGACAATGGACTTTTCCAGGTCCGGCTCGATCGCCTTCCCGGTCGCGTTGTCGTAGACGACCAGACGTCCCGACGGGCAGTTGCAGGCCTCTTCAATGGCGGTGTCCCGGGCATCAGGGTTTGCGGACTGCCTGACAAGGTTCCAGATGCCACCGGCCCGCATGCAGAACCGGGCGTGCACGCAGAGATGCTCGTTGTCGGCAAGTGAGAGGGACGGCCCCCGGATAATGTCCGCTCCATCGAGGTACGGCTCACGGTCGCCCGCCTCGGTCCCGTCAAAGTGGACCTGTGCGTGAGTGC
The DNA here is from genome assembly GCA_963808285.1 of uncultured Methanoregulaceae archaeon. Lineage (GTDB taxonomy): Archaea > Halobacteriota > Methanomicrobia > Methanomicrobiales > Methanospirillaceae > Methanoregula. The sequence goes on from CAWEFI010000025.1 coordinate 20,724, forward strand.
CGTCGCAGAACGGCTTGTTCTTCGAGTGGCCGCACCGGCAGAGGGCATACTGCTGCTGGAGGGGATAGGTCTTCGTCTCCTTCCAGGTCCGGGAGTTGCCCTCCTCATCATTGCAGATCTCCTCAGTCTTGAGGGGGACCCCGCCGGTCACGATATAGGGGCCGTTTTTGCTCACCGTGATCTTCGTCGGTTCGTTACGGTTGTCCGGGGATTTTTCTGGGAGTGTGGTCATGGATGTATCTGGCCCTAGCAGGGTAACACGTATTCCTTTGACGCGAAAACGGGTACTAAAGGGGGGAAAGGGCAGTTTCCTGCTCCCTCATCCCCCACACAAAATATACGCTCAGCAACAGCCTCCGGCGGTCTCACATCAGGCCGATCTGCTGCATCAGGGCAATTTTGTCATAGAAGAGTTTCTCCTCTACGATCTCCCCGTTCTTCCAGTGGGCGACCGTGCAGAACTCAACGTTGAACTTCTTCCCGTTGGGCTGGATGACTTTCCCCTCGGGGGTGGTCATCGGGCCCTTGAAGGTGCCGGTGAACCCGGCGACCGAACAGGTGTAGTCGCCATGTCCGAAGAATATCTTGTACGGACGGTTCCCGACCTTGTTGTCCGGGAAGATCTTAAAGAACGCGATGGCCTCTTCCTTGTGGGAAAGGCGGCCATGGGTTGGTTCTGCCTGTCCTGGCCAGAAAACATCGACATGGGCTGCATGGCGTTTCTCAAAGGTTACCCAGTCCTGCGAGTTCCAGGCATCGTCCAGCGTCTGCATCAGACGCATATTTTCCTCAACAGTTGACATCACAGATCTCCTGATATTTTGTAGATACCCCGGTAAGGTGTCTGTGGGGGGATTTATAAAAGCAGCGTTTGAGGTGATGAGGCCGTCGGACAGTATCGCAGGAATTGCGAGGACTGCAGTTCCGGAGAACATGCATCCACCTTTTGGAAGGGTACCTACCAGTGGGAAATAACATGCACACCAGAATAAAGGGATCTGCATTAAGAAAAAGTGCGGGAAAATGCCTGCCGTTATTTTCTCGCTTTCCGGATGACCGTGAGATCGCCCAGAGTCTGGGTGATCTTTGCCTGTGTCTTCTTCTCTGCGTCGCTCGTCATGACGTCAACAAGCTTGATCCCAAGCGCCTTTTCGAGCTTTTTCCTGACCTCCTCTTCTGGGATCAGCTCGCTCTTCTCTATCTTTTTGATGAGCAGTTCCTTCAGCATCAGCTGCAGGGCGAGATCCTTCTGGGACAAGCCTTTTTCCATGCGGGCGTTCCTGACCCGATCCGCATAATCCTCGACAATATCGCCTTCCATGTAATCGAACATGTCCCGTTTCCGCTGTGCCGGAGCCGTCGCCGCCGGCGCCCGGCCCCCCTGGGCGGGCCGGGCAGCCGTCCGCTGCATATCCGTCCGCCGGGGCTGCTGCACTTCGGTACCGAACTTCCCGCACCGGCTGCAGACCTGAAGCTCCGCGCCCTCCACACGGATCAGCTTCGGGGTGCCGCGAATCGTTTCCCCGCACATTTCGCACTGCATAAGCTCACAAACACTTTATATGGCAATTTCCCTATATACCTATTTGAGGAACGAGACGTGGGCGACATTCTCCGCGATACAGCCGAACCACAGACTCCTGAGGAACTGTGCAGGCTGTACCGTACGCTCAGCGAGCAGCTGCGTGACCAGCTCCAGCAGACCGAGAGCGACAAGCAGGATCTCGAGACCCAGATGCTGGAACGGGTGACCAGCCTCGAGTCACGCAATCTCGAGCTCCGCGAACAGATCCGGCAGGTTGAGGCGGACAAGCGCTATATCGAGACCCAGAAGATCCGGTACGAGCGGGAGGTCAGGAAACTCAAAAGCGAGAGCGAGCAGCTCAGGAGCCCGCCGCTGATTATTGGAACCATCGTGGACGTGGTTGACACATCCCGGGTCATTGTAAGGAGTAGCGCCGGCCCGCGATTTCTCGTGCGGAGCTCCCCGAGCATCAACCCGGACGATTTGAAGGCCGGCGCACGCTGCACGCTCAACCAGCAGTCGCTGGCCATTGTCGAACTGCTGCCCAGCTCCTTTGATGCGCAGGTCTACGGCATGGAACTCGTGGACTCACCCTTGGAGAGTTATTCGGACATCGGGGGTTTAAGGGAGCAGATTAACGAGATCCGTGAGGCGGTCGAGCTCCCGCTCAAGCGCCCTGATCTCTTCACCCGTATCGGGATCGAACCCCCCAAGGGCGTGCTGCTCCACGGACCGCCCGGGACGGGAAAGACCCTCCTTGCAAAAGCAGTCGCCCACGAGACAAACGCCCATTTCATGCGGGTGGTCGGTAGCGAGCTCGTCCAGAAATACATCGGCGAGGGGGCCCGCCTCGTCCGCGAGCTCTTCGACCTTGCAAAGAAAAAGTCCCCGACCATCATCTTCATCGATGAGATCGATGCAGTGGGTGCATCCCGGACCGAGGCAAACACCTCCGGCGATCGTGAGGTGCAGCGCACCCTCATGCAGCTCCTGGCCGGGATGGACGGCTTTGAGAACCGGGGCGACGTGAAGATCATCGGGGCCACGAACCGGATCGACATCCTCGACAGGGCACTGCTCCGGCCAGGCAGGTTCGACCGGATCATCGAGATCCCGCTGCCGGATGAAGAGGGACGGCTGTCCATCTTAAAAGTCCACACCCGGTCGCTCACGATGGACGATGGGGTCAACCTCCCGGAGATCGCGGGCCTGACCGAGGGAAAGAACGGGGCTGACCTCCGGGCGATCTGCATGGAGGCCGGGATGTACGCCATCAGGAATGAGAGGCCTGCGATCACCCGCGAGGACTTCCTTTCTGCAATCGAGAAAGTCCGCCTCGATTTCAGCCGCACCCTCCCTGATGTGGAAGGCAGGATGTTTGCGTAATCTTCTGCAACCCCCGTATACTTTTCCTGTGACCGGGAAAAAATCAAAAAAATTCTACCGGTTCCGATCCTTTTTTGGCCAACCCTAGCAGAGGAGAGAACGATCGCCGGCTTTCCTCACTGCAGCACTTCACGCTTGATGAGAGTTTTATCCTCATTGCCGTGGTGGAAGTTTATCCCCGTGGCGACCGTGAACTTTTTCCCGTACTACACCAACATGTACCGGAGTTATAAAATTTGCGAAGTGACAAGAGTATGAGCGATTCAGAGGCCCCAAAAGAAGAAACTCCGGGTGAAAAAATCACCCCCGTGGATAAAATCATGGACACACCGGAAAATACTGCCGAGAAGATGGGTGAAAAACCCGGGGAAACGGCGGCTGCGGTTCCCGATGTCAAGATGAAGCAGAAACGAAAGATCCTCCTCGTCTCCATCGGTGTGGCGATCGTCATTATCCTTGCTGCTGCATGCGCATATGTCTACTTCACCCCGCAGGTCGCGACAAAAGGGGATACTGTATCAGTGTATTTTACTGAGGCGTTCGAAAACGGGACCGTATATGCATCGAACATGAACACTACCGAGCCTCTTGTGTTTACATTGGGCAATTCGAGTATCATTACCGGTTTTGAGGAGGCGGTGACCGGAATGTCAGTAAACGAGATAAAAAAGGTGACCATTCCTTTCACCTATAATCCGGGCCTTATTTATACCGTCAACCGAACCGGCCCAATTGCAAACACCACCTTTATCGAAGGACAGACTTATATAGTCCACGACAGAGCAACAAACACCAACAGTACCATAAGAATCCTCAATGTCACCCCAAAAACCGTAACATGGGATGCCAACAACCCTCTGGCCGGACAGAACCTGACGTTCACGATAAAACTGGCCAATATCACGAAGCCATAAGAGGGCATCCCAACATTGCTTTTTTGGGCTCCGGCAAAAATTTTCAGGGCATGTCTTATAAGTATCATCCTACCAGCCCCGGCTATTTTTTTAGGAAATGTGAATATATCCGGTTATGCCCGGACGAAGTGATTTTCACCTTCGCCCGGTAGTTAAGTGTGCCGGCATACGTTGAGGACAGGATCAGGGAATAACTGGTCGTTGTGTGACGCCGCTTATTTCGTTCCGCAGCAGAAACATCCCGTATACCACAAAGACAATGCCGATAAAAACTGAAGTGAACAGAATCCGCGATGACTGCGCCGGCACATCGATCCCCCCCATGGCAATAACCGAAGTAAAATCAAAAAGGGCGTGAATTCCGACAAGGGGCCAGATACTCCCCGTCCGTAAACGAATTGCAGCAAGAGTAATGCCGAGACCGAATGCGGCGACCGTATCAACAAGGGTGTAAAATGGATCCCAAGTGCCACCGATTATATTGAGAAGGTGGAGTACCGCAAAGAGAAAAGAGCTCAGGATGACCGCTCGCATCGTACCCGTCGGAAGAAGAGAGGTAAGTATCAGGCCGCGGAAATAGGTCTCCTCCGCAAATCCGACCACGAGCGTCAGTGCTGCGAATGTGAGGATTTCGACAGGTGCGGTCACCCGGATGCCTTCTGCCAGCGATAGAAGGGCAATTGCGCAGGGCAGGATAAACAGGGGAACGTGCGCCAGCCGGATTCCCGTTGTGTACCCTGCTTTCCCCCACCAGTCAAGACGTGTCAGCAGGAAGATCCCGATGATGGCAAGAATAAGATCTACGGCTGCAACCTGCACGAGAATCCCGATAAGGAAGAGGAGGTTTATCACAGCAAGTACGATGAGCACAAAAACTACGATCAACAGGAACCAGGCAGAGCTACGATAAGGATGCTCTGTTGCGAAACTGGTCAGGGTCATGAAATGTCCGTTTCCCTGTACCTCTGAACGATAAATGTCGTATTCGATTGAATTAACCGAGTCAGAGAGATCAAGGTTCCGATCTGAAATGTTATCCGCGTAAATTAATATTATTAATGGATAGTTAATTGATCGGTTCTAAAATTGTTCTGATGGAAACTGCGGGTTTCATCCAGACTTATTCATGATATCTTTTCTGTCCTGCTTATTCTCGAAAAATTCCCCGGAGCCACACTGTTGAAAACACGGCATCTGTTGATAGTATTAAAATGCGAAGTTTGCTGACAAATTGAGTGATATATTCTTATATTCAGGTATTATGCCTCCGTTTTTTACAACATCCTTGAAATAATTCTCCGCTGCACCACGTTTTTAGGATATGAAAATGATGATCCCGACTGATTGACGCACGCTTTTCCTGCCGGGTCATGCCAGAAGTATTTTTGTGTTGTTCAACTACCTGACCGGTCCTTTCAGGGTACCCGCTTCAAAAAGAGACGACCCTGCCGGGAGGCACCCGGCCGCCGGATCACAATTCCGGGTTGTCCCTGGCGCTAGGCACCTCCCCCGCGTCATCGAGCGGGATCGGCTCGCCGATATCATCAACCTCGTCTTCGGTGCACCATACCTCAATAGTGGTGTCGGTGCCGGCTATTTCCTGCAGATAGTCCTGTGCGGTCGAACCCGGCGACATCACGATCTGGCGGGCCAGTTTCCCGTGAGAAAACCCGTAGAACCGCCGGTACGCCCACGGTTTTCCGGGGATCGGCATGCGCTCGTAATAGATATCCTGCGCGATGGCCTGGGTACAGTAGATCCCGTGTTCGACTTCAAAGAGGGTCTCCCGTACATAGCGCCGGAGGTACCAGCGCATTTCCGAAACAAGCGACAGGGCGCTCCCAAGGGACGCCACAGAGATTTTTACACCGCAGGGTATCTTTTTCGGGTGGTAAAAACGGAGCGCGAGGCGACTGGTCTCGGATGCAAAAAGGGTATGGTGGAGATCGGTGCCTTCCCGCTGGATCAACAGAATATTCATCTGGGCGCTCCGGCGTTCCTGCTGATCGCCCCTCATCAGGGGATCAGGTATACATCCGGGAGTCTGTGGTCGTATCGGTCTTGACCTTGCGCACGGCATCCGCAAAGTCCTTCATCTCAACCGACAGTGCGTCGCGGCGCACGGCCATCATGCCTGCCTCGCGGCAGATTGCCTGGAGTTCTGCTCCGGTGGCGCTGTCGGTCATGGCAGCGATGACTTCCAGGCTGATATCGGCAAGGTGCATCCTTTTTGTGTGGATCTTCAGGATCTCCAGCCTTGCCGTCTGGTCGGGCAGCGGGATCTTGATCAGGCGATCAAAACGTCCGGGCCGCAGGAGCGCAGGGTCCAGCATGTCCACCCGGTTCGTCGCTGCCATGATCCGGATATCCCCCCGGTTGTCAAAGCCGTCCATCTCCGCGAGGAGCTGCATGAGCGTCCGCTGCACCTCGGCACTGCCGCTCGTCCCATCGTTGGTCCGCATGCTTCCGACTGCATCGATCTCATCGATAAAGACGATCGCCGGTGCCCGCTCGCGGGCGAGCGTGAAGAGCTCGCGGACAAGCCCGGCCCCCTCACCGATAAACTTGTGCACGAGCTCGCTGCCCGACATGCGGATAAAGGTGGCCTTTGCCTCATGGGCGACCGCTTTTGCAATCAGGGTCTTTCCCGTCCCGGGTGAACCGTAGAGCAGGATCCCCTTGGGGGGTTCCACCCCGATCCGTTTGAAGATCTCGGGTTTTGTGAGCGGGTACTCCACGGCCTCCCGTACCTCCTTGATCTCGTCGGACAGGCCGCCGATCTGCGCATAGGAGATCTCGGGTGACTCCTCCAGTTCCATCACCCGGACACGGGAATCGTACACGTTCCCGATCACCTTGACGATTGACAGTGCGTTGTTGACCGCCACTTTTGTTCCGGGCTTTAACAGCGGCCGGAGTTCATCGGATGCGTGGGTGATGTACTCCTGGTTGTTTCCCTGCTGGCGGAGATAAATCTCGTTGTTCTCCAGAATATCGACGATCACCGCGACAAAGAGCGGCATGCGCTTGAGCTGGTTGTTCTCCCGTTTCAGCTGCGCATTTTCCTTCTGGAGATCTTCGGCTCTGACCTTCTGTTCAAGGAGCGCCGCCTCAAGCTCGTTCAGCTGGATCTGGTACTTGAGTTCGCTTTGAGGGGTCGCATTATCGACCGAGGTCTCTTCCATATTACTCATATATCTTCATCTTCAACCATTTATGTGGTGTGATTTTGATAATTACCGGTCGCAGCATTTCCGGGGGTAGAGGGGCGGGCAGGCTGCTTGTGAGCCCTGACCCGATATCGTTCCTCTCCGGGGTCGATCCCGAAACAGGCATCATTGTGGAGAAAGGACACCCACTCGAGGGCACTTCGGTCGCCGGTACCGTGCTCGCGTTTCCCTACGGCAAGGGATCGACCGTCGGCTCGTATGTTCTCTATGCCCTGAGCCGTAACGGCCACGCCCCCGCAGCGATCGTGAACACCGAGGCTGAACCCATCATCGCCACCGGGGCTATCATCGGTAAAATACCGATGATCGACCGCCCGGATATCCCGCTCGACCGCTCAGGACCGGGACAACCGTAAGCGTTGACGGAGACCGCGGGACGATGGAGTACGAGGGGCATCCCGTGCCAGGATGAGGGGGAATACACTTCGCCATAATGCTCCTGAAAAATAGGGGGAAATAAACCCGTACCCTGCCATGCCACTGTTCCCTTACCGTCAGATTTTTTTCTAGGTATCCTTCTGCCCGTTCACATCGCCGCCTGTACGGGGCGCGATCACCTCAATAGCCAGATGCTTTGAGAACACCTTTTCAAAGGCCCGCTGTTCAGCCTCCACGCCCCAGATCTCGAGCTGGCTGTCATTCTGCGCGATAATATCGAGAATGACCTCGTTCTTTTCCGCCCGGGCAAACTCCGCGTGCTCCACGAGCCCCGCGTGGCTCCGGTCAAGGCTCTCGCCCAGCCGGACAAACATCGCAAGCACCAGCACCATCCGCTGTTCGTGGTCGGCGATGTCGAGAATATCAAGGTGTTTCTTCCTCGGCTTTTTCTTCCGGTGGAAACGTGCGATGTTTGCCATGATATCGATCTCTTTCTGGTCAAACCCGAGAAGCTCGGAGTTCTTGATAATATAATAGGAATGGGCATGGTGGTTGGCAAACGAGATGAACGACCCGATATCGTGCAGGAACGCGGCGTATTCGAGGAGTTCGCGCTCCCCGTCGCCATAATCGTGCAACCGGATCTCCTTTGCCGAATCGAAGATCTCAAGCGCGAGCCGGGTCACGGTCCGGGCATGTACCTCGTTGATCCCGCAGGATCTGCCCAGCTGGAGGACGCTTCTCTCCCTCGGGGACAGCGTCCTGAAGAGAGGGAAGTCTTCCATACGCGAGAGGTAGTCCATAAGCATGCCGTCCTGAAGGCCACGGGAGGTTGTGGTGATGGATTCAAGCCCGAGCTCTTTCATGAAGGTCTCGAGGATCACCGCTCCCGCGATAATGATGTCGGCCCGTTCGGCGTTGATCCCGGGCACCTTACGGCGCTCTTCGAGCGGGAGCGCACAGAGCAGGTCTATCGCTTTCCTGAGATCCCGGTACGCGAGCACACCGGCAGGTACACCGCCTTCGGGATGGAGTGCCTTTGCAGCAATATCAGCCATGTTCATGATGCTGCCGGAACTCCCCACCGCGAGATCGATCTTCTGTTTTTTGATTTTCTGGATCGTGTGGATGATGGCGTTTCTCACGTACTGCTGGATGAGCTTGTACTGATCAGGCCGCACAGGCCCGGCAGCGTTCTCGGGAAGGAAGAGATTGGTGAGCCGGATCGCCCCGAGCCGAAAACTCTCGAGCATCGTAAACTGCTGCTGGCCGCCAAGCGAGATCTCGGTGCTTCCGCCGCCGATGTCGATGAAGAATGCCTGCCGGTCGCCGAGGTGCAGGCCACTTGCGACCCCGAGGTAGATCAGCCGCGCTTCCTCGAGCCCGGAGATCACCCGTACATCGATCTGCGCCTCCTGGCGGAGCCGGGTGAGCAGGACATCCTGATTGGTTGCCTCACGTGCGGCCGAGGTGGCCACCGCGACGAACTCTTCTGCATTGAACGTGCGGGCGAGACCGACAAACTTCCGGCAGACAACACAGGTCCGATCGATGGCTTCTTGTGTGATCTCCTCCTCGTCAAATTCCCCTTCCCCGAGACGCACCTGCTGTTTCTGCCGGGTGAGGATGCTGTAGGAGTGGTTGGGGTTGAACCTGACCACCAGCATCCGGACGGAGTTTGTCCCAATATCGATGAATGCCACGATACGCCCGGCGGCACCGATCTTCTTCTTTGACTTCATGCAATCACCAGCGTTTTTCCGCATACCTCAGTGAAGAGATCGCTCTTCCGGGTTGCCCGGGCTTTCTCGGTTGCCGTGTCCCCGGTACCGGTGAGCGTGCAGAGGACTTCGGTTGCACGGATGGTGCAGGAAAGGCCGGTCACGCTCCCGGCGTGGAGGTAATCGAGCCCGTCGGCAACGCGGAGGAGCGCTGCAAGAACGCGCACCCGTTTCTGGTCAGCCGGTACAAGGAGGGTGAAGAAACCATCCGGGCGTGCCTGCATCTTCCCACCATGGAGCCCGGCGATGAGAGCGACGATCCCCTGTTCCCGGACCGGTACCGGAAGGCCGGGTGAAGCAAGGATCATTCCTGCACTCTCCTTCTGGTGGCCGGCCTGCCCGTGGATCCAGCCGATGTCGTGCACGGTCGCGGCATAGGAGAGGAGCGTGCGGTCGCGACTGGAAAGGCCGTGGAGGGGGGCAAGGTCATCGAAGAGCCGGAGCGCAAGCGCCGTGACCGTGCGGCTGTGAGCCACGTGATCCGGTGCAACGGCGGCGAGCCGGAGGAATGCCTCGCGCTCCTCTTTTGCCGGAAGGGAACGGCGGCCGGAGAAGGCCGATCGCTGCCCGGTGAGCGCTGCTGACGACAGGTTCTCCCAGAAACCGTTCCGGACAATGGTGTCCCAGGTACCCGGACAAACTGCCGGTACAGCCTGGCCCGGCGTTTCTCGCGGTTGGCCAGCAGCCGCCGGAATGGGGCCACGGCAGATACGGATGCCCCGGCCGCGCCCTTACCCGGGTGCGCACGGCCGCGCTGCCTGACGATCGCGAGCGACATCTGTTCGATCCAGACATCGCAGTCATGGATCTCCCCCAGAAGATCCTGGATCTTCTTTATCCGGGCGATGGGTCTGGCGAGATCGCGCCTATAGAGCGGGGCATAGGCTTCGAGCGTATACCGCAGTTTCTTTGCAGCGATCCGGAGCGCGTGGTGCTCGAAGACCGCATCCGGGTTGTGCACGAAGGGTTCATAACGGCTGATGGCCTGAAGCCGCTTGCCGATCCGGCCGGCAGCGACCGGGAGGATCCCGGCATACCGCTCACATTTCCTTCTCTTTGCCGGTTCAGCGGGCGGGGCACATGCCTTCCTTAATGACGGGAGCACCTGCGAGTGCTCCAGCTCGTCCAGCACCGCGGTCACCTGTTTCTGAAAGGCCCCGCGCTGTTTCTGGAGCCGGGCGAGGAGGGTACCAAGGAGATCCCCGGTGTGCGATGTATTTTCCGGGGCTTTTACAGGAGCGTCATGTGGCACCGGGCCGGCCTGTGATTTGAGGTATTTTTTTAAAAACGCGATCTGGACATCCGTGTCCCGTGCAGCCCCGAGTGCCCGGGTGATCTTCTTTATCTCGCGCAACCAGAGCCGGTACTCCTTTTCCGGGAAGCAGTCGGCAAAAAGGGGAAGTGCCGCACGGAGCCGGCGGGATGCCACCCTCATGCGGTGGACATGCTCGATATCATCGGCCTCCCGTACCCCGGCGATCTCGGCCGAGAGTACGTCGATAAGCGGGAGCAGCCGGCCTGCCCCGAAGGTGCAGGGCCCGGGTACGGCCGTTGCTGGTTCAGGGCCCGGCATAGTACCAGATCCCCTTGTGGTCGAGGAACCAGGACTGGGAGTCGACCGGCGATTCGCCTGTTGAGGGGCGTTTCCGCTCGTACGTCCCGTCGCCTTCCATCAGCCGGAGCTGCTGGTTGTCCCGGAGCTCGGTATCCAGGATGATCGAGAGGAGCACCTTCTTGATCGCCGGATCGGCAACCGGGAAGAGCACCTCCACGCGCCGGTCAAGGTTGCGGGGCATCAGGTCCGCGCTCCCGAGCAGCACCTCGTCCTCCCCGTTGTTCTGGAAATAGTAGATCCGTGCATGCTCCAGGAAACGCCCGACAATCGTGCTGACCGTGATGTTCTCGCTTACGCCCGGGATGCCAGGCCGCAGGCAGCAGATACCCCTGACCTGGAGATCGACTTTAACCCCGGCCTGCGAGGCCCTGTACAGGGCAGTGATGCATTCGTAATCTACCAGCGCGTTCATCTTGAAGATGAGGTGACCGCCGCCGTGTTTACGATGATTTGCGATCTCCCGGTCGATGTGGGAGACGATCGCAGACCGGAGCGTGACCGGCGCAACGGCCAGCTTATGGTACTGGTCAATGCGTGCGTAGCCGGTCAGGAAGTTGAAGAGGTTTGCCACATCGTCCCCGATCTCCCGGTCGCAGGAAAACATCCCGAAATCGGTGTAGATACGGCTCGTGGTCGCATTGTAGTTGCCGGTGCCAAGATGCATGTACCGGCGGATGCCGTCTTTTTCGCGCCTGACTACCATGCAGAGCTTCGCATGCACCTTGAGACCGATGACCCCGTAAACCACGTGCACGCCGGCCCGTTCCAGTGCCCGGGCCCAGCCTATGTTGTTCTCCTCGTCAAACCGTGCCTTGAGTTCGATCAAGGCCGCTACTGCCTTCCCGTTCTCCCGGGCCTCCATGAGTGCATCTACAATGGGAGAATTGGATCCCACCCGGTACAGGGTAATCTTGATGGCAAGGACGCCCGGGTCGTGGGCCGCTTGGCGGATAAAATTGATCACGGGCGAGAAACTGTCATAGGGATGGAAGAGGAGGATATCCTTTCGTTGTATAGCAGAGAAGATGTCCTTTTCCTCGGCAAGTTCCGGCGGCACCGATGGCTGGAAAGGCGTGTCTTTCAAATCGGGCCTGTCGAGGGAGAGGAGCTCCATGAGATCGGCCATGCCTACCGGGTGGCCAATCCGGTACAGCATGTGGGAACTGGTGCCCAGCTTCTTTTCGAGCATGAGGCAGGTGCTCTCCTGCATCGAGCAGTCCACTTCAATCCTGACCGGAGTACCCCGGGCCCGCTGCTCCATGATCTCCTCGACCGTGGTCAGGAGATCGGATGCCTCGTCGACTTCGATATCGAGATCTGCATCCCGTGTGATCCTGAAGGGTGAGGCGCCGATCACTTCGAGACCGGGGAAGAGCAGGTCGAGGTGTGCGGCGACGAGGTCTTCAAGATAGACGAGGTGAACCTGCTTGTCATCGCGCCGGCCGGGAGCCTGTGTATCCGGTATCCGGATAAGCCGGGAAAAAGGCCGGTGGGCACCTTGATCCGGGCAAAAAGCTCTTTTCCCTTCGGGTCACGGATGGTGATTGCAAGGTTCAGCGAAAGGTTGGAGATGAAGGGGAACGGGTGGGCGGAATCGAAGGCGAGCGGGGTAAGTACCGGAAACACCTCCTCGACAAAGAACGTGTGCAGGGCCTGCTTCTGCTCTGCATCCAGCTCACCATACTCGTGAATGAAAATACCGGCAGCAGCGAGCCGGGGAAGGATCTCGCCGTTCCAGCATTCGAACGAGAGATCAAGTTCGGGAATAAGCGCCTTTTCGATAGCGAGGATCTGCTCAGATGCCGTCATCCCGTCGGGCGGGGCCTTGAGCACACCTTTTGCGGCCTGCCGCTGGAGACCCGAGACCCGGATCATGAAAAACTCATCGAGGTTGTTGGCAAAGATCGAGAGAAACTTCACCCGTTCGAGGAGCGGGTGCCGCTCGTCCCGTGCTTCTTCCAGCACATGGTGGTTGAACCGTATCCAGCTCAGTTCGCGGTTGATGTAGAGCGACGGGGAATCGAGCGATGGTACATTATCGGTCATGAGATCACCGGCGGGGTGCACAGAGCGTCATTATTTCCGCAGAGGAAATTGTACTGTGTTGGTAGGGAGGCCGGGCTTATCAATCCTGCACCCGGCAGGAGATCTATTGAGGTCACAGGGGAGTGCTGGGATGTTTTGCCAAGATGTGCTGATCGGGTTTAACCTGTTTTTAAAAATGTTTGGCAGAGCTAGGCCAGCTCTTATTGGCTCCGTTCTCTGGATCATACTGATGGGGGATGTCTCCCCCAAACCCGCATACGATGAACGCCACCGCCCCAAAAGGGACGCCCCGCGGCGGATCAATAATTAAAAATGCGCAAAAACTTTCTTGCCCCGCCGTGCCCCGGAGGGGCCCTGAGGCGCACGAGCCCTCGTTTATTTTTCTTAAATGTTTTTCGCTGGCGATTTCCTGCCGGGTGACAGATAACCAACTTTCCCTCACCCATTAAAGTTATGATACCGGTAGCAGTTGTCGATGAACTCCTGTTTCCGGTGCTCGCTTGCGTTGACCGGCGGCCTGAGGTACCCGACAGCCGGGATCTGCTGTGCCGGGCAGAACGGGCAGAGGGCGGCATCCACGTCGTTTGCCTTATCCCGTACCGGGCAGTAATAGATGCCATCGATCCGATCGACTTTGTCGCCACCGGGAAAGTGCATACCTACAGGGTGATCCGGCTCCTGCCGGACAATCATGCAGTATCCGGCGAGCAGGAACTTCAAAAACCGGAGCCGGAGATCGCCCGGGCCGTTCTGGCACTGAGTGGCCACCATCTCCCAGTAGGGGCGTTCATGGGCAGTGACCGGCTCCTTCATCCGGGCAAAGGTGCCCTGCTGATCCGCGAGCCGGATGTCCTGGTACGTTCCGAGCAGGTGGCCGGTGACCGCCGCTTCGAGTTCCGCACGGTACTCGGGAGAGATATCCCGGATCGCATTCCCGAAGTTTGTCATCATCTGCCGGATATCGCGGGGAGAATACTTCAGAACCATGGTTGCGATCTTTTTCCCGAGCTCCCCGCGGGTTCTGGCAGATCCAAGATCCTGGCATGCCTCCGTTACCGGGGCAGCGGATGCCGGATGGTCGGAGGTGTTTCCGTTACCGGGCTGAAAAAGTGACATGGGTAGAGGGACCGTATTTTACTAGAGGGTTCTTTTCCCGGCCCTAAAGAGATTTCTCCGGAAACGCCGGTGCCGGATAAAAATAACGGCAATTATTTGCATTTTTTGGGATACCGGGCTTGTGGTGCAGCGAGATTTTTTATATGCACCACTCCTATATTGCTGCATGGTGTCTGCCATGAGTGAGTGTTTTATTCGCCAGTAAACTGCGCTTTTTTGATACCACGTTACGGGACGGGGAACAGACCCCGGGTGTATCGTTAAACCCGGACCAGAAATTAGAGATTGCGACCAAACTTGCAGACATAGGTGTCGATGTCATCGAAGCCGGCTCTGCTGCGGCATCCGTTGGCGAGCAGGACGCGATCCGGCTTATATCTGACGCCGGGCTCCGGGTTGAGACCTGCACTTTTGTCCGTGCCGTGAAAACCGACATCGATTATGCCGCGGACAACGGCGCGGACTCCGTCCACCTCGTGATCCCGACAAGCGACTTGCATATCGAAAAGAAGATGCGCAAGACCAGAAAGGAGGTCGCGGAGATGGCATGGAGTTCGGTCGAGTACGCGAAAAGCCGGGGGCTCATCGTCGAACTCTCGGGCGAGGATGCATCCCGGGCCGACCAGGAATTCCTTCGCCATGTCTTTTCCGGTGGCGTGGAGCGCGGGGCCGACCGGCTCTGCTTCTGCGACACGGTGGGCGTGCTCACGCCCGAGAAGATCACCGCATTCGTCCCGCCTCTTGCGGGGATCGCCCCGCTCTCTATCCATTGCCACGATGACCTCGGCTTTGCGCTCGCAAACACGGTCGCAGCCCTCAAAGCCGGCGCCACCTGCGCCCATGTGACGGTGAACGGGCTTGGCGAGCGGGCGGGGAACACCCCGTTTGAGGAACTGGTCATGTCCCTCGAGGTGCTCTACGGCTACCCGACCGGCATCAAAAAAGAAGAGATCTACCATCTTTCGACCCTTGTGTCCCGCCTCACGGGCGTGCCGCTGCCGGTCAACAAGGCAATTGTCGGCGAGATGGCGTTTACCCACGAGAGCGGCATCCACGCCCATGGCGTGATCCGGGAGCCGTCGACTTACGAGTCCATCAAACCCGAGCAGATCGGCAGGAACCGCCGGATCGTGCTTGGGAAACATTCCGGTTCCGCGTCCGTGGAAGCGGCACTGCACGAGATGAAGTACGCGCCGAACGGGCAGCAGCTCAAGGCCATCGTTGCACGGATCAAGGAACTCGGCGACTCGGGGAAACGGGTGAGCGATGCGGATCTCATGGCTGTTGCCGATGTCGTGCTTGCCATGGAGTGCCGGCCCACGATCAAGCTGCGGCAGTTTACGGTCGTATCGGGGAGCAACATGATCCCCACCGCCTCGGTCACCCTCGAAGTCAAGGGAAAGGAGTTGACCGGCGCGGCAACCGGCGACGGGCCGGTCGATGCCGCGATGCAGGTGCTTGCAAAATCGGTTGCTGATGTTGCAGATATCCGGCTGAGGAGTACCACGTGGACGCGATCAGCGGCGGGACGGATGCGCTCGTCGAAGTAACAGTAAGGTTAAGTAAAGACGGGAAGATAATTACTTCACGGGGCGCCCGCACGGACATTATCATGGCGAGCGTCGAGGCGATGATCGCCGGTATGAACAGACTACTGGAGGAACGAACATGAAGACCGGGGCAAAACTCCTCATCGAATCACTGCAGCGCGAGGGGACCGATACGATATTCGGTTACCCTGGCGGCTCGGTGCTGCCGATCTATGATGAACTCTACGATTCACCATTGCGGCATATTCTGGTACGGCACGAACAGGCAGCAGCGCATGCAGCAGACGGGTATGCACGTGCGAGCGGCCGGGTAGGGGTATGCCTTGCCACATCGGGGCCCGGTGCCTGCAATCTTGTCACCGGTATTGCCACGGCGTACATGGACTCGGTTCCCCTTGTTGCCATTACCGGACAGGTGCCGACCACGATGCTCGGGAACGACGCGTTCCAGGAATCCGACATCCAGGGCATCACGATGCCGATCACCAAGCATAACTACCTCGTGAAGGACACGGCAGACATTCCCCGGGTGATAAAAGAGGCGTTCTACATCGCGGGCACAGGACGGCAGGGGCCGGTGCTTGTCGATCTCCCGAAGGATGTCAACACCCGGTCGGTCAAAGAGCCGATCGTATCGGATAAAGTGGTGCTCCGGGGATACAACCCGACGTACAAGGGGAATAAGCGCCAGATCGACAAGGCGATCGAACTGATCGTGGCAGCCGAGCGACCGCTCATCTACGCAGGCGGCGGTGTGATCTCATCCAATGCATCACCGGAACTCGTGGTGTTTGCCACCAACCTTGGCATTCCCATCACCACAACCCTGATGGGCATCGGGTGTATACCCTGCGATCACCCGCTCAACCTCGGCATGCTGGGCATGCACGGCACCGAGTACGCGAACTTCGCGGTCACCGAAAGCGATCTTTTGATCGCCATCGGGGCACGGTTTGACGACCGGGTCACGGGCAAGATCGACACCTTTGCACCGCATGCGAGGATCATCCATATCGACATCGACCCGGCCGAAATCGGAAAAAACAAGCGCGTTGACGTGCCGATTGTTGGCGATATAAAATCCGTGCTTTCCGACATGATCGCGGGCTTAAAGAAGAAGAACGCCTGCGATGCATGGCAGAAGAAGATAAAGCACTGGAAGCAGCACCACCCGCTCCGGTACGGGAAAGACAACGGGTGTCTTCACCCCCAGTCCATCCTCCAGCAGATGAACGAATTATTAAAGGGTGATGCGGTGATCGTGTCCGAGGTGGGCCAGAACCAGATGTGGACCGCCCAGGACCTCTGCTTCCGGCACCCCCGCACGTGGATTACGTCGGGCGGCCTTGGGACGATGGGTTACGGCTTCCCGGCTGCTATCGGGGCACACTTTGCCCGGCCCGATGTCCCGGTCTTTGACGTGGCCGGCGACGGGAGCATCCAGATGAACATCCAGGAGATGGGAACCGCGGCGCATTACAACATCCCGGTGAAGATCGCGATCTTAAACAACATGTACCTCGGCATGGTGCGCCAGTGGCAGGAACTCTTCTACGACCGGCGCTATGCATATACCGAGCTCCCGCCGGTGGAGTTTGTCAGGATCGCGCAGGCGTACGGTATCGACGGCATCAAGGTAGAGTCCTGCGATGAGGTGATGCCGGCGCTTAAGGCCGCGGTGGACTGTGACGGGCCGTTTGTGCTGGACTTCCGGATCGAGCGGGAGGAGAACGTTTTTCCCATGGTACCGGCAGGAGCTGCCATCAACGAGATGATCGGGGGGCATCCGCCATCATGAAAGCACACACGTTATCCATCCTTGTGGAGAACAAGGCCGGTGTCCTCTCCCGGGTCACGGGACTCTTCTCCCGGCGCGGCTTTAACATCGAGAGCCTCGCGGTCGGTCCCTGCGAGGAACCCGACATGAGCCGGATCACGATTGTCGTGATCGGAGACGATGCGCAGATCGAGCAGGTGATGAAGCAGCTCAACAAGCTCATCGATGTGATCAAGGTTTCCGATCTGACCGACAACGAGCGGGTCGAACGTGAACTGGTGATGTTCAAGGTGACCGCCGACCAGGGGACGACCCGTGCGGAGATCATGCAGATTGCGACCATCTTCCGCGCCCAGATCGTGGACGTGGGTGCAAAGTCCGTGATCCTGCAGGTGGTCGGGGATACCGACAAGATCAATGCGATGGAGAAACTGCTCCGCCAGTTCGGGATCAAGGAGCTGATCCGGACCGGAAGGATTGGGATTTTGCGCGGCACAAAGACGGTGACGAGCAGCAAATAAACTTTTTTTTGGATTTTTGATGGGTACCTGTTTTTTAGTACGACTTCTTTGAGCTGGTCATATACTGGAATTCCGACCCCAAAGCCTCATATCCGCGTTCTCTCATTCCCCCATTCGTCAGCCTGTTCAGGGAAATATTCAGCCTCCATGAGGGTCTCTTTGATTCTTTTTAAAGCACTCCAACACTATCAATCCGTCAAACGGACTAGGAATTGAGATTTTTGTAAAACAATAAGCCCCCTTTTTTGCGATTTTGTCCCCGGAACACCCTCTGGACAGCTCAATCGGGGAGATCAGGATGGATCTCATCCTCATTAATGTCCCGATCCTGCCCGTCTGGATCGCCGTGTCCCGGTTTTTCATTGGCTGCCGGCCCCGGATAATCTCTTTTCCTTTACACTCCGCGCTTCCGGCAGGAAGCCGGAAAAAAACCTGCGCCGTTACATTTCGATTATGTTATATGCTAGCATGCAACAATTCAAAATGATAGTATGTTTGGATTACCGGATATTACCGTTTTGGCCGTCGGCGGTGTGACCCTTGTGGTTATCATCCTGCTGCTGTACTGGGGCCTGACATTTCGGGGGCATGACTGAAAATGACGGACTACGTTACCATTGCGGTTATTGCCATCTATTTCCTTGTCCTCCTGGGCATCGGTGTATGGGCCTCGAAAAAGATCAAGACTGCCGAAGATTACCTTGTCGCCGGCCGCTCGCTCGGGTTCTGGGTCTTTGTTCTGCTTATGATCGGTACCGTCTGCTCGGGCATGTCGCTCCTGGGTGTCTCGGGGCTCGGGTACCGGGCTGGCTGGCCGACCATGTGGGAAGAGATCTTCGTCCCGCTCGCAATAGGGTTCTGTATCATCTTCTTTGGGGTCAAGCTCCATAACGTGGCAAAGACTTCAGGGTACGTAACCGTGCAGGATTACCTTGCCCACCGGTACGAGAGCCCCACAGCGCTGCGCTCGCTCTCGGCTGTCGCCGGGATCATCGTTTCGCTCATCTACCTTGTCGGGCAGTATACTGCCATCGCGATTGTGCTGATGTGGCTCTTTGCGATCCCCCTGTGGCTTGCGCTCCTTATTGCAACTCTCGTGACCATGATCTATACCACGATTGGCGGGCTGTATGCAGTCGCATGGGCGTCCCTGATCCAGTCGATTATCCTCATTGTGGGGATATTTGTCATGGCCCCGATCATCATCTACTATGCTGGCGGTTTTACGCATGTCAATGAGGTGCTCGCGACCATCAACCCGAACCTTGTCATGCCGTGGATGCCCAACGGTGCATTCACCCCCGCCTACATTGTTTCGTTTGCGATCATGCTCATGGTGGGCCTTGCCTGCGCGCCGCATGTCATCAACAACGTGCTTGCGGTAAAGGATGTCAAATATTTCAAATGGGCCCCGCTCGTCGCCTTCCTGATTTACGGCGCAGCCATGTATCTCTTAAAGTTTACGGGGCTCGCCGGGCTCGTGATGGTCAAAGGCGGAGTGTTTACCCTGCCCGCCGTCTCGAATGCCTCTGATTTCATCATTCTCTATGGCATCCAGTACTCACTCCCCATCCTTGCCCTCTGGGCAGTCTTCGCAGTGATCGTGCTTGCGGCCGTCATGTCAACGACTGACCGGTTGATGCTGACCATCGGCGCAATGTGTTCATGGGACCTGTATAAGAAGATTATCAGGCCAAATGCGAGCGACAAGAGCGTCGTCCTGCTCTCCAAGGTTGTCGTAATACTCTCCGCCCTCGGTACAATGATCCTTGCGATCAACCCGCCGGCTGCGCTTGCCAGCCTCATCTGGATGGGAATCGGGATCATGCTTGCCACCTTTGCAGTCCCGTTCCTTGCCGGTCTCTACTGGCGGGGTGCAACCCGTGACGGGGCGCTTGCAAGTATGTTCCTGGGACTTGTCTCGTCCGTGGTGTTCGGGGCTCTCAACTACTTCAATATCACGCTCTTTGGCTATAACTATGGAAATCTCGCCTTACACTTCTCGTTCTACCCTCTTGTCATATCAGTTGTGGCCATGTATGTCGTCAGCATATTCACCGCAAAGACATCGGATAAGGTTCTTGACGAAACCCAGACCGGCTGGTACATCTCAAAACGGTAAACCAGCCCCTTTTTTTACCGGCAACGGTGCATTTTTATAAATTCTGCCCGCCAACATCTGGGCAGTGAAAACAGCAATTCTCGGGGGCGGATTATCCGGCCTTACGCTGGCCCGGCTCCTGCACGAAAAAGGCACAGATCTTGTAGTCCTTGAAGCAGAGCCGGTATATGGCGGGCTCTGCCGGTCACGCACCGATGAGGGGTTTACCTTTGATATCGGCGGTTCTCACATCATTTTTTCCCGGGACACCGAAGTCCTCGCTTTCATGCGGCAGATGATCCGGGGAAACGAGCAGCAGAACACCCGGAACACGAAGATCTTCTACAAGGGACGGTACGTGAAATACCCCTTCGAGAACGGCCTTTCTGACCTACCTGCAGAGGACCGGTTCTTCTGCATTTCCGAGTTTGTGAAGACGCTTGTGGCCGTGGAAAAGGGCGAGCTATCTGCCCCCGAAACCTTCCGTGACTGGATCTACTACACGTTTGGAAAAGGGATCGCCGAGTGCTACATGGTGCCGTATAACGAGAAGATCTGGAAATACCCGACGGAGAAGATGTCCCTGCACTGGGTGGACGGGCGCATTCCAAGGCCGCCGGTTGAAGATGTGATAAAATCCGCGATCGGTATCTCAACGGAAGGGTACATCCACCAGTCGGTCTTTTCCTACCCGCTCGATGGCGGGATCGAAGCGCTCGTAAAGGCAATTGCACGGCCGGTGGAGCCTTACATAAAGACAAATTTCCGGATCCGTTCGGTGAGAAAACAGGGTGCACGGTGGATCATCAGCAGCGGGACAGGATCAGTCGAGGCGGACCGCATCATCTCCACCATTCCCCTCCAGCACCTGATTGCGGTTCTTGCCGATGTGCCGGTGGCAGTACGGGAAGCCTGCGACGCACTCATGTACAACTCACTCATCTGTGTCAACATCGGGCTCCGCGGGAGCGTCCCGGATTATTCCTGGCTTTATATCCCCGACCCGGCGCTCGGGAAGACCAACCGGATCTCGTTTCCCTCGCAGTACAGCCGGCACGTGGCGCCGGAGGGACACAGCTCCATCCTTGCCGAGATCACCCACCAGCCCGGTGACAACGTGGCGCACATGACCGACGGGGAACTGATAGGGGAGGTCACCGGCACGCTCGTCGCAATGGACCTTCTTTCCCTCGATCAGATCGTTTTTGCCTCGGTCGTACGCCAGCCGTTCGCTTATGTTGTGTACGACAGGAAATACCAGGAAAACATCGCCATTATCCGGGACTACTGCCGGTCGCTTGGCATTGCGCTCGTGGGCCGGTTTGCCCAGTTCGAGTACCTCAATATGGACGGATGCATCCGGAGCGTGCTGGATTTTGTACAGTCGTATCCTGTATGAACGGTTTTTCCTTAACCCGGCATCACGCTTATAACCCGACAGCCTAAAAAAAATACAGGAGTTTTTCATACCTCATGATCTCGGTCGTCGTCCCGTCATTCAACGAAGAGGAGAACATTGCCCAGTGCCTGGTTTCGCTCTCGCATCAGACCGTAGACAAAAACGAGTATGAGATCATCGTTGTTGACGGCGGCTCAACGGACAAGACCTGCGAGATTGCCCGGAAGTATGCGAACAAGGTCTTCATCCAGACCAGTAAAAAAGTCGGCGGGGCACGAAACGATGGTGTCATGGCCTCAAAAGGCGATATCATCGCATCAACCGATGCCGACTGCATCCCCCCTCCGGACTGGATCGAGTGCATCAGGGAGGATTTCGCTGACCCGGCCGTGGTTCAGGTCTTTGGCCCGGTCTACCCCATCGAGGAGAGCATCGGCAACCGTTTTTCGCTTCTCTTGGCCAATACCTTCTCCCGTATCGGGTACTACAGCCGCACATTCTATTACACGCTCGGCTGCAATACCGCCTTCCGCAGGGACGCATTTATCCGGGCCGGCATGTACCGGTGCATTGATGCCGGGGACGACCTCGAGATTGCGATGCGCATGAAGGATGAAGGGAAGATCCGGTTCGACGGGAGACTGAAGGTCGGCTTCTCCATGCGCCGGTACCAGCAGTACGGCACGCTCAAATCGCTGTACGAATGGTTCTATATCGTCGCCCACGGCGGGGAGACCCAGAAATATGCCTACACCCAGAAAAAATACAACAAGTGACGGCCGGGCCGGTTGCCTCTTCCGGGCGGGACTGTTATGAACGGGCTCGGGAATTCCCCGGAAGATCCCCCGCAGGGGTCCGTGGAAGGCCGGATCGCCGAATTTGAAGACAGCGAGTTTGGCCGGCTGCTGGATCTGCATATCACCGAGGCCCGGGATGGCTACGCACGTGTCGAGATGGACTGTACCGGCAAGTGTAACCCGCACGGTATTGCGCATGGAGGTGCCGTCTTTTCTCTTGCAGACCATGCCTTTGGCATTGCATCAAACTGCGGAGGAATCCACCATACGGCAGTCTCCGTGCACATCCAGTATATTGCGCCCGCCCGCGGCCGGCTCGCTGCGGTTGCGGAGCGTATCGCATCGAACGGAACCTGCGAGACGTACCGGGTGGTGGTGTACAAAGGCGACCGCATAGTTGCGTTGTTTGACGGCGTCGCATTCAGGATCCAGCGGTAAAGGCCTGCCCTGCTCCGGAGAAGTGCAGGTACGGATCTCTTTTTCGCATACCTGCCGGGAACCTGCGGCTTTATCTCCCGGCAGTTTCCCATACTCAAACATGACCGTTGAGAAAACAGCTGTGACCGCAGTCGCCGGGCTCATGGCGCTTGCAGCCCGCACCGCACCAAAAGCAAAAGGGCAGGACGAAATTATCCTGCATGTGCTCACAGACGCCCAGATAAAAAAACTCTCCCATGCGATGTCGGACTATGGTTCGAAGCACGGACTGGGATTCTTCGTGCGCGATGCAAAGAATATTGCCGCATGTGATTCCTGTCTTGTTGTCGGCGTTCGTGGCGATGTTTCAGTCGGGATCAACTGCGGGGCCTGCGGATACGCGACCTGTGCTGCCCTTGAAAAAGCTACACAAAAAAAGAGACCTTTCACTACGACATACGCCGGCCCCAACTGCGCGGTACGGATGGCGGATCTCGGTATAGCGGTTGGTTCAGCGGCAAAGACCGCACAGATCCACAACGTGGACAATCGGATCATGTATACTGCAGGTTCGGTTGCGATGAACCTCGGGTTCCTCGGGAAAGACTGTACCGTTGCCTATGCGATTCCGCTCTCGGCATCGGGGAAAAACATTTTCTTCGACCGTGACGTTGCGAAAAAATGAGCATTAGTCGTTTTTTTGGTATACTTTCATTCCTACCACCACTTTTTCAAAAGAAACAACGGGAAAAAATGGATGTTTTTGATCACCGGAATTGTTTTTTTTACTTCTTTTAGGGATCATCGCTCTTTGAAGGATGCAACAATTGTGCGGGAGTAAACGACAACAAGTGCCAAAAGCCTCCGAAAGTGCAAGAGGGGGTCTGTCAGGATTTCTCCAGAGCCTAAAAGCGCTCCTGATTTTTATCCGAAAGGATCGATGAACTTTCCCGTGGCGTGCATCCTGCAGGGATTTACAACACGTGTATTGCATGCACCCGGTTCGATTACACAGGATGCTGCGATTGTATACACAGAATAAAGGGAAGGTCGTGCCGGTCACGGTGATGGGCACCGGTTACGCATGTACCTGATATATATACGAGGGGATGAAAAAAGAATCGTTGGTTGTGTATTCTATGCCAGAAGACGTTGTAATTATTGCTACCCCGTTTTATCCCGTGAAATGGGGTTCGTTCATTGCCCGTGGACTCTTTGCATGTATTATTGGTATTCTGGTACTGATCTGGACCGGTATTGCCGTTCAGGTCGTGGTAACCCTCATCGGGATCCTGATCATCATTGCTGCGATTCTTGCATTGGTGCTTGCACTCAAGTCCCCGGCCGGTGCACCGCAATCCGTTGTACTCCTCGCTGTGGGAGTCCTCGGCCTGCTCGTCGGAATTGCATCCATCCTGTACCGGTGGATCGCTGCTGAGGCGCTTACGGTTATTATTGCCATCCTTATGCTCTTTTTCGGATTTATCGATCTCTCGATAGCGATCTTCCATCCGGAATACACACAGCACCGGTTTCTGCTTGTTTTTTCCGGGATGCTTTCGATAATTCTCGGAGGGATATTCTTCTTCCTGCCAGCGTTCGGTGCAATAGTGCTTGTTGCCGTGTATCTGGGGATATTTGCCATCATCTACGGTATCATGAGTATGGTCATCGGGGTCATGGTTAGGAAAGAGCAGAAGAAAGTGACGGCTGGGTAACCGGCTTTACAATCCGGATTCCTGTTCAATCCACATTTTTCGCCGAAACGGGCTTCCCGTCCTCAACGGGGCTGGTGCGTACACGGTAACGAGTGCTATTTCACCTTGTTAATATTCCCTGTTTAATGCCAATTTATCAAACCCTCACAAAGATACCTTTAAACTCCTCTTGTCCAAATATCATCGATGAGTGGAACCATGGACAAAATCATGCTCGGCCCTGTGCCGTATATGAGTGTCATGCCCGCCGTGCTCGTAGGTACAACCCTGAAAGGAAAAGCAAACTACATGACTGCCGGGGCAGCCACCGTTGCCTGCATGGCACCCCCGATGGTCTGCGTCGCGATCAATAAGGACCGGCACACTGCGAGGGGAATAGAGGAGAACAAAACGTTCAGCCTGAACTTCCCCTCCGTCAAAGATGTGGTCGGGACCGACTACTGCGGGATTGTTTCCGGCGCACGGGAAGATAAGTCAAAGGTCTGGACCCCCTTCTATGGTAAACTGAAGACTGCACCCATGGCTGAAGAATGCCCGGTCAGCATCGAATGCAGGCTCTTCAAAGCCTTGGATTGCGGGAGCCACCGGCTCTGTATCGGTGAGGTTGTCGAGGTATATGCTGACAAAGCGTGCATAACTGACGGAAAACCGGATATTTTTAAGATCCACCCGCTCGTATATGCCCAGACCACCTACTTCGATCTCGGAAAACCGGTAGAAAAGGCGTTTTCGGCCGGAACGTTGTATGCGAAGAAATAATACCGGGTTTTTACCGGCCAAATCGATCGCTAAAAAAGGAGCGGGAATGTTTACCCTGGTATTGCTGCGGCACGGTGAGAGTATATGGAACCGGGAGAACCGGTTCACCGGGTGGATTGACGTTGACCTGTCAATTCAGGGGATAGAAGAAGCCCACCGGGCAGCCCGTCTCCTCCACGACGGCGGGTTCTCCTTCGATATTACCTACACATCAGTGCTCCGGCGGGCGATCCGGACCCTGTGGATCGTCCTCGATGATATGGACCTGATGTACCTTCCGGTACATCATTCGTGGCGGTTGAACGAACGCCACTACGGCGCCCTGCAGGGACTGGACAAGCGCGAAACAACTGATAAGTTCGGGAAAGAACAGGTCCATGCATGGCGGCGGGGGTACAGGGTCCGGCCTCCGGCGCTCAAAGAAAACGACCCCCGTCACCCGAGGTTCGACCCCCGGTACGCAGACCTGAAAAAGGAGGAACTGCCAGCCACAGAATCACTTGAAGACACGTTAAAAAGGGTTGTGCCGTACTGGAAAGAGATGATCGTTCCCGCGGTCATGGCCAATAAAAAGGTCATGATAGCAGCCCATGGTAACAGCATCCGCGCCCTTGTCAAATATCTCGACGAGGTTCCCGATGGCGAGATCACAGATCTCAATATCCCGACCGGGTTCCCCCTGATCTATGAGCTCGACGACTCCCTGCACCCGGTCCGCCACTATTATCTGGGAGATGAGGAGGAGATCCGGCATGCGACAGAATCGGTCGCAGGTCAGGCCGCGACCCCAGGAGACAATGCCCCCATTATCAAGGACAGGAAAGTACCATGACCGGTATATTCAAGGCCTACGACATCAGGGGATCGTATCCGGCCGAACTGGACGAAACGGTTGCTGAAAAGATCGGGGCGGCATTTGCGACTCTCATGAACTACGGCACGATTGCGGTAGGGAGGGACGCCCGCCTCTCCTCGCCAGCTCTCTGCATCTTCTTTTATCCGGGGATTTGTCGGGGCGGGAGGTCATGTGACCGATCTCGGCCTGACCAGTTCCCCTCTCCTGTACTATGCCATAATAAAGGAGAAGTTTGATGGGGGAGCCATGGTCACCGCCTCCCACCTCTCCCCGGAGATGAACGGCATCAAGCTCTGCCGCGAGAATGCGATCCCCCTGTCCGGTGACCAAGGACTGCCGGTACTCCAGAGCATGGTCGAAAAGATGCCCGAGGG
The DNA here is from genome assembly GCA_963808285.1 of uncultured Methanoregulaceae archaeon. Lineage (GTDB taxonomy): Archaea > Halobacteriota > Methanomicrobia > Methanomicrobiales > Methanospirillaceae > Methanoregula. The sequence goes on from CAWEFI010000025.1 coordinate 46,984, forward strand.
TGCAGGGCGATTGACGGGTCAGCAGGCAGACGGCTCGTACAAAAAAGGGGATTTGACCGGTTCTTATATCGATGATGTGGCCGGCTTTATCCATGACCCCAGACCCCTTACGATTGCGGCCGATGCCGGGGACGGTATGGCAGGGCCGGAAGTAAAACGGCTCTTTTCAAAATTTCCTCTCTTTAAACCGGTGACCCTGCACCTCGAACCCGACGGCCGGTTCCCCCACCACGGTGCGAACCCCTTCCTCCCGCCAGCGACCAATGAACTCCGGGAAACGGTCCGGAATGAGAACGCGGACTTTGGAGTTGCGTTCGATGGGGACGCGGACAGGTGTATCTTCATTGATGAGCTGGGTGAAAGGATTCCCGCTGACCTCGTCACCGCCCTGATCGCAGGGTATTATCTTACCCATGTGCCGGGTGCCACGTTCCTCTACGACCTGCGTTCGAGCCGGGTGGTGGCCGAGACTATTACCCGGCTGGGTGGGCGGGCGATCCGCTGCCGCGTGGGCCACGCGTTCATCAAGGAACAGATGCGGCAGGACAACGCCCTGTTCGCCGGTGAGTCTGTCGGGCCATTACTATTTCCGTGACATGGGGTTCTGCGACAATGGCATTTTTGCCATGGTCCAGATGATTAACCTCCTCTCGGAACAGGACCGGCCTCTCTCAAGGCTGATCATGCCCCTGAAAAAATACTTCTCAACCGGTGAGATCAACATACGGGTGGGCAACCGGGACCCGGTCATGGCGGCCCTCAGGATCACTTTTTCTGATGCAAAGACCGACAATCTTGACGGGTTGACCATGGAATACCCCGCCTGGTGGTTTAATCTGAGACCGTCTAATACCGAACCGCTCGTACGTTTTAACCTCGAGGCCGATACCAAGGACCGCATGGACACCATGATGGCAGAAGTCATGCAGGTCATCAGGGAAGCTGATCCGTCAATGGCAATTGAAACCGGATAATCGGGTAAACCCGCACAAACGTGATCAAAGGAAGGGCGCCCCGGGGTGGGATCTCCTCTATTATTCACGGATGCACGATACCGGAAAGAATGAAAAACGGCAAATTTTGTTACCTGTCGGCCAGAACCGCTATTCCGGGCAGGGTCTTTCCGGAGAGGAACTGGAGGAAGGCACCCCCGCCCGTGGAAACGTGTGTCATTTTCCCTGCAAGCCCGAGCTGCGTTACCGCTTCCGCTGTGGACCCGCCCCCAATTACAGTCGTGGCATCGAGGCCGGCGAGAACCGTTGCAACGGCTTTGGTACCCTCAGAAAACTGCGGGATCTCGAATACCCCCATCGGGCCGTTCCATGCCACCGTCCGGCATTTTTCAAGTTCCTTTGTATACTCCGTAACGGTCAGGGGACCGATATCTGCGATCCTCTGATCAGCGGGGATCTGGTCTGATGCTCACCACCCGATAAGTCGCACCGGATTCCAGTTTTTCGGCCACAACCACATCCTCCGGAAGCAGGACCCGTACACCACGAGCCCCCGCTTTTTGCACGATCGTTTCGACCAGTTTCATCTTGTCGGGTTCCACTGCCGAGATTCCGACAGCACGACCCCTGCTTTTCAAAAACGTGGCAGCCACTCCTCCGCCGACAAGGACAAGATTCACCTTGGGAATAATATTTTCCAGAATCCCGATCTTCTCTCCCACCTTTGCCCCGCCCAAAATGACGGCAAAAGGCCGGGCTGGATCTTCAAGGAGACCACTCAGCTGCTCGATCTCCTTTTCCATCAGGAAACCGGCTACGCACGGAAGATACTCAGCCAGCCCGACCGTGGACGCATGCGCCCGGTGGCTCGCGCCAAAGGCATCATTGACGAAAAGATCCGCAAGCCGGGAGAGATCGCGGGCAAAACCGGGATCGTTCTCCTCTTCGCCCGGACAGAATCTCAGGTTTTCCAAAAAGACGACGTCTCCATCCTGCATGCCGGATATGGCCTGCTCAACCGAGGGCCCAATCACCTTCCGCAGAGATTCGACTGGTCTTTCCAGGAGTTCCGACAGGCGCCTGGCCACCGGCCCCATCCGGAGGTGATCATCGATCCTGCCCTGAGGCCTGCCGAGATGGGAGCAAAGGATGACCCGGGCCCCGTGATGGATCAGGTACGTGATCGTGGGAAGACAGGAACGGATGCGACTATCGTCTTCGATCTGTCCGTTCCGGTTCATGGGCACATTGAAATCAACCCTTACAAGCACCCGTTTTCCACCAACCTTTTCATCCCTCACCGTCTTTTTCTGCATTCTTTTCTCATCCTCCCCCCGCAGTGACACAAAAACGCCCTGTTACGTACCATCGGTTATCCAGTATTAAAATATAAATATGACAGGAACATCCCGGTCAAAGCAACTCCCGGAGAGGATTCCGGCCGACGCTCATGACGGGTTATTTGGACAATCATAATCTGACAGAGTCATATACCCCCGCGATTTCCTAAAGGATAAATATCGGTATGTTATATAATGCAATTCTCAGGGTATGTCGCCACAAAACACCATTTCCCTAAAAGACCCCGCGAAATTACTCCCGGCCACCAACCGGGCGCCTGCATGGAAAAGAAGGATTTTTTCTGGTATTTTCACGGCAATGGTTCTGCTTATGCTGTGCGGTTCTGCCCTCGCCCTGCCGCCTTCTCCGTCATCAGGAGCCGGGGCCGGCCATTTTAATCAGGGGATTCCGGTATACTGGCCGTATCACGTCCTGCTCATGTCAGCAGGATTCATCCTCTTCATTGCCGGCGTTATTGTCGCGAGGTTTCGCAAAACCGGGAACTGGTACAAAACCCATATGATTATTGAAGGATGTGGTGGTGCCTGTATCATTGCCGGCCTGTTTATCGGGGTCTACATGGTCGCACTTTCCGGTCTTCCCCACCTGCGAAATATTCATGAGATACTCGGGATGACAATAGGCATCCTGGTAATTATCACGATACCTCTCGGCTATTTCATAAAACGCGCAAATGAATCCAAAAAAGTCATCCGGATGAGCCATCGATGGCTGGGCCGAATCATTGTTGGTCTCATGGGTATCAACATTCTCCTTGGTCTTTTGTTCCTTTCGATACTCCTGCACCTCCAGATTCCCTGATGCGAAACGAGAAAATCCGACGAAAACCAAAAGAAGAGGCATTTAAACCCAATCTACTGTTCTCCCGGCAACCTGCTTACCATAAACATGATTAGGGCGGGCGAGAATACCAGTCCTGTATGCGTATCCGGTTCCCGCCACCCTGCAGGATGTGCAGGACGGCAAAAGGTCGTATCAGTTTGCCGGATGATGCCACGAGGTAGTACCAATGTGTCACAGGCCCTCTATGAATCAAATTGACAAAACTGTTCGCAAGACGGCTATCAAACTATCTTCTTCGAACGGATCCCATAAACGGTGAAGTGCTATGCCCGTCATGATGATACGCGGTGGTGATCTCGACCTCGTCGAGTATGAGTTCAAATCATTCCTTCCCGGGGAGATCACAAAAACGCTCGGCCTTGAGAAGAACACCCTACCGGCTGCGCCCGAAAAAAGGGCAAAGTAGTGGTGAAAGCGCCGGCCCGGATCCACCTCTCCGTCCTTGACATGAACCGGTTTGCACCGGATCATGCCGGGGGCGGGGGGATCGGATTTGCCATCCAGTGCTATTGTACCGCAGAAGTCGAATGCACCCGGCAGGGCCTTGAGATTGATTACGACCGGTCGGCCATCATTGAGAACTTCGTGGCGGTATTCACCAAGGCAGTCGGCTATACCGGCGGTTTTAGGATCAAGGCGACCGACCATGAGCGCAAACATGTCGGCCTTGGCTCCACGAGCACCGTGATGATAGCGGTGGCAACCGCCTTGAACAAGGCAGTCGGGACCCCGCTTTCCAATGCAGAACTGCGGACGCTCATAGGGCATAACTACGTAGAGGAGACCGCGGATGGCACCATCGCCTTCGGCTTCGAGACCGGGGTCGGGCCGGCGGCCAGCACCCACGGCGGCATGGCGGTGATGGGCGACGAACTTGTCCTCGTGTACCACCACCCGTTTGCGGAGGGCAAGAATGTCTTCATCGTTGTCCCGCCCACAGACATCTCGTCGGCCGGCACGAAAGAGTTCGACCTGCTCATGAACCGGGCGCGGACGCTCGACTACCGGGACCGGGAACTCAAGGCGTACCTCTTTATGATGGATTTCATCCCGGCGCTCGAACGCGGGGACCTCAAAAAGATCGGGGATGTCGTCTGGGAAATCGAGTTTCGCGGGTCGAAACGGGCAGAGGTCGAACACCACAGCTACCGGATCTACCAGTACATGAGTATGCTCCGGGAGGCCGGTCTCGAATTTGTTGGTATGAGTTCAGTCGGGCCGTCGATTGCAATCGTGACAGAAAAGGACCGCAGGGCGATCCAGAAGATACTCAAACCCATCGGTCTGGAAATTGCCATCGCCACGAAAGTCGATAATGATGGCTTGACCGTCACGTGCGGGAAATAAGGGCGGGTTCACCGGACAGGGGTAGCTGACCCGGTGCTCCCTTACGAAAACTGCATCACACGTCCCCGTTTTTTTGCAAACAGCCGCCCCACGTCACATCGGGTGATATAAAAGCCGAAAAAGCGCGATAAAGGTTACTGCCCTTCCTCTTTCTTCTTCTGCCAGACTGAACCGATAAGCCCGGCAAGGAGGAGGAGGATCGTCGCTGCGGTCACTACGAGGACGAGAAGGAGGAGCAGGTTCATGTTCTCTTTTACGATGGGGAGCCTGCCGAGGTAATAGCCGGAGAGCACCACCGCGAGCGTCCATGAGACAGCGCCGAGAACATTGTAAAAGAGGAACCTGTGGTACTCCATTGTCCCGACACCGGCAAGGAACGGCGCAAACGACCGGACCACCGGTACGAACCGGGAGACAAAGATGGTCGCACCGCCGTATCTCTCGTAAAAGGAGTACGTCCTGTCGAGATACTCCTTTTTTACAAAGGTCGGGAACCGCTCCTTAAAGACATGCAGGCCGATATAGTTGCCCAGCCAGTAATTGACCGTGTCCCCGCACACGGCCCCAAGGATAAAGACTACAATCAGGAGGTTGAGGTTCAAAATGCCGCTTGCCGCGATCGCGCCGGAGACAAAGAGCAGGGAGTCCCCGGGCAGGAACGGCATGATAACAAGACCGGTCTCAAAAAAGATGATGGCAAAAAGCAGCAGGTATGTCCAGAAACCATAGCTGTGCACGACTGCGGCAAGGTGCTGGTCGAGATGAAAGATGAGGCCGGGGAGCGATTCTATCATGGATGGTACAGATATGGGGCAAGCGGCCTATATCAACATAAGGCACCGCACGCCCGGTCCGCATCTCCCTGATTTTCGGTATGACCGGCGATCAGACTCACAACAAAAAAGAAAGGAAAAGGATTTTTTAACCACCGTGACCGGATCGTAAAGATGCCGACCACGACAGAGGTCCCGAAGGCGGCAAACGGATGGCTGCCGGCCTTGGTTGGGGGGGGCGAGAAAAAGGAACGTCGCATGGCCATTAATAATCCTTTCCGATCTTACAACATGCAGTGTGATGTTCTAATGTACGGGGGATTTTTTAAAGGTCGCCCGGATCTCTGCACGGGGGAGTTGCCGGCCACGCACCTTCATCATCCAGCGCCGGGTGATACACTCACCGGGCATTAACGGGCAGAATAGTGCCTGCACTTCATTTTCAGAAAAGTAATGGGTTGCAATACCGTTTTTTCGCTCGAATGTGCCCGGCTCAGTCCCGCGGCCGGTGCCTGCCCGGAAATCCTCAACAAAAAAACCGGAAAAATACAGGGCCCCTCCGGGCCTGAGCACCCGTGCCGATTCCCCGGCGCAACGGACACGTCCGCTCAATGGCAGGTGCCCGATCACGTGGAAGGCGAACACGACATCAAACGAGGCGTCGTCAAACGGCAGGCTGCGGATGTCGGCAAGGGCAATATTCGTGAGTGCGTTTTGGAGGGGGAGGGATCTGCACAGGATCGCAGCGGAAGGGGAAAAATCGATGCCGACGACCTCGCATTTCGTTTCCGCGAGCGCGGAAAATGACTTCCCGTTCCCGCACCCGAGTTCGAGCACACGTTCGCCGGCACCAAGCGGCGGCAGGTGGTGCACCGCCCCGCCCCATACCCGGCCCCTTCGGGAATAATCGTTCTCCCAGCTGTCTGCATCGCGATCCCGGTCCATATAAAACTCCTCCATGTAGCCGACACAGCCCAGTTCAGGGAACCGGCCTTTTTTAAAAAAAATTTATTCAAGGAAGTGATGGGTCAGGTCCATCACATCGCGGTACGGGATAGCCCCGATGAGTCGGTTCTCGTCATCGGTGACCGGCAGGGCCCGGAAGCTGTACCTTTCGAATTCCTGCGAAGCCTCCTTGAGCGTACTCCCCGTGTTTAAGGTGATCACGTTCTCTGACATGATCGCCGAGAGGGGCGCCTTGTCGTCAGCGATCAGCAGCTCCTTGAGATCGACGACACCCATCAGGTGTTCGCTCCCGTCCACCACGTAGATGTACATGATGACGTCTTTTCCCCGTGCGTGGTTCGGATAGTCGTTCTGCACGTACTCGACGGGTGTCTCCGGGAGGAATTTGAGAATCTTCTGTGTGGTGTAGTGGATCACCTTCTCCTCCTGCTTTTCCATGATCGCGCGCACCTTCTTTGCCGTATCGGGGATGAGGGCCTCAAGGATATCCTCTGCCTGCGAATGGGGGATTGCCGAGAGGACATCTGCCGCCTGCCCGGGGGTCATAGTATTGATTAAGGGCACCACTTTTACAGTATCGAGCGACGCGATGATATCCCGCTGGACATTGGGCTGGATCTCTTCCAGGGTATCGGATGCATGCTCATTTTCGAGCGAGGTAAAGATAGCGACCCTCTGGTCGTGGTCGAGCTCCTCGAGGATATCCGCAAGGTCGACCGGGTGGATCTCTGCGAGGTTCTCCTTGAGCACCTTGAGCTTCACGTCTCCTTTGAAACTCCCGATGTTTGTCGGGAGCGGCTGGATATAGGTCCAGGAGATCATCTGGTCGTCTTCTGCAGCGGGAGAGACGATCTTTGCAAGCCTCCCGAGGCCAAACCTCCTCAGCCGTGCGGATTTTCCCGTGTCCACATCGGTTACGTAGAGTTTCTTGTTCCTCATGACCAGCCGGATATCGTACACGATCTCCACCTCGCTCTCTTCGAGATCGAGTACTTTCTTGTCCATCACGTAGTCCTTGAGGAGAAGGGCATCTTCGGGAGGGTTTCCCTCGTAGGCTTCAAGACCCGGGATATCGATATCGATCCGGTGTTCCGCGAGCTCCTGGATATTCTCCCATGGGATAATCAGGCTTGGGTACCCGAATGACCTCTTGACATAGAGCGATTTCACCTCAGGAATCAGCGCGGTCTCTACGATGATCAGGTCGCTGAGCGCCCCGATCTTTTTTTCCTTGAGCATGACCGGGAGACTGAGAATCTCGCTTAAGAAGATCTCACGGTCTGCGGTCTTTGCCGCCCCTGCAGCTGTCTCATTTTGTGTCATTTCAGGCTCCCGTCACTATTGTATAGAACTTGTAGGCAAGCAGTATCACGAGAAAGAGCAGGTACAGCCTGAGCAGCAGGAGGGCAGCTTTTACCGCCGGGGACATGGTGATCCTGGGATGTGCATACTTCCTGTTGATGGCTACAACCGCAGCCACCCCGTTTGAAAAGACCGTTTTAACCGGTTCTATGATGCCGTTTTGTATGGAAAATACCATGATCTTCCCCCGCCTCCTACCCGAACAGGTTCGGGAACAGTGTGCTGATGCCATACAACGAGGAGACGACAATGATGCAGGTGACTATCGTTATGTTCGCAATATTGTCAAACAGAGTATTTTTGTATTTCCCCATGATATCCCCGTTGTTGAGAAGGATGATTAAAAATACCAGTGCCGCTGGCAGCAGGGTAACTGCTACGACCTGGACAAAGAGCGTGATGAGCACGAGGGGCGCCCCGGGAATAAGGACAACAGAGCCTGCAGTTACCAGCGCGAAGAAGTAAAAAAGGTAAAACCAGATGGCCTCCTTTACCTTGTAATTCAGGGAGTGTGCCCACCCGAAGACCTCACCGAATGCCCACGAGCTGGTCAGCGCTATGCAAAGCGCTCCCAGGAATCCTGCATCAAAGAGGCCGATGGCAAGCAGGGTTCCCACCCACGGGTGCGTAGTCATCATGATTGCCGCGGCCTGTGCGGCGCTCTCCACATCCATACCATGGAGCAGTGTCCCGGTCACGATAATGATGAAAACCGCAACAAGGACCGTGAAGAAAGCCCCGACCACCGTATCGAATTTTCCCCAGGGTATGTCTTTCTCCTTCATCTGCTTATCCACGACAGCACTCTGCTGGAAGAAGATCATCCAGGGTGCGATTGTCGTTCCGATATTGGCCATCAGGAAAAAGAACAACTCTCCGTTAAAGCCGCCCGGGAAATTGGGGATAAAGCCGTTGTGGATGACCTGGTCTACCGACGGATGCACGAGGAACGCTGCGGGAATGTAGATCAGGTTAACGAGACAAAGCACCATCGTTATCTTTTCCCAAGTCCAGTACCCGCCGGAGACGACAATGGCCATCATGATGGCAACTACGATAATCACAGTGAGCACCGGGGGAATCCCGAATATCGAGAGCCCGGCGGTCATGCCGATAAACTCGGTCACGAGCGTCAGCCAGTTCACGAGACTCAGATCAAGAAGAGAGAACCAGCCCCAGAATGACCCGAACGCCGAAAAGATTGCCTCGGCATGACCGTGCTTAGTCACTGCGCCCAGCCGGACGGTCATCTCCTGAACAAAATACGCGACAGGTCCGAGCAGGATCAGGAACCAGATAAGGTTGTACCCGAATTTTGCCCCGGTTGCCGCGTACGTGGTGATACCACCGGCATCATTATCAGCAATCATGACGATAAGACCGGGACCGGCCAGCAACAGGTATATCTGGATAGTCTTGATGATTCTCCGGTAGTTAAAATAGAACCTCGATAAAAAATCCATACATCACCTGCGAACTCATGGGTTTATTCAGTGCATTGTGTCATTCATCCCCCCATTCAATCCGAATGGCAGTTGAAGGGCGCGGGCGTACTTCCCGCTTCCTGATGTCTAATTGGTGGACGCCGGGCTCATATAATAATATCGCTTCAGATGGGCGTTATTTTGGCTTTCGGGATTATCATGGTCATGGATTTTTGGCATTGCCGCAATTTTGCCGTTATTACGCAAATAAAATCCAGATCGGGCTATTTAAAACAAAAAGCCTCTCGGCAACTGCGGTAGCACATAACCGCGTACCCGGGACCTGCCGTCCGCGTGCATTGAAGCATAATAAGGTGAAACAAGATACACTAATACAAGAAAAACAATTGCCAAAAAAATCCCTTCGTTCAGAAACAGGCGGTTGTCGTTGAGGTGCGATGAGATGCTGGATATCAGGTTTGTACGGGTAAACCCGGAGATCGTCAAAGCCGATCTTGTAAAACGAAACGCTCCGGAAAAGATTGCACGGGTGGACGAGATCCTCGAAAAAGATGCGAGGTCCCGCGAGCTGAAAGTACAGACCGACGAACTGCGCAGGCGGAGAAATACAATTGCCCGGGACATCAACGTGGCAAGAAAAAGCGGCTTGGCCACGGGGGCGCTGATGGCAGAGGCCGCCAGCCTGCCCCAGAAGATCAAGGATAATGACACCGAGCAGGAGGAAATCTCAAACCTTATCCGCACCCGGCTCATGCGCCTCCCCAACATCCTGCACGAAAGTGTGCCGCAGGGAAAAGACGACACCGGAAACGTGGAGATCCGGCGTGTTGGTACACCGCGCATGTTCGATTTCGAGATCAGGAACCATGGGCAGCTGGCCGCTGACCGGGGCTGGGCCGATTTCGAACGGGCGGCCAAAACCTCCGGCGCAGGATTCTATTTCCTGAAAGGCAGTCTCGTCCTCCTGGACCTCGCACTCCAGCGTTTTGCACTTGACCTGCTCGAAAAGAAAGGATTTACACCGGTCATCCCGCCGTTTATGATCAACCGCAGCTCATACGAGGGGGTCACCGACCTCGACGATTTCGAAAAGGTCATGTATAAGATCGACGGCGATGATGCGTACCTGATCGCGACCAGCGAGCACCCGATTGCCGCTATGTACCAGGACGAGATCTTTGAGGAAAAAGACCTGCCGCTGCGCCTTGCGGGCCTCTCTCCATGTTTCCGCCGGGAGATCGGGGCGCACGGGCTGGATACAAAAGGACTCTTCCGCGTCCACCAGTTTACGAAGATCGAACAGTTTGTCTTCTGCAGGCCCGGGGACTCATGGCAGATCCATGAGGAACTGCTGGCAAATGCCGAAGAGATCTTCTGCAAACTGGATCTTCCCTACCACGTGGTCAACATCTGCACCGGGGATATCGGCACGGTCGCCGCAAAAAAATACGATATTGAGGCATGGATGCCCCGCGAGAATGCCTACAAGGAGGTCGTTTCCTGCTCGAACTGCACTTCATACCAGGCAGCGAGCCTCAATATACGGGTGCGGGACAAGGAAAATTTCGAGTCCAAGCAGCATGTCCATACCCTCAACTCGACTGCCATCGCAACATCAAGGACGCTACGGTGCATCCTTGAGAATTACCAGAACCGTGACGGATCAGTGACGATCCCGGAGGTATCCGGCCCTACATGAATGACCGCGAGTACCTCTGATTGCCTTTTCTCTTTTTTATTATCAAAAATAAAAATATCTGATAAATACTTATTTGTCAAAGGTAATGCAAGAGTATAGTAGAGAACGTGGTAATTATGGGTTATCCCGATTTGAAAAGCGATGAGTCCATTGTTCTGACGGCACAGCTTGTCAAGGTAAAATCCGTGCCGTTCGAACTGGTGCTCACCAATCGACGTCTCATTATCATTGACAGCGAGAAGAATGCTGTCCCGACACAGCAGATTCCGCTGGTAACGATACGGAACGTAATGGCGGGAGAGAATGCCATACGCGACCCGGTCATTACGCTTACCGTCCTGACCGATACAGCGGATACCCGCGAGGTGGCGCTCACCTTTGCGAGGCAGACTGCCGGCGAGCGCAGGCGCGAGGCTGATGAATGGGTGAAGGTCCTTAAGAGATATGTTGCCGATACGGTATCGCATCCGGCGGATATGGTGACGGATACGCCGGTCCCGGGTGAGTCCCGGCAGGACCATACCGGTACTTCGGGGATAAAAAAGAAGATCGAAATTTCACGTCCGATAAAAAAGATCACGGTGGATACCAGCCATCTGCCCCCAAAACCTGTTGAGACCACGTCGCTCCCGGAAGGGTCTTTCTGCGGCAGGTGCGGGAACCGCATCCCCCCCGGATCGACATTCTGCAACCGGTGCGGTACCAAGGTTGTCGTCCCGGGAGATGATATGGCAGTTTCTGCTGCACCCGGGCAGATCACTATGGCCCCGGCGGTCGCTTCCGGGCCGGGTGATCGCAAGGGCCGGCCCATTGAACAGATCATCCACTCTATCGAACCCCTGATCGAGGACTCGGTGCCCCGCACGGAAGCTGCGCCGGCAGTGCCTGAACCGGCAGCGGCACAACCGGCAGAGCCGGTGCCTGCCCCGGCGACCCCGGCAGATGTCTTTGCAGCCGCGGCTGCAGCTGTCGCAGGAATGGGACAGGATGCACTGTCAGCACCGCCGGCAGGGCCGGTGCATCCGCTTCCCCCGGTGCCTTCAGCACCCCGGAAGAAAAGGAGGAAGATCCTTGCTGCTGCAATTATTATTGTCGTCATCCTCCTCGTTGTGGCAGGGGGATTTGTAGCGATGAACACCCTGCACAAGACCGCGGTCGTGACACCGGTCGTTACCCCCGTTCCGACCACAGAGATACCCACGCCGACTGTAACGCCCACCGCAGTGCCTACCACGGTCGTGACGACAGCTGCCGTGACGACAACACCGCAGGTGCTCATCCCGCAAACGGGTGTCTGGGTCGAGATCACGTACGACAAGACCTATTCCGGCCTCGTAGGCACACCGGGTATGCAACAGGGAGTGTCTGATACCGGTGACCACTTCTACAGGATCCCTACTACGGTCGGGACGGTCGCCGTGGCCATCCAGAAGACGGATGGCTCGGGTGACGAACTGAAAGTAATTGTCTACAATAACGGCATAACGGCGAAAACGGTATCGACTACCACCCCCTACGGAAATATAGACCTGCAGTATTCGCTCGCAACCCCGACACCAACCCCGACTCCTGTGCTTACACCTCTCCCCACCCTGCCCCTTTCGTTCAATGCGACAACCACGGTAAATACAACAAACAGTACGGCATAATGGAGGACCAGCCTGAAATCATTATTTTGTCCCGTTCGTTCAAGGGTGAACGGTAGATAAAAACAATTTTTTGGGAATATACACTCATGAAGTATCGGATCCTATATTGTGGACTTCTCCTTGTCTTTGTACTCACGGGTGCGGCTGCTGCAAACGGTTCGATACAGACATATCTTGGAGACACGGTCCCGCTCTCGGGATACTGTTATACCAGTTCGACCGTCTACCTCTTCCTGACCGGGCCAAACCTCCCGGCAGACGGTGTCGCGCTGGATAATATCTACAGCCGGGCCGACCAGGGAGGATTTACCGAGGTCAGCGTGGATAGTAACGATCACTGGAAATATGACTGGGATACGGGCTCAATCGGAGGACGGCTCGATGCCGGTACCTATACGGTCTGGGCGGTCGACGGCCCTAACGACCTCTCGAACCTGAACCAGGCCCAGTACAGCACCATTTCGGTTACTCTGGGCACACCTGGTATCGGTGGTTTGAGCTCGTCCGCCTCTTCCGGTAGCACGTTTGTCCCGGTTGTTGTCCCCGGCACGCTCAACATCAGCTCGGTCCCGGACAATGCCTCGGTGGTCATCAACGGGAATTACCAGGGCCGGGCGCCGCTGAGTGTTCCCGGCCTTGCTCCCGGCACGTACCTGGTGAATTTCTCCCGGTTCAATTACGAGCCGCTCTCTGCAACGGCAACGGTTGAGGCGGGCGCGACCACGGATGTGACCGCCACGCTCATGCCAAAGACCGGGACCCTTGTCATCAACACAACTCCCGGAGGAGCAAATATAACCCTTGATGGCACGAATGTCGGCCTCTCGCCGGTCACGCAGTATGGGGTCTCTGTCGGTAACCATACGGTCAATGCGACGCTGGAAGGCTATGTCCCGGCCGAGACGGTGGTTACCGTGATCGCGGGTCAGCCGGTCACGAGCACGATCCTGCTCACAAAGCCGGTTTCGCTTGTACCGGGGAACCTCACTCCCCTGCCGGTGCCGGTGACCATCGGCGCCTGCGCCGGCGCGGTTCTCCTGTTTGCATTCTTCCGGCCGCGTACCCGGGCGTAATATCGCGCGTATTGAAAAACGGCAGGTCAGGCTCTGGTTTGTTTATGGTTCTTTTTAGACACGGTTGAACCAACTTCGACTAATTAAAAAAAAAGTTTACCCTCACTCTTACCGGTGAATGAAGGCCCGGAACAGGAACAAAAGCCCAAGGAGGATCAGGAAGAGTGCGGCGATCACGGGCCATCTGAGCGGTGCCCAGACAAGACCAATGCCGATAAGGATCAGGACTGCGCCGATAAGGACAAGACCTGCTAGGGTTAAAGGGCAGATTTTTATAATAACTGATGATAATAGCGTCAAAAAAATTTACAAATCGTCCATTCTTTATATGGTGCCCTCTTCTCCACAACATGCTTCCCCAAGTGTATCTGAATCGCAAGAATTAGTTGAATGATTTCTAGCTATGCGCCTAACTAAATTTAGAAAGGAGCATTAAACCATAAGTGTTCGAGTGCTGCTATGGGGATTTGAACCCCAGTCGCGGGCGTGAAAGGCCCGCATGATTGGCCGGTCTACACTATAGCAGCGCGTTGCTCTAACTAGTTTTACTCTGCCTGATAAATAGGTTATGGAAACGGACAGCCGGGGGCTCTTTCGCTGTTTCCCGCCGCCGTTGATAAAAAAGTTATTTCTTCCGGGCTGCGGCCTTCTTTGCCTTGCCCGGTGCAGCCTTCCTGATCGCAGCCTTTGCCTTTGGTTTTGCAGCAGCTTTTGTGCCAGCCTTTTTGCCTGCCTTACCATGGATGGGATAACCTTCCGTCTCAGTCACGGTCTTGAACGCCGCCATCAGCTGGCGGGTAACGGGGCCGGGCTTGCCCGAGCCGATGACCCTGCCATCAACCCAGGTGATGGGCGCCACTTCTGCTGCGGTGCCGGTGCAGATCAGTTCGTCCGCGGTGTAGAGGTCGAAGTACCCGAGGTTCTGCTCCTTGAAGCTGATCCCGAGCGACTCGGCGATCTCCTTGACCACCATCCGGGTGATCCCCTTCAGGTTGTTAAGCGTGTGCGGGGTAAGGATCTCGCCGTTCTTGACGATGTACAGGTTGTCGCCCGAACCCTCGGACATGTACCCGTTCGTGTCAAAGAAGATCGCCTCGTCGCCACCTTTGTAGTTCGCCTCGATCTTTGCCAGGATATTGTTGAGGTAGTTGAGACTTTTGACGTTGGGCGGGAGCGACTCGGCGGCATTCCTCCGCACCGAAACCGTGATGGCCTTGAGCCCTTTCTCATACAGGTCGCCGTACATCGCGCCCCAGGTCACGGCGATTACGATAACCGACGCTTTCGGGCACTTGCGGGGGTCGAGCCCGAGGTCCCCGATACCCCGGGTGATGATCGGCCGGATGTAGGCATCCGAGAGCTTGTTCCTGCGCAGCGTCTCGCAGATCGCTTCTGTCATTTCCTCTTTGGTGATCGGCGGCGTGATATCGATCGTCTTTGCCGAATCATAGAGCCGGTCCAGGTGCTCTTTGAGCCGGAAGACCCTGCCGTTGTAAGCGCGGATCCCCTCAAAAACACCATCACCGTATAACAGGCCGTGATCGAACACGGAGACCTTTGCGAGGCCCTCCGGGAGGTATTTCCCGTCAAGGTAAATGATCATAAGAAATTTATTGGAGCCCCGGTCTCTTTTAGTTTATTCTTTGATCCGGTACGGGGGATGATGCAGTTGACAAGTGCGGTTCGCTTTGAGAAGCATTCAGAATAGGTGATGTGGAGATAGTTATCTCTCCCCGAAGTTACCGATCCCGGTGAAATATGTAGGAGGGCTCTCCGCCTCAGGGCCTCTCCGAGACACGGCGGGGCAAAGATTTTTTATATTGATTTCAGTAGTTGATCCGCCGCGGGGGCGTCCCTTCGGGGGCGGCGGCACTCATCGCACTAACCGTTAATTCCGGTTTTTCTTTATTTCCTGCTTTTTTATCAGTTCACTCGATCTCTCACAGTAAAGCTACGAATAAAAACTACAGAATGTGATTTACACCCGGTGAACGAAGTATCACTTCCGGCCCCGGCAGTTATCAACAAAATTCCGGAACATATCCCGGCTTCCCACCGGGTGCAGGTGCGTGTAACTCCCGAGCGTGTTCTTGATCACCGCACCGTCCAGCGTGTCCCTGATCCCAATGCCCCGCGAGAGTTTGTAGGCAAATTTTGTTGTCGGATCGAGCGCCACCTCAGAGTAATGGAACTCGTGGCCCCGGAACCGGGCGGCACCCATCGGGCACTGGGCGTTACTGACGCCGTCCACATAGCTGACCACGCGCCGGGCCGGCATACGGGTCTCGCCCGGGAATACCCCGCACATCGCGCCGGAGAATTCCGTTTCCCGGCCCTGCCAGCCCTTTTTGAGCACCATCCGGTCGGTGAGATACATGAGCCCGCCGCACTCCGCATAGATAGGCGCACCGTTCTTTGATATGTCACGGATTGCATCGCGCATACGGTCGTTCGCCTCCAGTTCCGGAACAAAAAGTTCCGGGTATCCCCCGCCGATGATGTACCCGTCAGCATCCGGCAGCCGGTCGTGGATGGGACTGAACTGCACTACCTTCGCCCCAAGTGAGGGGAGGACATCAAAGAGATCGGCATAGTAGAAGTTGAACGCCTCATCGAACGCGACTCCGATGCACACATCCTGGTCCGGCGCGTGGTCGAGCAGAGAGTCCCTCCGGGGCGACGGGATCTCCTCTGCAAGAGCAAGGAGCCGTTCGAGGTCCACGTATTTCCCGATAATGTCGGTGATCGTCCGTATCCGTTCGTCAAAATCCCCCCGGCCCGCACCCTCGCGGTACGGGACAAGGCCGAGATGGCGCATGGCGAGCATCATCTCATCCATCCGGGGGATCGCACCGATCACCGGCACGCCGCAGTAATGCTCGATCGCCCGGGTTGCCTTTTCCTTATGCGAGCCGCCCTTGACCTGGTTGAGGATTATGCCCACGATCCTGACCCCGGGGTCGAATGCCTGGAATCCCTTCACAATCGCGGCTGCGCTCCGGGTAATACTCTGCGCCGAGACCACGAGCACGACCGGCAGGTCGAGCGTCTTTGCAATGGCAGCCGTGCTGCCGGTATCGTCCAGTGCTTCAGCCCCCTCATACAGCCCCCGTACCCCTTCAACAAGTGCAATGTCGGCTCCCCGGCACCCGAACGAGAAGATGTCGCGAATCTGACCGTCGCCAAGTGCAAAATTATCGAGATTCCGGCAGGGACGGTCCGAAACCGCGGCAAGATACGACGGATCGATATAATCCATCCCGACCTTGAAAGTCTGGACAATCCCCTGTTTTTTCAGGAGGGCGGCGAGTGCGAGCGTGATGCTCGTCTTCCCGCTCCCGGACCGGTCGCCGGTGATAAGCAGCGCTCTCATGCAAGGCTCCGGATTACCGCGCCAAACTCGCTCTCCACGATCTCACGCACGCCGAGCGTTTTGGGGTGGAGGTCGATCTCGACGAGCACGTGCTGGTGCCCGATAGCGTGGAGCGGCGCGACCTGACGAGGACCGTTCGTGACCGAGAAGCATTCGATCCCGTTGGTATATTCAGGCGGAATCGCGTGCGGGACGCCCACGATGAGCGCAAACAACGGCGCGATCTCCCGGAGACGGGCCCCGAGCGCGTCACCGTTTGCCCCGTACTCGTCCAGCGCCCCGATCACTTCCAGTGGCACGCCGCGCCTGGTCATCTCGTCCCGGATCCGTTGCGCATCCCTCCTCACCTTGGGCAGGCCCCGTTTGTCGAGGTTTACGATATAGGTAATATCCGCGTCCGGGCAGGCATCGTGAAGTGCGATCAGTTCGTCGGCAAACATATAGGCTGTCTCTTTTTTGGCGTTCAGGATCGCGACCCCTTTTGCACCGCTCTTGGCGCATGCCATAAGGCGCTGTGCAGCGACATGCTTTAAGTCTCCCCGCGAGGGTTCGATATATTCCTGTGACGCGGCGCCCCGGGCTTTCTCGACCTCGTTTGCTTTCCCCATGAGCAGGTGCTGGCGTGAGAGCTCGTCACCGGTGATCCAGCCTGCCTCCATTGCCGCGTCAAGGGTTGAGAGCACCCCGGCAATATTTTCGGTGAAGCCGGCGTGGATGTCTACAGCAATCGTCGGTGTGGTGATCCCCGCGCTCTCGATAGCCGATGCAAGATCCTCCCCGATGATCATGGAAACGCAGGTTCCGATTACGGCCATACGCTTTGGGGAGAAATGCGCTTCCGCGTACTGCAGCACCCCCTCAAGCGGCTTCTGGCCGCCAAAGATAAACTCGTTGTCCGCAAGGGCTGTGGTAAGCACCCTCATCCCGTCCTCTTCGAGGAGCCGGGCATGCTTGAACGAGCAGCCCGACGGGCCGTGCAGGATCGCGACGTCCACCTCGAGGTCACGTGCAGTGTAGAGTGCGGCCACAATCGAACTCGGGCGGGGATGCATGAAGCGTGCTGCTGGCATAATTTTTACCTCCAGGTCTTGACCGCAAGCACAATGGCGCCGGTCTTTGTTCTGTTAATGGCGCAGCGCTCGGCCTCCTCAAGGGTCGGGCAGACCGCATCGATGGTGAATGGAGCTGATGACGAGCCGGGTTTTCCATCGGGCTCCAATGGGTCGCCCACCCAGATGACCATGCGGGGCCGGATCTTTCGTACAGCCGCCACGATCTGATCATGTGGGAATCCCTCGCAGACGGCACCGTCACCTTTTACCGTACCGATCACCAGCGTTATCCCCGGGGAGCCGGCACAGGCACGGGCGTACCGGGCGGCCTCAACGGTTGTTTCAACATTTGTCCCGCTGTTTGCATTATCGATGACAAGAACGTTCTCATGTTTTCTCACCGACATGCGCCCCGCCACACCGGAAAAGGTGGAAAGCGGCGCGGGATCGTGGCCGAGCATCATTGCGGCAGTACCGGCGAGAGCAAGCGGGACGCGGTACCCCGGCATGGCAAGCAGGGGGCTCGTGAAGGCTGTAGTCCGGCCACCCAGCGCGATGGTGCAGGTCGTACCGGAGACGGAAAAAACGTCATCAAGCCGCACGGCATCCGTATGCGCTATGGCCGGGATACCGGGGGCTGTGAGGAGACGACGGCTTTTTTGTACCGATGCAATCTTTTCTGCAAGGGCACTTTTCTTACCGGCGGCGAACCGGTAATCGGATGGCGAGGTGATGATGGCAAGGTCGCCGGCGCCGGTCACCCCGAGCGACTCTTCAGCGACAAGCCACCCATTGATAGATTCTGCCTTTTCTACGGCTGCAAGCACCGAAGCCGGCGTGATGCTTTTTTTAAAGAGCAGCCTCCTGCCGGGCATTGTATATGTCCCGGTTGACGTGTGCAGGATCCCGGGGCCGGGCAGCAGGTGCGCGAGAGCGTACGCCGTGGTGGTCTTTCCCTGTGCCCCGGTGATCTCTATCATCGGCCGGGGCATATGGCCAAGCAACAGCTGCCGCACTGCTTCGTGATGTGATATCACCGGTTCCGACGCACTGCGCCCGGCAAGCAGCGGGTGAGCGGGATCCAGGTGGACCGGTGCGACGATAAGATCGTACGTACATGATGTTGCCCGTTCAGCTGCTTCCGGTGTCGTACCCCGGTACACGTCCACCATGTCGACGGTGTTGCCAGCCCGGGCAAACGCTGTGCCGATCTCGCAGCCGCCATGGATCGTATCGAGTACCAGGATCCGCATATGCCGGTCAGATAAGCGTGAGCGCCCGGTGGGCGTTTTTGACCATCAGCTCTGCAAGCAGGGGATCGATCCCGATGGGGTCTGCGTACACGAGCGGGATGGTCTTCCCGTTGAGCACAAATGTGCCCTTCTTGGTGCCTTCCAGAAGGCCGATTTCGGAGGGAATGTCTTTTTCGATATGGACACCTTTGGCAAGAAAGAGCGGGACAACCACAAGCACATCAATATTTTCTTTCCTGAACTCGGCAAGCGCATCCTTGATGGAGGGTTTATTGATATTCATAAAACCGCATCTGACCACAAACTCGGAGGTCTGCGCGGCAATCAGTTTTCCGGTAGATTCAATGAGCTCCTTGTTGTAGGGCATCGTACTTCCGTGTCCTACGAGTAACATTCCCTTTGTAACCATATAACAAATAGTATTACGGTAATTGTTAAAAATTATTACTAAACAATATGTGATCAGGTACTTTTCCATGGGCAACAAACGAATACAACGCATCGCTTATAGGGGGAAACGAGGGCAACCTGTCCGGGTCGCCATGTCAGATCCAAAGACATTTCTGATGCGACCCGCAACAGATATGAACTTATGATGGATGCCTTCGAACGCTTCGGCCTTATTATCAACGACCACGTAGTCAGGACACCCGTAGCTATTGCATCCATGGCCGGCATCGTGGATGCCCGGTACGTGCTCGACCGGAAAGCGCATGCAGGAGTCGCGTTCATCGGAGGGTACTCAATCGATCGGCCCACCACGGATGCGGCGCGTCAGATAGCGGCCGGCGGGGAGCGCAAAGAATTCCTGTATGATGACCCGGTACCCATACTGCGTGCAGAGATCGACCAGCTCAAGACCTGCGATGTTGTTGCCGGGATCAATCTGCGGGGCAGTTCCCCGGCCGCGTTTGCCTCCCTTGCCGATGCGCTCGGCGATGACGTGGTTTACGAGATCGACGCCCACTGCCGGCAGGCGCCCATGATTGCCGCTGGCGCAGGGGAATATTATCTCAAGAATCCCGGGACCCTTGTCGCAGTTGTCAAAGCCCTTAAGGCAAAGGGTGTCACCGTTTCGGTAAAGATGCGTGTCGGGGTCGCTGCTGACGACCGGAAACTCGTGCGTGCACTCTGGGGAGCCGGGGCCGATATCCTGCACGTCGATCTCATGGATACCGGCATAGCAAAACTCCGGCAGATCCGGAACAGCTGCCCGCTCCCGATCATCGCAAACAACTCCATTACCACGTTTGACCGGATGCGGGAGATGCTTTCCCACGGCGCCGACCTCGTTTCGCTGGCACGGCAGTCTGATGTTCACACGCTTGCCGGGCTGGATGCGGCCATCACCCGGTACGCAGATGAGGAGGGGTGGTACAACTCCCCCAAGCAACTCTGCCGGGGAGGGGATATCAGGGCGCTCGCCTTTTGCTGCATGCCGGTCAAGGAGTGCCCCCTCATCCCTGCGCTCTCGCGGATCGGGCTTTCCAAGGAAGAATATGTCCGGTTGAAACTGGAGGCGGTAAAAGGCACGCCGCTTGAGGGCGGCCCCAACACCTGTTTTGGCAGCCTTGCATGGTGCTGCAAGACCTCATCCCCCTGCATGTTCCGGGACATGACTCTTGTGCAGGACCGCATCCCGAAGAAAGAGTATATGCGCCGGAAACGCGAGCTCTCAGATACCGTAATGAGCCGTGTGTTTCATGACGTCCCACCTGATGAGTGTTGCTGAACGGGCACAGCTTGCGATGATGCTTGAGGTCTGTGCATTCCCCAAGCCCGGGAACGTGGACCGGTGCCATGATTATACCGACACGAGACTCGAACATTTCCTTGCATCTACGATATTTGCCCGGCCGGCACTGGAAGAGGCTGCGTCCGGTAAAGGAAGGATCGGCGAGATCATCGGGCACGCGGTCCGCCAGACAAGCGTGCACACCGGGGGCAATACGCATTTTGGCGCATTTATTCTCCTTATACCACTCATGTACGGCGGCAGTATCGAAGGTGCAGAGAAGGCGATCGCAAAAACTGATGTCTCTGATGCGGTAGCATTTTACAAGGCGTTTGCCCTTACCCGTGTACGGATGAATGTAGATGACGAGCTTGACGTGAACGATCCAAAGGTGCTCGATGAGCTCCGCGAACGTAATATAACCCTCCTTGACGTGATGCAGCATTCGGCGGCAAAAGACATGGTCGCCCGCGAGTGGATCAACGGTTTTATGCTGACCCGGCGTGGTGCTGATATTCTCCACCAGATTGGACCGGGCCGGGAGGCGATTATTGAGATGTTCCTGACCCTGCTTGCGACAGAGCCTGACACATTTATCATAAAAAAGCACGGCCGGGAAGTCGCTGAACAGACCATGACAAAGGCCCGGGAGGTCTTGGATGGACGGCGGGTACTGGAAACCTTCGATGCGGAGTGCATTGAAGCCGGCATCAACCCGGGCTCGATTGCAGATATCACGATCGCGGCGATCTTTGTTGCTCTTGACGAGGGATGGGAATGGGACTCATAAAAGGCGGCATCAATGAAGTAATCGCTACAACCGCGTTCAATGCAGCACCTATTGGCATCCACTTCAGGGACAAAAAGGCGAGCATGATCCTTTTTCCCGGCAGCCATACCGCGGAAAATATCACGCGCGACGGCTGGATGGTTGCAAATATCATCCATGATCCCGTGCTGTATGTTCAGACCGCATTTGAGGATCTTCCCCGTGATGCGTTTATGGAAGAGCCGGTGGCGGGGCGGACGATGTACCGGCTCGCCGTGGCCGAAGCCTGGATCGCGTTTATCGCGACGATTGAGCGCACAACCGACGGGGCGATGATGGTGCGGCTCACGCAGGAAAAAGAGATCATTGAGGAAGTGGCGATCCATCCGGTGAACCGGGGGTTCAACAGCATTATCGATGCAACCGTGCACGCGACACGGTACCAGGTGAACCGGGACCGGAACTGAAAAAACTGATCGATTACCACATTGCCATCGTGCGGAAATGCGGCGGGAAAAAGGAACTTGCTGCACTGGATCTGCTGGTACAGATTATCGGGGAGTGACACGGGGCAACAAAACCGCCGGAATACTCCCTCTCCACCAGGGCAGTTTTATCAAAAGGAAAACCGGGATTGATTAGCAGACCCGGGTACCGGGTCGCCCATAGGCGGTTCTATGAACCGTTCTCCACCGATTGCCGTCTCCATGATTATGTGGGACCCGGCAACTACCCTGCCGACGATCGCGGCATCCTTCCCGTACTTATGGGATCGGAGAGCGGCAAGGATCGCATCCGCATCGGCAGCCGGCACACCCATCACCACTTTGCCCTCGTTTGCCACTTCGAGCGGGTCGATGCCGAGCATACCGGCGGCACTTTTGACGCTCCTGCGGACAGGAATACGTTCTTCCTCGATCCTGACCTGAACCCGGCCCTTTTTTGCCATCTCGTTGATAGCACTTGCAAACCCGCCCCGGGTCGGGTCTTTCATCGCGTGGATGGTGCCTGCGCGAAGGGCGCCCTCCATCATCCCCCAGAGAGGGGCGACATCGGAGTGGATCTGCTCGCCGAGATCGAACCCCTCGCGGTGGGCCATGATCGCGATGCCGTGATCGCCCAGTGTTCCCGAGACGATGATCACGTCCCCGGGGACAAGGCCGTTGTCCCGCACGATGGTTTTTGCAACGCCGATTCCGGCAGTATTGATCACGATGCCGTCAAGCGAGCCCTTCTCGACTACCTTGGTGTCTCCCGTGACGAGGCTTGCCCCTGCCTCGCCGAGCGCCTCGTCCATCGAGCTGACGATCCGGGCCAGATCGGCGACATCGAACCCCTCCTCGATGATCATCCCGCACGAGAGCGCAACCGGCCGCCCTCCCATCATTGCAAGGTCGTTTACCGTGCCGCAGACTGCGATCCTGCCTATGTCCCCGCCCGGGAAAAAGATCGGGCGCACCACGTGGGAATCCGTGGTAAAGACGATATTGGTGCCATTGATCGGGATCACAGCCCCGTCATCGAGGGACTCAAGCCCTATCCCGCCGGCATTGTTGTGGGAGAATTTCGTGAGCGTCTGCAGGAGCTCGCCCATCACCTCGCCCCCGGCGCCATGCATCAGGCTGACCTTCAGGCTGACATTCATGGGGAGTCCGCCACCTCAATCTCGACATTGGTCACGACGATCTCGCGGCCACGGACCACTTCGGGAAGGGCGCCACAGCGGGGACAGATATAGATCTCGTTTCCCTCGTACCCGCAGGGGCATTTCGTTGCCGGTTCCACCTCGGTACAGTCAAGAACTGTTGCGGCAAAGAGCGGGTCGTCCTCTTTTATGGTATCAAACAAAAAGATCACCTGTTCGGGGTTCACCATGGCCATCTTACCCACGTCAACCCGTATCTTTTTTACCTGCATTGCATGGTGATCAAGCGCTGTTTTCTTTGCGGTTGCGTACAGATCGTAAGCGATGCTGTATTCGTGCATCACTCCTCCAGCGCGGCGTAGACCTGCTTGAAAATCTCCCGGGTCTCCAGCCCGTCCTCGCGGGAGAGGCGCTGGATTGCAAACCCGACGTGCACAAGCACGAACTCCCCGACCTTGACATCCACGAGATCGAGCCGGACTTCCTGTTTGAGGTCGCCATAATCCACGACCCCGACATTCCCGTCCTTGATCTCCAGCACTTCAGCAGGAACTGCAACGCACATCGATGGCACACACCTGTATCCGGTTATGTACTATGGATTTTCCATACTCATAAAAACAGTGATGATGATCCTTTGGATTCTCAAGGAAAGGCCGTTGTACAGGTCCTGTGCAGTACCGGCAGAGGAAAAAAACCCAAAAAGGGACACCACCCATGAACGGTCTGAAAAAATATTCCCGGTAAAACGCCGGGGAAGAGATTTGAACTCTTGAGGTGCAGGGCACCAGTGGCTTTCAAGGCCACCGCCTTACCGGACTAGACTACCCCGGCATGTGTTTTTACTCTTTTGGCGGTGCAATATAAAAAAGGCTTCTTTGCATATACGATTCTGCCACCCTGCCCGGATGGACAGGAAGAAAAAGAGGGAATTCCTGTCACCGGCTTCCCTTTGCCCTCATTTCCTTCGCAGGTTAATGCAGGGCACCGCCATCCCGAGGACAGACACGCAGACCCTGCCCAGAGGCGGTGCCCGTGTCGTCGCCACCTGGTACTGTACACATTATAGGCGAACCGATGCCAAAGGTTGTTGTGCTGTTAACGATGCGGGGCAGGCCCACGGTCAGGCTGGCCGGTGCATAAATGGATATTGGGTATGCCGGCACGCCGGGAACAAGGAGATAATCCCCTGTACCAAGGGGACGATCTTCTTCATCTATATACACGATCAACTCTGAGGCTGTTAATGAGTTCTGATGCCCTGAAAAAACCCCTGGCCTGTTGGCGTGGCAAGGAGCGGTACGATGGCGGGATGGTCGAATGCCTGACCATCATCTTTGAGTCCGGAGGCTGCTCCTGGGCCCGGTGCCGGATGTGCAGCTACCGGTTTGAGAAGTATAAGGCCCGGTCCTGTGAGGAACTTTCCGGCCATCTGCACGCCCAGCTCACCTGGGTGCGTTCGCAGTTTTCTCTTGATGAGTTTTCGATGATCAAGATCTTTACCTCGGGAAGTTTTTTTGATCCCGCTGAAGTTCCGCCCTCATTTTTAAGCGAGGTTGCACAGGCATTCAGGGGAAAGATTGTGATCGCGGAGAGCAGGCCCGAATATATCACCCGCGAGACCATTGAGCTGTTTCTCGCAGACCTCGACAACGGCACTCACGCAACCCCGCTTTACTGTGCCATAGGTCTTGAAACGATTAATGACCTGATACGGGAAAAATGCATTCGTAAAGGGTTTACCTACAAAGATTTTACCAAAGCCGCATCAGTCGCCCATACAGCCGGGGCGGGCGTGAAGGCGTACCTTCTCTTCAAGCCTCTTTTTCTCACCGAGGCCGAGGCAATCGCCGACATGAGATCATCGCTTACCGAGCTCGCCGGGTATGTGAAGATGGTCTCGATGAATCCCTGCACAGTACAGAAACGGACCGAACTTGAAGTGTACTGGCGGCAGGGGGCGTACCGGCCCCCCTATCTCTGGAGTGTACTCTCTCTCTTAAAAGACGCACCAATTGATGTGACCTGCGATCCTTTGGGAGGAGGGCAGAAAAGGGGGCCCCACAACTGCGGGACGTGTGACTACGAGATCGTCCGCGGTATCCGCGATTATTCACTCACCGGGGATCGCGATCTCATCGGTGCGCTGCTGGAGACAGAATGCACGTGCAAGGGTGAGTGGGAGTACGTGCTCGCCCGGGAGCAACCGGTACTGCATGCCACTCACCCGGTGAGAATGGTTTAAGCATATCTGGTGCAGCCTGTTTTTTATAATCCCGGATTACCGGTCTCAAAACATATAACGGGTCTTGAGATCCCTCTCAAAATAATGATAAATGCCGCCGCTTCCGGCGGGAAGCCCCAGAGGCGGCTTTTCAAAAAATATATCGTGTCACTTTTTTCCCCGGCTCTGCTTTTCTATCTGCTCGGCAAGGAGCGGGAGGAAGGTTCCGGCATCGGAGACGACCCCGATAGCCTGCGTCGTACCGCGGTCCATCAGTTTTGTCACTGATGCGGGATTAATGTCCACGCAGACGGTTTTAACTCCAGAAGGCAGGCAGTTACCCACCGCTATGGAGTGCAGGAGGGTCGCGACCATCAGCACCATCTTACACCCGGGGATGTGCCTGCGCATCTCATCCTGCGCCACCATAGTATCCTGGATCACGTCAGGCAGCGGACCGTCATCGCGGATCGAACCGGCAAGGACAAAAGGCACATTATGCTTCACGCATTCGTACATGATGCCCCCGGTGAGAACCCCGTCATCCACCGCTTTCTTAAGGGAACCGACCCGCATAATCTCGCTGATCGCGTAAATATGGTGCCGGTGCCCCCCCATCACCGGTCTTCCTGTTTTTATATCCATCCCCAGTGACGTCCCGAAGAGATTGTACTCTACATCATGGGTTGCAAGTGCATTTCCGGCAAAGAGGACGTTGATGTATCCTTTCCGGATCATCTCCGCAACAGCCTTGTCAGCCCCGGTGTGGATAATTGCGGGACCTCCCACAAGGATGATCTTCCCCCCGGTCCTGTGGACATCCAGTATCTCTTTTGCGATCTGCGCAATCAGGGTCTCGCTCGGGCGTTCCGATGAGACCGTGCCATGCATAAACTCAAATGTGCTGCTCGTCCGGGGCCGGTCAGGATAACTTACCAGTACGCCTTCTTCCCCGACAACAACAAGGTTGCCCTTGCTGATCTTTCCAAGGGGCACACACCGGGCCTGCTTTTTCTCAGGGTCGACAACGATCAGAAAATCCATCTCGATTCCTTCGACAGAAACCCATTCATCTGCAAGTCTTACCTGAGTCGGGTGGTTGGTGGTAGTGTAGAATCCCCGGGGAGCGTTCCGGTCTCCGGCTGCCGGAACATAATGGACGGACTTGACCTGGGGGAGACGTGCGCCGAGCCGGTGGAGTTCCGACAGTATGGATCGCAGTTTTTCCTTATCCTGCGCCACGATCTTAAGCCGGGCATAGCTGGGATCGGCCTTTTTCTTGCCCACATTAAAGACAAGGATCTCGAAATTTCCCCCCATATCCATGACCCGGTCAAAGAGCTGGGTCATGATGCCCGAGTCGATGATATGACCCTGCAGCTCGATCTCCTGCGACTCCACCATAATACAGGTATATTTAACGCCGTACCTTAATATTCATTCGTATTAAATACGGCAGTATCTGCCGTTTTTTGGGTGTAACGGCGCAGATTGGGGCCAGTTAAAAAGCGAACCGGTGTATGCCGGTAAGATCCATACGCAACCGGTTATGGCAACCCAACCTGCTTTTTGAGGAATGTCTCTGCAACTGTACGATCCTCACGGGTGTTGACATTAATGGCCAGCCTCTTATCGGCAAGTACCAGCTGCAGTTCCTCCTGTGGTTCGGTTATCCGGTTTCCCAGCAGGATGTTGAGCCCGGTTGGACAAGCATCGATATCACGGATCCTCGCACGATAGGTTGTCCCCCCCGGCAGGATTTAACAATCTTCGAAGGAACCCATGTCGAACAGGCATCCTTTCCGGATTCACGGTACAAATCACTGACGGTTCTGATGATATCCGGATCAATACACGGAATGTCCGAGACACTCACAAAGAGCGGTTTTGTCTCTCCAAGTGCCTGCACCGTTTCGACCATGTCGGGGATATAGTCAGCCCCCACGGCATCGTATGAATCGATGCCGTTAACCCGGCACCAGTTCCGGGTCATGGGAGTCTTAGACGACGTTGCGACTACAACTTCGCACCCGGCCCCGGAAAACGCATCGATGACATACCGGATCATCGGCTGGTTATTGATGAGGATAAGGGGTTTTTCCCCGAGATTGAGACGGCTCCCGGCCCCCCCTGCCATGATCAGCGCACGCATGCAGACAATGCCTCCACGAGCAGGGTGTTCTCTTCATGGGTCCTCACGGCCACGCGGATGCAGGACGGAAGACCAAACGATGTGCAGTCGCGGACAAGGATACCATGCATCTCCAGCTGCATGCAGAGCGGGCCCACCTTTCGGGAACAATCCACGAGAAGGTAATTGGCTGATGACATGGGACACCGCAGCCCGAGTTCACTGATCCTAAGAAAAAGCCAG
>CAWEFI010000026.1:0-11139 GCA_963808285.1 uncultured Methanoregulaceae archaeon
GAAAAACTTGCGGAGATCACCGATAAACTCGCCTGTCCCCCGGACACTCCTGCCGCCGTGGTCTACCATGCGTCGTGGCCGGACCAGAAGATCGTCCGGGGCACGGTAGCCGATATCGCCGCCCGGGCAAATGCAGCCGGCATCGAACACACGGCACTCCTTCTTATCGGGGGCGTCGTGGGCGCTGAAAAGAAGGGGCATATCAAATCTTATCTCTATTCATGACCGACACCGTGGTGATCGCACTGCCCCGGTTTATCCGGGACGCAAAGCGGATTGCAGAATTTCTGGGAGCAGACGTTCTTGAATACCGGCCGGGTGCTTCGCCGGCATTTTTCCCGGGGCCCGCCGGATAGTCGCGCTGATGTCCATGGGGATCGTGATACGCGGCATTGCCCCGCATCTCACCGACAAGTGGACGGATCCGGCAGTAGTTGTAGTCACCCCGGACTTTCGCTACGCGGTCCCGCTTATCGGGGGCCACCACGGCGCAAACGAGCTTGCAGGGGAACTGGCCGGGCTCGGTCTGGTCCCGGTGATCTCCACGGCAACAGAGGCAACCGGCCGGGATTCCGTGGAAGCCATTGCCGGCCGGTCCGGATGCAGTATTGTCAACCGCGATTCGACTCGTGCGGTCAATGCCGGGATACTGGACGGGAACACAAAGATCTATTCTATCCCCGGTCCCGGGATCGTGATTGCCGGCCCGGACGTGTCGATACTCGTGCACCGCGGCGAATATGCGGTCGGGATCGGCTGCCGCAAAGGAGTGACCGCCAATGAGGTGGCCGCAGCCGTTCGTGCAGCTCTTGCGCATGCCAAAATCGCACAGGAGGAAGTAATGATCTTTGCCACGACAACAAAAAAATGCAATGAGACCGGTCTTTGCGATGCAATTACCGCAATCCCTGCCAATTTAATATTCCTTGACGATGACACTATTAATGCGCAGG
Organism: uncultured Methanoregulaceae archaeon; assembly: GCA_963808285.1. GTDB lineage: Archaea > Halobacteriota > Methanomicrobia > Methanomicrobiales > Methanospirillaceae > Methanoregula. Next base: position 954 of record CAWEFI010000026.1, read on the forward strand.
TCCCCCCCACACCGTCGAGAGCAAAAAAGATCGGCCTTGTCGGGGTTGCAGAGCCGTGTGCGCTTGCGGTTTCAAAACACCGGGAACTGGTCATGAAAAAGAAAGTCTTTGGGAAGGTGACTGTTGCCATCGCCCGCTGAAAGCCCGTCGAACGGCCTCTGGATTGTCGGGATCGGCCCCGGGCGCCGGGAATACATGACCGGCCGGGCGATCGACGTAATCTCCCGTGCAGAATATGTCATTGGTAATGACAGCTATCTCGGGCCGCTCCAGCCGCTGCTCACCGGCAAACAGGTCATACGGAGCTCGATGGGAAAGGAGGTCGAGCGGGCGCAGAAAGCCATCGGGCTCGCACGGTCCCACACGGTTGCCATCGTCTCCGGGGAGGCCGCGGCGTCTACGGGATGGCAGGCATCGTTCTCGAGGTGCTTGAACATTCGGGTGCAGATATCCCGGTGGAGATTGTCCCGGGCGTGACCGCGGCAAACGCTGCCGCATCGCGTGTCGGCTCCCCCCTCTCCGGGGATTTTGCCGTCATCAGTCTCTCGGACCTCCTCACACCGCTTGAGGTGATAGAAAAGAGGCTCGATGCGGTCTTCTCGGTCGGGATCCCGGTCGTGATCTATAACCCCCGCAGCCATGGCAGGCCACACAATTTTGCACTGGCAATCGGGCATGCACGAAAATACTACCCGGCAACAGTTCCGGTAGCCATGATAAAAAATGCCCTCCGCGAGGGTGAGTCCGATCCTGTCGTAACGACGCTGGGGGAGATCGAAAGCGTCATCGACCAGATCGACATGCACACGACGGTCATCATCGGCGGGAGCGAAAGCAGGATAGGGAGGATGGGTAAGAATGCCAAAGGAATCATCACGCCACGGGGATACCAGCACAAGTACGTATATTGACCCGGGTGCGACAACCCCGGAGGCGTACGAGATCTCAAAGACCTCGCGTACGCTCGCACGAAAGATGGTGGGAGATAAGACACCTGATGACCGGGTGCGCCAGCGATGCTCGGTTGCGGTCGGTGACTTTGCGATGGCGGACCTGATGCGGTTCAACGCAGATCCCGTCCTGGCCACCATTAGGGCGCTCAAAAACGGTGCTCCGATCATCACCGATATCCGCATGGTGCAGGTAGGTATCCAGAAGAAAGGGCATGGATCGGAGATCCTCTGTGCACTTGACTTCGGCGGGGATATTGCCCGGGAGCGGGGGATCACGCGGAGTTCTGCTGGTTTTCTGGCGCTCCGTGACCGGCTGGGCGGTTCAGTTGTCGTTATAGGAAACGCCCCGTCCGCCCTTCTGACCGTCTGCGGCATGATCAGGGACAACTGCCGCCCGGCGGTCGTAATCGGAACACCGGTCGGTTTTGTCAACGCGGCGGAATCAAAAGCCGTCCTGCGATCCACCGGCATCCCCTCCATTTCGACGGAGGGGACACGGGGGGGAACTCCTGTCGCGGTTGCGGCTGTCAATGAATGCATCACCATGCTGATCGAGGAATCCACGTCATGAGGGATCCGGTCACCGGTTTTGAATATCCCGCAAGCTGGCAGCAGAAGGTAACCGATCCACGGGAGCTCGACCTTGTCGGGCAGGGTTTTGCCGTACTGACCGCATCGGGTACCATCCTCCGGCGCGGGTATACGACCGGGACCACGGCCGCTGCCGCATGCAAGGCGGCGATCCTCTCACTCTCCCATGACGTGTCCCGGGTCACCGTACGGCTCCCCTGCGACCTGGTGGCTGCCGGGATACCGGTAGAGGCACATGCCGGACATGCATCGTGCAGGAAATATGCCGGAGACTATCCCGCAGATGTCACGGCAGGCATCGAGTTTCTGGCAGAGGCCGCTGCCACTCCTGATGGACTCATGCTCGTACCGGGACCGGGGATCGGGCATTTCTCCCGGGACACGCCCCGGTACCGGAAGGGCGCACCGGCGATCAGCGAAGCGCCACTGGCCTGCATCCTCGCAGCGATGCAGGAGGCTCTTGACGTTACCGGTCTTTCCGGAGTCACGGTCACACTCTCGATCCCGGAGGGGGCCTGTGTCGCACGAAAGACCCTCAACCCCCGGGTCGGCGTCACCGGTGGGATCTCCGTACTCGGAACTACCGGGCTTGTTGAGCCCTGGGACGACCATCTCGGTGAATCGGTCCGGGCACGGCTCTCCGGCACAAAAAACGTCGTCATTACGACCGGCCGGGTCGGGCTCCGGTATTCACGCCTGCTCTTTCCTGACCGGGAGGTCGTGCTCGCCGGCGGCCGGATCGGGGAGGCCCTGTCCGCGGCACAGGGTGACGTGATCCTCTGCGGGCTTCCTGCCCTGATCTTAAAATATATCGAGCCGCATATCCTTGACGGGACAGGATATGCGACCGTGGAAGAACTGGCCGCCTCACCGGCATTTTTTCCGGTCGTGACACCAGTGCTTGCAGCATTCAGGAAAAACGATCCCCGGGTAAAGGTGGTTCTTGTGGACCGGGACGGAAAGGTTATCGCGGAGAGCCCATGAAGATCGTAGGCGTCGGGTGCGGGCCGGGCATGCTCACGGAGCAGGCGACGCAGGCCATCAGGGCAGCACATTTGATCTACGGTTCCAGCCGAGCCATCGATATGGCGAAAAACCTGATCCCCGAGAACTGCACCGTGCGATCCATCAGCGATTACCGGAACCTCTCGCAGCTGCCGGACAACGCGGTCGTCCTCTCGACCGGGGACCCGATGCTCGCCGGCCTCGGGTACCTGCCCGGAGAGGTGGTGCCCGGCATCTCATCCCTCCAGGTCGCCGCCGCCCGGCTTCACATCTCCCTCTCCCGGGTTGCCGTAATCGTCGCCCACGGGAGTGACCACGAGAAGGCAATGCAGGAGACGGTCGATGAAATCGGGCGCGAAAAGATTGTTTTTCTCATTGCGGACCCTAAATTTGATGTGCCGGAACTGTACCGGCGGCTGGGAGCGCCGGGGCTTTCGGTCCCGGTCAGGATCGCAGTCTGCGAAGACCTCGGTACCCCCACGAGAAGATTTTAACCGGCGACCTGCTTGCCCCGCCCCTGCCGGATGCGGATCTCTATTCGCTCGTCATCGGGGAATTCTAAAAAACTGCCGTCAACACCAGCCCGGCAAATGTTCTCCTTTTCCGGCCTGGTACCTCGCTGCAGAGGGAAGGGAGCTGGGCGATGTCACACGGGACAATGAGCATCATCAGTGCACGGGTGCTCCCGTCCGGCAACGTCCACACCAGCCTTATGGGGATACAGGTACTATTCGTTGTGTTTACCGCTGTCGTTGTATTGGATGTAAGGGGCAGGGTGGGAAGAGGCGTAAGCACGGGAGTCGGGGTTGGTGTCGGGGTTGCAAGCGAAAGCTGCAAATCAATTATTCCTGACGGCGCGGTTGTCGATACCGTTTTTACCATTTTGCCGTCATCGTAGACGATTACTTTCAGTTCGTCACCCGAACCATCAGTCTTCTGGATGGATGCAGCAACTGTCCCGTAAGCGGTGGGGATATTATAGAAGTGGTCGCCGGTATCCGTTACATCCTGCTGCGTATTCGGTGTTCCAACCCAGCCGGTGTAGTTTCTGTCGTACGTGATCTCGACCCAGACACCTGTTTGCGGGATAAGCACCTGTGGTGTTTGCGGCACCGGTATCGTAGTTACTGCCACGGTCACAACCGGGGTCGGTACAGGTGTCGGCTCCGGTGTCGGCACCGTCGTCACTGTAGTAGGCAGTGGCGTCGCCACCGGCGGGACAACGGGAGTTTTCTGCAGGTTTTTCATGACGATAAATCCCCCTGCTGCGACCACAAGGATCACGATAATGAAAACAGCGGCAACAAGGATCCCTGAACGTTTTTTCCGGGGCGCTGCAGGTACCGGGGGCAGGGGCGGGACTGCCGGTGCGGCGGGTACCGGTTCTTCCCCGAACACCGGGATGCCATCAGCAGCTGGCGTCGTTTCCATGGGAGGAGCTGCCGGGGGGACCGGTTCGGGTTCAGGCACTGCCGGCGCAGCTTCCGTGCGGGGCACCGGCTCCTCGATCCGGGGTTCTATCGAGTGGATGAACTGTTCGATGGTCCAGCCCTTGGGGTCACCCGGCCCGGGAACGGCCGCCGGGGCCGTGGCAATCTGCCCGGGTGCGGCGGGAGCTGCCATCTTCACTCCCGGGACGGCAACCTCGGTACTGCACCGGTTGCAGAATGTCGATCCGGGGGGATGCGATCCCCGCACCGGTCGCAGAAAGTTCCCTCGGGTAGCGGCGGAATCCCGACAGGTCTGGAGGCAGGTGGCTGGTGTCCATCCTGATCTTTTACAGGGCGGGCAGTTTCGATCTTCTTTTTTTCACCGGAATCAACGATATGTTCCTGACGGGACTGCCCGGGGACCTGCATATCCACCGGGGACGATACGGATCCCATGACATATGTTTTAAGGGCTTTTACCCATTCATCGGCCTCGCTCCCGTGATCGCCGGCAGTCTGCCGGTCAAAGGAGAGAACCATCTGCCGGGCATCGCCGGTTTTATTGAGAATCGTGATCGTGATAACCTGTTCGCGGCTGGCATTTTCACCCGATTTGACATCTTTTATCGTGGCAAGGGGAATAGTTTTCCTGGGGAGAAGACCTTTGATCTTGTCTATCAGGATAATCCGCCTGCTGGTAAGTATCCCCTCAAACACTACCGATTTGATACGAACCATCTGCGCCCGGGCGAGCACCTTCTCGTCACTGCCTAATTCCGCATCGTCCATTCTGCAGCACCATCCCTCTGTTTTCTGCGTTGGATGTCTGTCGAGAAAAAGATATGGTGATTACGGAGGAGAGGATACAAGATTATAACCAGCCGGGCATGGGGGGCTTTTTGTTGCACCCGCGGGACGGTTAAATGGTCAGCATTCAAAGGTCACGACGTTACCATTTTCGATTAAGTCCGGTTAATGCAACAGCACCCTGTTTCGGTATGTTTAAGGAGATCTAATCAAAATTTGAATTGATCGTTTGAGGGAGATTATGGCCTGGATTTCACGGTGGTTGGACACTACATCACAACGAAACAGGGATATTTTCATCATTTGTTTTGGGGTGCTTCTGGTTGTTATCATATACCTGCTTTACAAATTCGGGTTTACCGGATCGGTATTTTAATTTTTTTGGCTCTGGAGAAAACCTATTTTAAAACTTATACGCCCCCCCTTTACGCCAGCTCTGCCCCCGAGGGGGCGGGGGCGTATGCGATGTCCTTTGAGTATTACCTGTAAAAAAATTTCCTGTGTTTTTTGTTTACAGGCAATACGGTACTATCGCAACCGGGGGTGCCTATAGCGTGCGGGGCGAAGCCCCTAGAGCGTCAAATAATTCTTAATGATTTCTCCAGAGCCAATTTTTTTGCTTTTTGTTCTGTCAGGTTCTCGCGACGACGTTATCTTATTCTGCCGGTTGTAAACAATCATAGAAATAAAGAAATGGCATCGTGCACCCCGCTGATTACCTTTTTCCGTACCTCCCCACCCGGCATAACTGAATGCACCGGGGCTCCATGATCGTTGGGGCATTGCCGGGAAGTTGGCTTCACAAAAATAGTATATTGTTTTTTGGAAAGGAAAAAAATCTTTTATGAACGGGAAACCTACATTAAGTTAAGGTAGAATTATTATGAGTTCTCAAAAGTCGTCAACTTCGATTTCAAAAACCCAGTTCAGCTACCTGTTCTTTATCGCAGGCCTGATCCTGCTCATCATACCGGAACTTAACGGTCTGGACTTCCTCCCCTCTGATATCCGCCAGTATTTCTCCATACTCTTTTACCCGGGAATAGTCTGCGTCCTGATCGGGTACCTGCTGAGATAAACCGGGCCGACCGGTAAAAACCAGGAAGGGAATTATACTTTTCAGCTCGCCAGTAACGGGAGGAATATCTGTACAAACAGGATGAAATCTACAGGTCCGGGGAAAACAGCATCGCAAAAAAATTTCCTGCCTGTTATGTCTTTGCTGCGGCCTTATCCTGTGGCTCCGGTTTTTTCTCGATCCTGATCTCGCACTGGCGGTCGCCGGTGCACATGGTGCGCACGAACCGGGCCGTGTAGTTCTTATTCAGGAGCGGAACGGCAGTGAGCGTGAGTGCCATGCACCGGGAGAACGTGTGCTCGTGATCGGTCGCGAGCGTATGGCCGTGGATCAGGAACGGACAGCGCTTGACCAGTACGGTCGCGCCATCATTCTCGAGCCTGATCGTTTCACCCCAGTACTCCGGCCCAAAGAGGATGACGGTCGCGATCTGGAAGCTCCGTGCGATCTCCTGCGCGTTCCGGGCGGGAAGCGAGCAGTCATGGACGACATCCTGAACCATACGGGCAAGCTCCATCCAGATCTCCTGCTCCAGCGCATCGTATTTTTCCCCGAGCGCCTCGCGGAACGCGACATCATACAGAGCGGGAAGCGTCGCAGCGCACTCTGCGGCAAATCTCCACCGCACCGCATCGGGAATATCTTTTAAATCCGGCATAGTCTTTCCTGACAGGATGTTTGGGAAACGGGGTCATATCAATGTGGTGATGGGGGCAGGATCTCCCGGTGGGATATCTCTTCAGGTGCAGTTTCCGGCATCTTTTAAAAAACGGGCACCGTAGAAATCCTGAAACGAGATGTGTAAGTAAGCTCCCGGGGCTAAAGCCACGCACGCTTGTGGAGCCCCGGTTGCGAGGGCGTTGTATTACCAAGGATCTGACATCCCGGTAATACAGATGAATCGCATGCGCCCCCGCCCCCCCTGGGGGCAGGGCTGGCGCAAGGGGGCATCCATGAGAACAGGAAATGAGTCGCTAAAATGTGACTCTACCCTGCATTTTTTATTTTTTTTTACAGGGGTATTTTGAGGAAATACCTGGTATGGTGCCACTTCTCCGTAGGTGTGGACATCGTTTCCCGGGGAACCGGAAAACGGGACCGGGAAATCCGGAACCGGATGGTGATCTGGGCCCGGATCCGTGATTTCCCTGCTCCCGAATCATACGCATTGCGACTCCCCCGCGAACCTTACGGTCCTTCCCGTGATATACCCATGTACCAGTGCGTGCTTTACTCCACGAGCCGGTACCCGGCCCTGCTCTTTCGGATGAATCCCTCCTTCTCCAGCGCCGCAAGAATCCGGCGCACCCGTGCAGGTTCCTCACGCAGATGATCTATGATCGCCTTTTCCCGGGAAGAGGAGATCCCGATCAGGAACTTCAGGATCATGCCACGGATCCTCCGGTCCGATCCTGCAAACGGTGCCTGCTTCACATACGCGGTGCTCTTCCGGTTCGGGTTGGGTAAACTCTTCTTAAGTTCTGTCCCGAGGTCCATGAGCGCCCAGTACCAGACCCGGGGGTTTTCCCGGTCGAGCGCCCGTTCCGCGAGCGGCAGGATCTCCTTATCGGTCACTGTATCCGCATCGGGAAAAAAGAAATGGATGAAGACCCTGCGGATGTTCGTCTCGATAAAGACGACCGGCAGGTTAAACGCAAACGCACAGATGGACGACGCGGTCGCCGGGCCGATGCCGGGAAATGTCGCAAGCACATGAGGATCGGGGGGTATCGTCCCTCCATAGTCGTGCACGATTTTTTCCGCGCATTTTTTCAGCGAGATGGCCCGCCGGTTGTAGCCCATGCCCTGCCAGGCCGCGATCACCTCGCACTGCGGGGCCCGGGCGAGCGCTGCAACGTCGGGGAATGCGGCGATGAATGCCGGGTATTTTATCGCGACCCGTTCCACCTGTGTCTGCTGGAGCATAATCTCGGAGACCAGGATCCGGTACGGGTCGTCCGTGTGGCGCCAGAGCATGTCGTGCCGGCCGTGGCGCTCGTAAAATAAACGTACCTGCCCGCGGAATTCTGCGATGGCCTCATCGGTCGGCAGCTCACGGGAACCTGACTGCCTGAAGAGATCGAGAGGCACCTGCGTGGAAGGTTTCATGATATTGCCGGCAGGCATGTATTGCCTTACCGGTTCTCTTCCGGAGGGTTCATAAGAATTGGGATAACTGCATCCATTACGGGATATTCCCTGAGAACTATCAGAACCGGGTCTTTTTTTGATTTTTCCCGGAAAAAAAGATCAAAAGAATCGGTTCTGTAGAAATCCTAAAATAAGATTTTGCAGTTCGTTCTTGGGGGGCTAAAGACCCCGCCGTTTTGGCATCCCCCGGCTAGCGATAGTGCCGTATTACCTGCACCCCAAAGAGGGAAGAATGGTTGTTTCTTGTGCAGGCAATACAAAGGCATCACATGCGCCATGCGCCCCCAGTGGGGGGGCAGGGTTGGCCCAAAGGGGGCGATTATATCTTATGAAACAGGATTTCTCCGGAGCCAAAAAATCAAAAAAACGGTGCGATGATACGACCGGTCACCGGTGTTACGTCCGCTTGAACATCTCGTCGAGTTTTGCCCGGGAGAACCGGACCATGGTCGGCCGGCCGTGCGGACAGGTGAAGGGATTCTGCGTTGAGCGGAGCTGGTCGACGATCCGCTGGCATTGTTCGTGCGTGCAGACCGTGCCGGCTTTTATTGCGCCCCGGCATGCGATGATCCGGGTGATCCGTTCGCGGTCGCTCACGGGCCGGGCCGGGTCGCTGCCCAGGAGATCGCCTACCAGGTCATCAATCATTTCGGGCCCTTCGATCATTCCCATGACGGCAGGGACAGCCCGGACCAGGAACGAACTGCTTCCGAACTCCTCAATCATGACACCCTCCTGCGCGAGCACGGGGATGAGATCGCGGAGGATCGCTGCCTCCCTTGGCGGGCGGTGGATAATCACCGGAACGAGCAGTTCCTGCACGGGGCGTCCCGCCATGCTCCGGCTCACCTGTTCGTAGAAGATCCGCTCGTGGGCGGCATGCTGATCGATGATGATGAGTTCCCCGTCCGCAGCAGCGGCAAGGATATAGATCCCGCCGACCTGGCCTATCACCTCCAGCGTGGGCATGACCGCAGTGACCGGGGGAACGCCGCTCGCCAGTTCGGTCTGACGGAGCCGGAGATCGGTCGACACGGTGCCGGTGTGGGTCAGTTCGGTAAACAAGGCAGGAACATGTTCGACCGATCTCCGGCTCCGTCAGACCGAACTGGCGAGCGGCGTTCCCCCGGTCACTGCGGTCATGCCCACGCTGGAGGTGATAGGCCAGGTCAGCAGGATGCTCTGTTGTAACCCTATCCCAGCCTGCGGGACCGGGGAACTCCTCATAATGAATCGGCATAACGACCACGAGCGAATTTTGTACGAACAGGTAAGACCAGACCATGGCGGGACGCCCCGTGCAGGAACTGCTCGGCTCCGGTGATCATCCACCGCCCGCCGGGGAGGCGGCGATAACCGCGAAGTAACCGTGCTCGCGCAGGAGGGTGTCATGATTGAGGAGTTCGGAAGCAGTTCGTTGCCTGGTTGCCGGGCTGTCCCTGCCGTCATGGGAGTCATCGAAGGGCCCCAAAATGATTGATGACCTGGTAGGCAATCTCGCTGGGCAGCGACCCCGCGGCCCGGCCCGTGAGCGACCGCGACATCACAAGGGAACCATCGTACCCGGGGCGTCAAAAAAGCCGGCACGGTCTGCACGCACGAACGATGCCAGCGGAATCATCAACCCAGCTGCCGCTCAACGCGAGATCCCTTGGCCTGTGCTCCCGCACGGGCCGGCCGACCATGGTTCCACGGTTCTCCCCCCGGGCAAAACTGGACGAGGAGTGTTCAAGCGGACGTAACACAAGAATTGGTCCGGTTCGGTATCCGCATCGCACCGTTTTTTTGATTTTTTGCACTACGGAGAAATCCTGTTTCGTCGATTATGAGATATCGCCCCCTTTTGGGCCAACCCTGCCCCCCACTGCAGTTGGTTGTTATTGCCTGCACAAGAAACAACCATTCTTCCCTCTTTGGGGTGCAGGTAATACGGCACTATCGCTAGGCGGGGGGATGCCAAAACGGCGGGGTCTTTAGGCCCAAGAACGAACTGCAAAATTAGGGTTTCCGAGAAACCGATTCTTTGGGAATTCTTTTTTCCGGGAAAAATCAAAAAACAGGTTGTATTGATGGTTCTTCAGGGAATATCCGTAGATGGAAAATCCACTGTGCAAAAATCTTATGAACCCTTCCCGGAAGAGAAACGGTAAGGCAATACATGCCTACAGGCA
>CAWEFI010000027.1:0-52173 GCA_963808285.1 uncultured Methanoregulaceae archaeon
CCTGGTTTACTTAGCATTTATTGGTTTTTGCTTGGCGTTTATTGCTCTGTAGAAATGCAAATAGTGAATGAATGTGCTGGAAGCCTCCTCTCCCCAACTCTCCTCCACAGAGGCGTGGCGGAGAGGGCGAAGAAGCCGCGACCGATGGAGGAGCGGTTTGGCGGAGGGTTCTTCTGCCAGCCTCCCAAACGGCCGGGCGCGGACTTAATGCGGGGGCGATGAAAATGAATTCCAGCCGCGTCCGGAGCGGGATATATCGCTCCTGACGGAGCTTGAGATCTTCTTTCGGCTTGTTGGCTACAAGGATTTCGCTCCTGACGGAGCTTCTGCCGCACGTCCTGCCATGCCAGACTCGGATTTGGCCGGGCGGGAAGTGAGGCGCGGCCAGGCCGGACGGAAAAAAAGCTGAAAAAAAGGCTGGCGTTCAGCCCGGATTCTGCTACCTTCCCCGTCCCTTGGCAAAAGTTTGCCAAGGGAAAACGGCCTGAGAATCCGTCTTCGTGTGAAGGCGGGCGGCCATAACAGCACTGAAAATAATCCCGTGTTCCGCGGGATGGTTCGCCGCCCCTTGGGGCCGAGAGCTTCTAACAAAAGGAAATTGTGATCAGCATAGGAATTAAGGAATTACTGGACGCCGGCGTCCATTTCGGGCATCAGACCCGGCGTTGGAACCCCAGGATGAAGCCGTTCATCTTCGACGCGCGCAACGGCATCCACATCATTGACCTGAGCAAATCGCTGGCGCAACTGGAAGCGGCCTGCGACTACCTGCACACCCTGGTCGCCAAAGGCGGCAGCGTCCTGTTTGTCGGCACCAAGAAGCAGGCCCAGGAAGCCGTCAAAGAGTCCGCCAAGTCCTGCGGGCAGCTCTACGTCACCGAACGCTGGCTGGGCGGCACCCTGACCAATTTCAACACCATCAAACGCTCCATCGCCCGCCTCAAGACCATTGAGAAATGGGAAACCGATGGCACGATCAACAATTACGGCAAACAGGAACAGTCCATGTACCGCCGCGAAGCCGCCCGCCTCTTCAAGAACCTGGACGGCATCCGCGCCATGGACAAATACCCCGGCCGCCCTGTTCGTCGTGGACATCAAACGCGAGCACAACGCCGTCGCCGAGGGCCGCCGCCTCAAGATCCCCATCGTCGCCCTGGTGGACACCAATTGCGATCCGGAATTGGTCACTTACCCGATTGCCGGCAATGATGACGCCATCCGCTCGGTGCGCCTGATTTTGCAAACCGTGGTCCAAACCATCATGCAGGCCCGCGGCGAATACGAAGCCAAGTACGGCCGCAAGAAAGCCGAGCAAGCCGAATCCGCGCCTGCCGCGCCCGTAGCGCCCGCGCCGCCCGCGCCCGCCGCGCCCGCGCCCGCCGCCGCTCCGACGCCGGCGGCCCTGGCTGCCTTGCAAGTCCCCGTCATGGCCGCAAGCTGAATCGGCCATCCGCAATTTGTAGTGAAGTTAACAATCAACAGAACTGAGATCATGGCTGAATTTACTGCTGGAGACGTAGGCAAGTTGCGCGAAATGACCGGAGCGGGCTTGATGGATTGCAAAAAGGCGCTCACCGAGGCCAAGGGCAACATGGAGGCCGCCGTGGACCTGCTGCGCAAGAAAGGCGTCGCCTCCGCCGCCAAGAAATCCGCCCGCGCCACCAAGGAGGGCGTGATTGCCCAGAACATCCAGGCGGGGGCCAGGGCCGGCGTGTTGCTCGAAATCAACTGCGAGACCGATTTCGTCGCCCGCAACGATACCTTCCGCGCCTTTTCCGAGGAGATCAGCCGCAAGCTGAATGCCGGCGCCAGCCTGGCGGACTTGGAACCGGATCGCATTGCCGTCGTGGCCAGAATCGGCGAGAACATCCAGGTCCCCCGGTTCATTCGTTACGAGGTTTCGGGCAACGGGATGGTTGCCGCCTACATCCACACCGGAGCCAAAGTGGGCGTCCTGGTGGAAGTCAGCGCCGGGAAGGAAACGACCGTGGCGCATGAAGATTTCAAACAATTGGTGCGGGACATCACGCTGCAAATCGCGGCGGGGAATCCGTCCGTGGTTTCGCAGGGAGCAGATCGCGGCCGCGGTGGTCGCCAAAGAGCGGGAAATCGCCGCCGAGCAGGTCAAGAACAAGCCGCCCCAGGCCATCGCGAAAATTGTCGAAGGCAAATTGGAGAAGTATTATCAAACTTGCTGCCTGGTGGACCAGGGATTTGTCAAGCGCAACTCGGAAATCTCCGTCAAGGAGCACATCGGCAGCATTGCCAAGCAATTGGGCGATGAAATCGCCATCCGCCGTTTCGCCCGCTTCCAGGTCGGAGAAACCCCGGCGGCGTAACACGGGGGATCGCAATGATCCGCCCTCTTATTGGGTATAAGTTTGCCCCTCGAACGCCAGCCACGGCATGATGGCCTCGGGCCTGGGGCTGAAATCCATGTTTTGCACCACCCAACCCTGGGCGGTTTGATAGACCATGAACCGGCCGAACACCACGGCGCGGTCGAAGTTGACGGAAAGGTAAATGACCGCGGAATGCGGGCCGATGGCCCTGGTTTCAATCACCTCGTAGGAGAGGTAGTTGCCGAGGGCCTGCTCCATCTGGAAGAAGTATCGGGAGAGGGTGGCGGGTTTGGCGTCCGGCTCCATCAGGCCCCCGATTTTCCAAACATCAAAGGCCCAGGAGGCACTGCGGTTTTTGGCCCAGGCGCTGAAACCATTCTGGATGACGAGGGGAACCTGGGCGCTGGCACTGGCCCCCGCCCTGGCAGGCAACGAGGGCAGCAGACAACCGCAACCCAGAGTAATGACGAGGAGGGATCGAAGCACTAATCGGTTCATATTCATGGTGATTTCAGTTTGGGGGAGGATGGTTGTTAGAGTTTTTCTTCAGGGTCACGCCGAAGTCTTTGACGCAGATTCTCACATCCGAATTCAGCAAATCCGATTCAGCAAATCCGCCATCTTGACGCTGGGGCGGGAATGGTTACAATAGCGGCGGCCCATGAAAAAGCCCCAACCAAAATACCGGCGCATCCTCCTCAAAATCAGCGGTGAATCCCTCGGCGGCGCCAATGGCGTCGGGCGTTTGCGCGGAAGCCATCCACGAAATGGCCCGCCAGATCTGCGAAGTCCGCGAAATGGGCGTCCAAGTCGTCGTCGTGACCGGCGGCGGCAATATCTTCCGCGGCCTGTCCGGCCAGCACGGCATCGAGCGCGCCACCGGCGATTACATGGGCATGCTCGCCACCGTCATCAACGCCCTGGCGTTGCAGGACGCCCTGGAGAAGCTGGGCGTCGCCACCCGCGTGCAAAGCGCCATCGCCATGTCCCAGGTCGCCGAGCCGTTCATCCGCCGCCGCGCCGTGCGCCATCTGGAAAAAGACCGCGTCGTCATTTTCGGCGGCGGCACCGGCAACCCTTATTTTTCCACCGACACCGCCGCGGCGCTGCGCGCCAACGAAATCGGCGCCGAAGTGATTCTCAAAGCCACCAAAGTGGATGGCATTTACGACTGCGACCCGAACAACAACGCCGGCGCCCGGCGCTACGCGCAAATCACCTATCTCGAAGCGCTGCAAAAGCAATTGAAAGTCATGGATTCCACCGCGTTTTCCCTTTGCATGGACAACAAAATGCCGATCATCGTTTTCGACGTTTTCAAGGCCCACAACCTCAAGCGCGTGGTCCTCGGCGAAAAAGTCGGCACCCTGGTCGTCGGCTGACGACCGCCCCAACTCACTAACCCCTAACCACTCAATTCATATATGGCTCTCGACGACACAATTCTGGAAGCGGAAGAAAAGATGATCAAAACCGAACAAGTGGTGCAGCATGAATTTTCCGGCATCCGCACCGGCAAAGCCTCGCCCGTCCTGGTGGAAAACATCATGGCGGAAGTGTATGGCTCCCACATGCGCATCCGCGAACTGGCCGGCATCACCACCCCGGAACCGCGCATGATCCTCATTTCGCCGTGGGACGTTTCCACCGTGCATCCCATCGAAAAGGCCATCCAAAAAAGCCCTTTGGGCATCAACCCCTCCGTGCAAGGCAAGACCATTCGCCTGGTCCTGCCGGAACTGAGCACGGAACGCCGCCAGGAACTGGTCAAGATCACCCACAAACTGGCCGAAGACGGCCGGGTCGCCATCCGTCATGTCCGCCGTTCCTGTTCCGAAAGAAAGGAGCGTAATCTTTTTTTTTAGAGAATGTCTCTTATGCGTGGAGAGACATTCATTTCCCTCCCTTTTACAGAGTGAGGATTTATGACACGGATGATTTTCAGATTCCTGCCAGAGCCCTGCCATCGCGTTTTTGTTGGTGTTTCTCTTTGCTGACGGGTAAATCTCGCCCCCATGGAAAGAACCGCAATCTTGAACCCGCAAGATTGAAAAACCCATAATATCTGCAGTAAATATCCAATGGGGTAACCATCAATATCTCTATTTTTGAGAAGTCATCATATCTTTCAGTCTCAATAAGGTAGTCACATATCAGCATTATTAATAATGATAAATAGCCATAGTACTTTGCAAAATCCTGAGGAATAACAGGATGAATAACCGTGTGTAAAGTCATGATAATTTACACAACTGGTTCGTTCTTTATCATGTAAATTCACTGGGAGATTTTTCCTTTGAGAGAACTACGCATCCACGGCAGAGGTGGCCAGGGATCGGTCACCGCTGCGGAACTTATTGCGGTTGCTGCATTTGAAGGAGGCGTTTTTTCACAGGCGTTTCCGGCATTCGGGGTCGAGCGGCGCGGGGCTCCGGTCCAGGCATTCGTACGGTTTGACGACAGAAAGATCAGGCTCCGCAGCCAGGTCTACGAGCCGGACTATATCATCGTCCAGGACAGCACGCTTATAAAAGACGTAAATGTTTTTTCCGGTGTAAAAAAAGGAGGAATTGTCATCGTCAATACCGAGAAGGCACCGGACTACAAGGTGCCCGACGGCGTCAGACTGATCACCATCGATGCAACCTCTATCGCGCTCAAGGTGATCGGCCTTCCCATCACCAACACTTCTCTCATGGGTGCATTTGCCGCCGCGACCGGTGAGATCAAGTTTGAAGCACTCAGGAATGCGCTCACCCACCGGTTCCCAAAAGAGCTTGCAGAGAAGAATATCGAAGCGGCCCGCCAGGCATTCGAGAGCGTGAAGGAGGGGGCGGCATAATGGCGCTTGCTGTAGGGTGTCGTGCCCGTCCGGGGAAAGGCCGGGACAACAAGACCGGGTCGTGGCGGGTCTTCAAACCGGTCTTCGATCACGAGAAGTGCTCCAAGTGCGGGACGTGTCAGATCATCTGCCCGGAGGGCTGTATCACTGAGGATAAAGAGGGTTTTTTTGATCCCGATTTTACATACTGCAAAGGATGCGGGCTGTGTGCAGAAGAGTGCCCCAAGGATGCGATCGCGATGAAACAGGAGGAGAAGTAAATGCTTGAAATTACCGAAGGTTCGCATGCCGTCGCGGAGGCTGTGCGGCTGTGCCGTCCGCAGGTCGTTTCCGCGTACCCGATCACACCCCAGACACATATCGTCGAGGCGCTTGCCGACATGGTGGCAAACGGGAAACTTGATGCGGATTATATCACGGTTGAGAGTGAGTTCTCCGCTCTCTCCGCCTGCCTCGGCGCGAGTGCAGCGGGATCCCGGGTCTATTCTGCCACCACTTCGCAGGGACTTGCCCTGATGTTCGAAGTCTGCTTCAATGTTGCCGGTATGCGCCTGCCTGTTGTCATGACGATAGCCAACCGGGCGCTCGGGGCACCGCTCTCCATCTGGAACGACCAGCAGGACTCAATAGCCCTGAGGGACTCCGGCTGGCTCCAGTTCTACGCGGAGGACAACCAGGAGGCCACCGATCTCCATTACATCGCCTACCGTGTGGCGGAAAACCCGGCAGTCCTGCTCCCGGCTATGGTCTGTTTTGACGGGTTCATCCTCTCCCACACCTATGAGCCGGTGGACATGCTCTCGCAGGAAGACGCTGACAGGTACCTCCCGAAATTCACACCCGCAGAAAGGCTCGACGCAGCAGACCCGATCAGTTTCGGGATGTATGCAACCCCCGAGTATTATCTTGAATTCCGGTACGAAACGGACAAGGCGCTCAAGGACGCAAAGACCGCGATCAGGGCCGCAGGGGCTGAGTTCGGGAAGATGTTTGGCCGGGATTACAGCGCGATGGTCGAGGGTTATCAGCTTGACGATGCGGAGACGGTACTTGTTGCGATGGGTTCGATCTGCGGTACAGTCAAGGACACCATCGACGAAATGCGGACAGAGGGAAAGAAGGTCGGACTCCTCAAGATCCGCGTCTTCCGCCCCTTCCCGACCGAGGATGTTGCAAACGCCCTTGCCGGGGCAAAGCGGGTTGCCGTGCTCGACAAGAATATCTCGCTGGGCGCCAAGGGTGCCGTTGCACTTGAGGTAAAGGATGCTCTCTATGGCTCCGGTATACCGGTCTACGATTATATCCTCGGTCTTGGCGGAAGAGATGTCCGGAAAAAAGATATCCGGGAAATCGTCTCGCTTGCCGGGAAGGGAACCGGCGATCAGTTCTTCGGCCTGCGTAAGGAGGTGCTTTAGATCATGGCAGACAAGACCTGTGAACTCTTTGACAGCGGGCACCGTGCCTGCGGGGGATGCGGGGCGGCTCTCGCGGCCCGGCTCATGCTCAAGGCGGCGGGTACAAATGTAATTGTCGTTTCGTCGACCGGCTGCATGGAAGTCTTCTCAACCCCGTATCCTGAGACCGCGTGGAAAGTCCCATGGATCCACTCGCTCTTTGAGAACGCGTCAGCCGTCGCCTCCGGTATCGAGTCATCGCTCAAAAAACAGGGCCGCTCCGAAAAAGTTGTCGTGATTGCCGGCGATGGTGCGACGTTCGATATAGGGATGCTCTGCATCAGCGGTGCGTTCGAACGCGGCCACGATATCACCTACATCTGCTACGATAACGAGGCCTACATGAACACGGGTATCCAGCGGTCCGGGGCCACTCCGTACGATGCCAGCACTACGACAAGCCCGGCAGGTTCGCAGTCGTTCGGGAACAAGCGCCCGAAAAAGGATATGCCCCAGATCCTCGCGGCCCACGGCGCCCCCTATGTGGCAACGGCGTCGATCGCGTATCCCAATGACCTGATCCAGAAAGTGGAAAAAGCGATCAACACGCCGGGGCCGACCTACGTGCAGCTCCATGCCCCCTGCTGCACCGGCTGGGGTTTTGAAGGCGAGCAGACGATCGCTATCGCAAAACTGGCCATCGAGACCGGCCTCTGGGTGAACTACGAAATGGTGGATGGCACGGTTACCAAGGTCAAAAAGGTCATCAGAAAACCTGTCGAAGAATACTTAAAGACCCAGAAACGGTTCCGGCACCTCTTCAAGCCCACGAGACAGGACGCCGAGATCGCGGCCATCCAGGCGATTGCCGACAAAAATGCTGTGAAGTACGGCATCGATATCAAGATCAAGAAGGAATAATCTCACTGCTTTTTTTCTGTATTTTATTTTGGCAGGATGTTTGCAGTTTTCGTCCGCTGTTTGTGCGCCGCTCCTTTCCCATTAGCCCGGATACCATTGCACCCCGGCCGGAGAAAGACCGCGGCCGCCGGAAACCGATTCATGTCGCATTTTCCATCCCCGGAGAAGCGAGGGACGTACCCCCGCCCGGACTATGCCACAATATATGCAGTGAGAGATTGACATTTGTCATAAATGAGTGTTGACCTAAAAACACAGACTCACATCAACACGGTTCTTCGTAGTTTGCCCCATTTAAGCAAGATCATCCCCCCATGTAATTCCAAGACCACATTGCATATAGATCAGTATAATGGCACGATTCCACCCGAGAGAGAAACGGAAATTGCAGAGTCGACTATATATGAAATTCTTTCTGGCGCTCTATATGATCGAAAAATTGCACTTCAGATCCAACAATTAGAAGACTTGATATCGTGGCATCCGAGATATTGCACCCCAGAATTTGGAAAACACATCATAGATTCATTCCACTCTCGTTATTCTGAACTTGAAGTGTACGATGCGCTTATTTCGCACGGGGTTATAATATCAGAAACAGAGCCCCGCATAATACCCGAAAACAAAGACAGCAAAAAAGCTGATTTTAAAATAGAGATTGGAGGAACAGACATCTATATCGAGGTTTTTACACCCCGTCTATCGTTCGATGATGAGATGGCGCCGAGTATAGGTTTCTACGATCCCGATAAGGGGATTGGAAACAACACCGAGGAATTTCACTCAGTTGAACATAAGGTAATACGCGAGTATGAACACCATTTCAAATTGTACGAACCCCAATTCAATACGCCTACCATTTTCATTGTGGACACCACATTAGTTCACAGTGACACGCCCGGTCTCATCGGAACAATGAATATGGTGGATCTCTTTGCAAGATACCCATTCCCCGAATACGTTGTCGGGATACTTGTTTATCGAAGGAAATATCGTAAGGGCAATATTGTGAGAACCTCGCAGTTCTACGTTAACCCACGATTTTCGGGTTCGGGGGTAATTCCTGCGACTTTTCCGCACTTAATGAAATGATAAAGGCGGGGAACTCCAATTCGTAATGATTTACGCAAGTGAGAGCCCCGTTCTCGGCGGCGCAATTATCATCCTCCCGGTTCTCAACATTCTCGTGGTAACGTTTTCGAGGGACACTTTGTTCGTTTTTCATTGGAGCCTTGAATTACTATTACGAAGTTCAAATTAAAAACAAAATATTAATCGTCTCGACAATTGAAGTCCCCATGTGATACAATGGTAAAAATTTGTCCGAAATGTGGAACGCAATCGATTGATGATCAATCGATGTTCTGCAATAAATGTGGGACTAAATTTCCTGAAAACATTCCACAAATAGAGAGTAACTTTTGTCCGAAATGCGGAGTGAAAATTCTCCGAAAAGAATCTGCATTTTGTAATGCCTGCGGTTCACCGTTGCCGATATCACAACCCATAAATCCACCACCCATAGTAAAACAACCTGTGCCAGAACAAAATGTAAGGCGGCAACCTGCAATTAACGGGGAAGTCTGTCCTGTATGTGGAGCAATTGTCGAAGCGGGGCGGTACTATTGTAATTCCTGTGGTGCGTACATGAAGGAATCTCCCACTCCGAGAGTATCCGCTCCTAACAACATGGAAAATTCAGAAAGAAAACAGAATCACACAATACTGAAAGAAAAAAGTCCCTTTCTGGCTGTATTGGTTTCATTTTTTATTCCCGGTGCAGGACAGTGCTACACAGATCAATGGAAAAAGGGAATCGCTTTGTTTATGCTCGCATTTATTTCAGCAATTTTATGTATAATTGTCATCGGGATCATCCCATTGCTCATAATATGGATATATAGCATGTATGACGCATATCATGCGGCGGTTAGAATCAGTGGAGGTTTTGTAGAAAATACTTACAATAAACAAATTGTTCAACAGAACAGACCCCTTGGAAAGGGGGGATCTTCTCTCGGAAAGGTGCTCATCGGTTTAGGAGTGATTGTTGTTATTTTTATTGTCTTAATCGCAGCTGCTTCATTATCGCAATCAGGTTCACGCACACAAACATCTGCACTTACGACGAGCCAGATTAAAAGCCAAGCACAAAATATTTCCTATAGTAACTTGATGAGAAGCTCAGATACTTATAAAAATTCAATTGTTTATTTCAGAGGACAAATAGTACAATTTCAACAGGTGTATGGCGATAATTATGTTCTTCGGATAGCTACACAGGAAAATTCACTTTTTATAGGTACGGCTCTAGAATATTCTGGTGATGAGTTGTACGTCGATTATAATGGGAATCGATTATTAGAAGGTGATATTGTCGATTTATGGGGTAATTTTGTTGGTTTAAAGTCTTATACCGCCATTTTAGGGAATGATGTTACAATACCGGAGATCAATGCTTTACATGTTGAAATGTTCCAAGCAAAAACATAATTTTTTGGGTATTATTCCACTTTAACCACTAACTCGAAAAGACTTATGCCAGCGAGAGCCCCGCACTCGTTTGCACAACTCTAATCTTATGTGCTCGCGGTATTTCCCTCTCCAGCAGGTGCACCGATTCCCAGTACTGCATATAGTTCGCGTAGACATACTCTAGGAAGGGTGCTTGTAATGCGACCAATCGATTCCGCTCACACTGAAGGTCAGCTTCAAGCCAGACAGGGTGCCAACGTTTTTATTTCCAGATACAGACGGTTTTAATACATTCCAGTCTGACATTAGTAAGTTATCGGGCTCGTGGTCTAGCGGTATGACGTCGCCCTTACACGGCGGAGGTCGCCGGTTCGAATCCGGCCGGGCCCATCCTTTTTCTGTGCGTTTACGCGGGATCCCTCATATTATGATTTCTGGAGCCCGGGTAATCCGGTCCGGCCTGTTGCAAAATTTTCAAAAACGTTCGTAAAGGCGGCGCCCCTTTAAAAAAAAGTCCGATCACGCTGCTGAAGATTTCCAAAAAACGGTGAGTCACGTTATCGGATTTTCAAAAAAAAGTTCGCGGAGGTTGCCGGACTTTTGGAGAGAAAATCCGGTCATGATCCGGGGATTCCGGGGAAAATCCTGCCCTTACCGGGTGTGCTGGTCCGGCTGACCACTCAATCCTCCTGAACAGGGCTACGCTCATCCGGGCCCGTATTGAGCCCGGATTGACCCTTGGCAGATCCAATCGGAGCCCGTATAGGGCTCCTTTTCAAAATAAGCCCAAATATGCCTTATTTTGGCAAACGGACGAATTAAAAAGTTCGCATATTGGCGTTTTACGGCCCGATTCCGGACCCACATGGGGGTTTGCATGATCCCGGAAAAAGAGGCCGAAAAAAGGCTATTATGGGCCGATTATGGGCAGTATATGGGGCCCAATTTAGGTTTATTTTGGCAAATAAAGCGACATATAAGCCCTGATACACTTCCTGTGGAATCGGGCGGTTTTACGGGCGTATCTTGGGGTGGCGGGGAGGCATCGCCCGCGGGGGTATCGTGGAGGCAACCCTATCACACCAATTGAAATACCCAGCCCTTGCCAAATATTTCCGGAAAAGTCCGGGTTATGTACTAAGGATTCCGGAAAATGTATGGCTCAGCAGCTGAGGAATTGTAAAAAAGAATGGGTCATGAGCTGAAGATTTTGGAAAAAGTGCGACTCGGTAGCTGGACATTTTCGGAAAAGTCCGGGTCACAAGCGGAAGATTCCGGGAAATGTTCAACTCACCAGTTGAGGATTTCCAAAAAAGATCAGGTCACAAGCTGATAATTCCGGAAAATGAATGGCTTTGTTGCCTTGAGAAGAATACAAAAAAAAGGTTTCAGGAAGTTGCCGTGGTCGTGGCACTGCTTTCTGAACCTGCCTTCTGGATGGAATCGATCCTGATGTCAAAGGTAAGGTTCTGCCCGACAAGCGGGTTGTTTCCATCCACCGCTACCCCGGCATCGGTGACATTGAGCACAACGACAGGGATTATACTTCCTGCAGAGCTTCGGAAATAGGCTTTTTCACCGGGATAAATGGTCTGGTTTGTCTGGAACAAACTCTTGGGGACAATTTGTACAAGAGCCGGGTTATACACATACGCCTGATCAGCGGGAATCGTCACGGTCTTTTCCTCGTTCACTTTCATCCCCCGTACTGCTGCATCAAAACCGGGAAGCACTTGGCCGCTCCCGACTGTGAAGGTGAACGGGGATGTGTTGACATTGGTCTGATAGACCGTCTTATTGTCGAACATAAGGGTATACGTGACATTAACGGTATCCCCGGCCGCCACCACCACGGGCGGCACAACGAATACGAAGTAGATGGCGATAACGGCAATGACAAGCACGATGAGCGCCGCCACGATTCCTGCTTTTTTATACTGCTCCTTTCGTGCAGCCACCTTCTCTTTTCCTTTGAGTTTCTCAGACTTCTTCATGGTACCTACCTACAATTCGCCGGTAAACAATATACCCTTGCTTCTCAGATAGGTATGCTAAGGCAACGTGCCGGAAACGCTCATCCGGCCCGGCCGTCACGGAAGTATCGCCATGGACAGAAACGATCCCGCAAAGCGTCCAGGGACCATCACATCCCTGCACAAAACGCTCTGGGCAGAGATCCATAAGGAGCGGGAGCGGCACCGGCGCATGTATGCATCGGGCACCCCGGGCAGGGTCACTCTCATTATCCTTGGCGCGGCAATCCTGGTAAATATCCTCTATTTCCTCGAAAACCCCATGTACCCCCTGCTCTTTATTTCCGCCAGTTTCTTCCTGTTTATGTTCTATTTTGTCACCCTTCTCATTCCCCACAACCTGTGGCATCCGTCCCTGCCACAGACCGAAATTTCCCGGTACCTCGCCGGACTCCATGAGACCGGCATCATCATGAGCACAAAAAGGTTCACCCGCGTCTTTCTCAATGCATTTTTTATCAACTGCCGCCCGCTCTTTTACGGGTTTGCCCTAATCTTTACCATCGACATTGTCCTTGTGATCGATATGGCCGCGAACGGGGTACTTACCCCATCACATACCGGAATCATCCTCTTCCAGTCGGCAGCCATCATCCTTTTCTATTTCCTTGTCTGGAAACTTGAGCCATACACCATAGAGTTTTTTTCCGATGTCTCCGGCATGAAGGACCACCTGATCAAAAAGAAGATCCCTGAACCGGTGGTCTCTTTCCTGTTCCTGCTGGGTGCGGCACTTGCCCTCATCGGCATTTTCTCGACCATCATCCTGCTCCCGGGAGTGACGGTCAACAACGTCCTCTCGGTCTCGGAGTTTAAGGAACTCGGGCATTTTTTTATTGCCATCGGCGTGGTCCTTGTCACCCTGTACTTCATCGTACGGTATATCCACGGAGTTACCAGCCGCGATCTGCTTACCAGGTTCACGAAAGGCAAGACAGAGTGCCTCTTCCACCAGATCGAGATCACCGGGGATACCGGCCGATCCCCCGCTGCCGCGGAACATGCGGATGAAACCGGGCTTTCTGCCTTGTGCAGGGCCGCCGAACTCCTGCTCGAAGCACAGATCTATCAGGTCGATAAAAAGACGCTTTTCGGAACGTTTCCGGTCTATATCGTAAATCCCGATTTTTCCTGGGTATTTTCCCCCGCGGTGCCCCACGAAGAGGAAACGCCCCTCGGCTGAGATTCGTGTCTGCCGCAGGGCTTGAGATCTGTCCCCTGGCGCCGGGTAGGAAGAAGAGGGAAAACTACCCCGATTGAACTTTATTTATACCTGAACAACGCATTAAAAAGTGAAGCCCATGTCCGACGAATTAAAGATCGCAGAGGTGGCAGGGAAAAAAGTCCAGTGGGATCCTGCACAGATGCGAAAAATACAGGAACATCCATGTTTTTCCGAGAAAGCGTGCCATGCCTTCGGGCGCTGTCACATCCCTGTCGCGCCAAAATGCAATATCCAGTGTAATTACTGTATCCGGGATTTTGACTGCGTCAACGAAAGCAGGCCCGGGGTGACCACGCAGATCCTCAATCCTGACCAGGCCATGGACATGGTAAAAAAAGTAGTCCAGAAATATGATTATATCAAGGTCGTCGGCATTGCGGGTCCCGGGGATCCCCTTGCAAACGAGGAGACCTTCGAGACGCTCAAAAGGCTCCACGAAGAGTACCCCGGGGTTATCAAGTGCATCAGTACAAACGGCCTGCTCCTGCCTGAAAAGATCGACCTGCTCCAGAAATATGACGTGGGTAACATCACGGTCACGCTCAACGCGATCGACCCGGAGATCGGGGCGAAGATCTACCAGTTTGTTGACTATAAGGGCAAACGGTATACAGGAATCGAAGCGGCAAAACTGCTCCTTGCGCAGCAGTTGAAGGGCATCGAGATGGCCGTGGAACGACACATGATCGTAAAAGTAAATACCGTCTACATCCCGGGCATCAACGAAGATCATATCATAGACATCGCAAAGAAGGTCGGGGAGATGGGAGTCTATACCTTTAACCTCATCCCGCTGATCGCCCAGTACAAGTTCGCCGACATCACGCCGCCAACGCCCGAGATGAAACGGAAGATGCAGGACGCCTGTTCAAAGTATGTGAAACAGATGCGGCACTGCCAGCGCTGCCGTGCCGATGCAATAGGGAAACTCGGCCACGATGTGCAATCGTGTATGTACGAGAACAAATAATCCCCCTCCTTTTTCCCGGCAAAACTTCGCTATTGGGTATTACTTAGCTGGCAAGGACTCGCGGTCTTTACTGTACCACATGCCCTGCGGCCGGCAGACTGTCACGCGCTCCATGACCGTACACTGGTGGTTTAACAAAAGGGGGGTGATCCCCCCACCCTTATGCCGGATCAAACCAGAGGGTATCCCCTTTTCCTCCTGACCAGCAAACATGGCCGGAGGGACAGGAATCATTCCAAAGAAGGCCCGCTCCCTGCTCTGGCAGGACCTAATGTTCGATCCCGAGAGTAGGATATGCGGATTTCTGCGGGCCAGCGCTCTTAAGAATACTATCCAGTGCCCCGATGATTGTCTCAAGCGACGGGGGGATATCTGTCTCCTTGGCGGTCACCGTTTTACCCAGATACGTCACCGTATAGGTCATAAGCTCCTGGCTCTGTTGATGGGCCGGGTAACTGGCCTGGAGCTGTGAGAAGTCTGATTCGTTGAACAGCGTAGAGATGAACGTAAGCTCAGTGTCGTTTAACAATATCTCGGTGTTGGCAGATCCCCCGGAAATCGCCGCAACCCCGTTGTCGAAGATTACCAGGCGATCGTTAGCACCCGCGATACCTCCGGCCCGGTGATAATCGACAAGGATTGTCGGGGGTGCAGTCTTATTAACCGGTATAACCTTGGTTCCCAGACACCCGGCACCGGCCAGTACCAGCACGAGAAGAAAAAGAGGGAGGATATGGGTTACTTTAATACGCATCACTCCGACATGTTTGTCTGAACCTCAGTATTTTTGGGTTATAACTGCACAACATCCGCTTTTTTGGATTTCGCCGCCATTTTCCGCTCGGGAAGAACCTCTTCGAGCGCTTTTACTAGGCTGTCTGTTTTTTCGTTATTAAACACCGCCCGGAACGCCGCAAGCTCTGCCGCATTCATGATCATGATCCCCTTCTTTTTCATGGGCAGCCCGTTTTCACCGAGAGGGTTAACATCGATCGCGAGGGATGCCTGACGGTTTTTTGTTGCAGGAAGCCGTATGATGGAGACTCCGGCAAGCGTGGTCTGCTTGCGTTCCCAGTCCCCGCCTTCTTCGATAAAGGCCCTGAGGGTTTCTGTTAATTCCATGAAAAGAACTGCTAATCAATATATTAAAAGACTATCCGTCCACCGCGAAACTATGGCCACCCTCTGCTGTACTCTAAAAGGGTCAAAAGCAGATATCTGACAAGGACATACTTTCCATGCCGCGGATCACGCTTGGCCACGACCAGCCCTTCTCCCTTGACCAGACGCTTTCGTGCGGGCAGGTCTTCCGCTGGGACCGCGGGCCGGACGGGATCTGGACCGGTGTCGTGGAAGGGCAGGTGATCCGGTGCCGGGCAGAAAGGGAGGACGCTCTCCTTTACCGGCGCAGGCGATCCGTTTATCCGGCACTATTTCTCCCTCGATCTCGATCTTATGGCCATACTCGAATCCGTTGACCGAGACCCGTTTATCCATGAGGCGATCGGGCAGTGCCGGGGCCTGCGCCTTATACGGCAGCCCCCGTGGGAATGCCTCTGTTCCTATATCTGCGCCACCAATACCAACATTCCTGCAGTCCGGCGCCGGGTTGCAACCCTTGCACAGCAGTTCGGCGACGTAATCGAAGAGGGGGAAACACCATTCTTTTCGTTCCCCGGCCCGTCACGGATCTCCTGCACCGGGACTGCATCCTCTCTTGCAGAGTGTCGGCTTGGGTATCGGCAGCCATATGTCTTTACCACTGCCTGCGATGCTGCCGCACGGGACACGTGGACAGAAACCATCGCTGCCCTGCCGTACGAGGAGGGCCGCAGGGAACTTATGAAATTCTCCGGTATCGGCCCCAAGGCCGCGGACTGCGTCCTGCTCTTTGCCTTTCAGAAGTACGAGGCATTCCCGGTCGATGTCTGGATACGGCGGATCATGTGCGAGCATTACCTCCCGGCACTCCCGAAGGATACGGCCCTGACTACAAGGGATTATGATGCCATACGGACCTTTGCCCGGAAGCATTTCGGCGCGTACTGCGGCATAGCCCAGGAATATATCTACGCGGCACGGGAAGGTTCAAAGACCTGAATCATCCCATATATCAGAAACCCGGTGCTCCATGCCCGTGCGCCGTGCCAAAAATATCCGATACCATGATTTTCTTCTCTGTTCCCCGGCTGCCAAAACCGCTCCTCGCGATCACCGGAGTTACCCTGCTCTTCGGGACGGCAACACCGCTTTTGAAGATCCTGGTCGACGGGATGGCCCCCCTGCTCCTCATCGCCCTCCTTGCGCTGGGGTCGGGGGCCGGTATCCTGTGCTGGCGGATAATCCGGGATCCTTATCCCGCGGGAAGCCGGCCCCATCCCGACCGGCGGGAACGGTACCTTCTCGCGGGGACCGTGATCGTCGGCGGCTTTTGTGCTCCCTTCACCCAGTGCTTCGCTCTCACAGTCACCCCGGCAGCAACCGCGGCGCTTCTCCTCAACTTCGAGATCGTGGCAACCGTCCTGCTCGCGTTCCGGGTCTTCCACGAACCGGCCGACAAAATGACCGGCCTTGCCCTCATCCTCATCTTTGCCGGGAGCATCATCCTTGGCTGGAACGGTGAGAGCACCCTTGGCATCTCGCTGGGGGCGCTCGGGATCATCCTGTCAGGGTTTTTCTGGGGCATAGACAACAACTGCATGGCGCATATCACGGCCTACTCCCCGGATCTGATCGGGCTGTACAAGGTGATCTTTGGCGGGAGCATTGCCGCGGTCCTCGTGATCGTGCTCGGGGAGCCCCTACCGGGGGCAGACCTGATCGCCCTTGCACTTTTTACCGGATTCTTCTCCTTTGGGTTCGGTCTCATCCTCTTTATCGTGGCCCTGCGGGACCTGGGTGCGGCACGGGCAGGGGCGATCTATTCGGCAGCCCCCTTTATCGGCTGCATTGCCTCGCTCTTTATCTTCTCCGATGCCCTCGGCAGCCAGTTCTGGCTTGCCGTGCCCCTTTTTGTGGCGGGAGCGCTGATCGTTATCCGCGAACAATGGAAACTGGGGTACACTGCCGGCGCCGGGAATGAAACGGCTGGAAATCCCCTGGGAAAAGAAGACAGATAATCCTGATGCGGCAGAACGAAAAAAGGTTCGGGTGGATTGTGTTTTACGTCCCGATATCCCAGCTGCACTGGTATTTTTTCTGGGAAGCACTCAGCTCATCGATGGAAAGATCGAGCGAGGTGAGTTTGAGCCGGGCAACCTGTTCGTCAAGATCCTGCGGAACTTCGTAGACTCCGCCTTTAAGAGAGGGCCCATTCTCCGCGATGAAGCGGGCGCAGAGCGCCTGAAGTGCGAAACTGAGGTCCATGACTTCGATGGGATGGCCCATGCCTTTTGGCGTTGCCAGGTTCACAAGCCTGCCCTCAGCGAGCACATGGACAGGTTTTCCTTTGAGGAAATAGGTGATGATGCCGTCGCGATTAACTTTCGAGTCCGCGTGTTTTTCCAGCCATGCGATATCGATCTCCACGTTGAAGTGGCCGGCGTTTGCAAGGATCGCACCGGCTTTGAGCTTCCCGAAATGATTCTTCCCGATTACACTCGTGTTGCCCGTGGTCGTGACAAAGATATCGCCGATCTCCGCGGCCCGGTCCATGGTCATGACATGGTACCCGTCCATGTGCGCCTCAAGTGCCCGCCGCGGATCGACCTCGGTGACCACAACCTTGGCGCCCAGCCCATGAGCCTTCCTTGCAAGACCTCTCCCGCAGAACCCGTACCCGGCAACGACGAAATATTTGCCGGCAACGAGCGTATTCGTGGTGATCATGATGGAGGAGAGCACACTCTCCCCGGTCCCGTGTACGTTGTCAAAAAACCGCTTCATCGGTGTGTCGTTGACCGCGATTACAGGGAACTCAAGTTTTTTCTCTGCCGCCATTGCCCGGAGCCGGTGGATACCGGTCGTCGTTTCCTCGCAGCCGCCGATAACCTTTTTGAGCATTTCGCGGCGCTTGGTGTGCAGGTAGTGGATGAGGTCCATCCCGTCGTCGATTGTGATCGATGGCGCAGCATCAAGCACCTGCTCGATCGCCGCATAGTACTCCTCGACCGTGCACCCGCGCTTTGCGAAGCAGTGAATGTTCTTTACCTCGTTGAGTGCCTGGGCCACGTCGTCCTGCGTCGAGAGCGGGTTGCAGCCGGTGATGTAAACCTTTGCGCCGCCGGCGGCAAGCGTCTGGACGAGGTTTGCAGTCTTTGCCTCGACATGGAGGGCCATGCCGATTGTCATGCCCCTGAATGGTTTATCTTTCTCGAACTGTTTTCTTATGGAGGCAAGCACCGGCATGTACTGTGCCGCCCAGTCAATCTTTAACTTCCCGGTACACATGGAAATCTCCCGTACCGGTACCCGCCCACAGCAGGAACCGCTCATTCACGTACCCAATAAATAGGGTGATGAATGCACATAAACCTCCCCGCGTCCGAATACGGGCAGGCAGATAGGTAGATAGCCCTTGCAGGAGAAACCAAGAATGAAATGGTGCTCACGCGACGGATCATCCCCTGCCTGGATTTAAAAGACGGGCGGGTTGTAAAAGGTACAAATTTCCTCGGCCTTCGCGATGCGGGCGACCCGGTGGAGCTGGCCGAGCGCTATAACGAACAGGGAGCCGACGAGGTGGTGTTTTTGGATATTACTGCCTCAAAGGAGGAGCGCGGCATTATCGTCGAGCTCATCAAGCGTGCGGCCGACCAGCTTTTCCTTCCGCTCACGGTCGGGGGTGGCCTTAGGTCGCTCGATGATATCCAGCAGATCCTCCGGGCCGGCGCCGATAAGGTGAGCCTCAATACGAGCGCCGTGCACGACCCGTCCCTGATCATGAAAGGAGCGGAGTCGTACGGGACGCAGTGCATCGTGGTCGCGATGGACGTCCGCCGTAACTTCTCTCCGAACCCGGATGCAATCCCGGTTGAACTCACTGACGGCCGGACCTGCTGGTACGAGGTGGTAATCTACGGCGGGAGCAAGCCGACCGGAATCGATGCGGTGCGCTGGGCAAAAGAGGCAGAGGAACGGGGTGCCGGTGAGATCCTGTTGACCAGCATGGAGACCGACGGCACCAAAAACGGATTTGATATCGCGATTACCCGTGCGATCTCGGAAGCGGCCAACATCCCGGTGATCGCAAGCGGCGGGGTCGGGGCGCTCGAGCATTTTTATGATGGATTTACCCAAGGAAAAGCGGATGCCTGCCTTGCAGCAAGTGTCTTTCACTATGGCGAATTTACCGTTCGCGAAGTAAAAGAGTATCTGAATGGGAGGGGTATCCCGGTACGGCTCTGAGATCGAGCTCGAATGCTGCCACCGGATGTTCCAGTTCGAATGCGGTCAGCACAGCGGGATGGATCTCACCGAATACGCCGACACTTTGTCCCTCCACGACAATATCTGCCCGCCTTCCCTCAATGAAGGCAGCATCTGTAGACTCTTCTGCAGAGTACGCGATCCCGAGCTCCCGGAGCACCGCATCCGCGTTTGCATATGCCTCCGAGAAATCCGCCGCCGGGTGGGTACTGACTGCTGCTAACTTTTGTGTGGTCCGGAGATTGCCAATCACATCACCGGTCGCAAAGAGACGCTGCGGCAGCTCGCGGTGCCGGTTGGCCTGGAGCATTTCAAGGAGGAGCGGCAGGATCTCCGTTCTCACAACGGTATATTCCTCGCTGATCGGGTGCATGAGATGGAGCGCATCGGGGGAACGGGGCGCAGCAGGTAATCGCGGAGTACCCGTTCGTTTGTCAGCGTAAAGGGCATCATCTCCAGGTAACCGAGGCCGGAAAGGATCGCACGCACCTGGCCCGCAATCGCATTTGCCGGGTGTTCCGTCCCGATGGAGAATGTGGGGGGCACCTCCACCGCGAAGTTTTCATAACCGTAGGCGATCGCAACATCCTCGAAGAGATCCCAGTCATGCATGATGTCCGCACGGTAGCAGGGCACCTGCACCCGGACCTGATCCGGCCCGACCGGCTCTGCGCCAAACCGCATCTTTTCCAGCAGTTCTGCCATCTGCGGCGCGGTTAATTCGACCCCGATGAGATCGGAACATTCCCGGACGCTGACCGTGCGCTCCGTTGGCGAAAGGTCAGGCATCGTGACGCCGTTTACCTCGACACTCCCGATGGTCGCGCCGGCCTCTGCCATAGCGGTGCAGATAATATTAACCGCAACGTTAACCGCCCGCTGGTCGGTGCCGGTAGTATCGAGCAGGATATTCTTTGTTTTTGTCGTCACCCGGGTCCGCTCGCCGTTGATGATGGGTGGGAACGAGCAGACATTGTCCTCCTCATCGACAATCAGGGGAAAGAGCGGAAAGTCTTTTACGACTTTGGCATAGTCCCTGCCCTTGGGGTGCTCGATAAGGATGCCCTCAAGCGTGAGTTCTTTTGTGAAATCGAGCGGAACAAACTTTCGTGTCCGGGGCGAGGCCAGGTAATGGAACGGCGGTGTCACGGTGTCAAGATCATGGATACCGATTGCCACCTTGCTCCGGCCTCTCCCCACCGCCCAGTGGAGGGCCTCCTGGAGCGCCATGATCGAGAGGATCGACTCATCGTCAAATGAGATGTCCCTGATAATCGCGGAGCCAAGGAAGGGACGGATACTGGCAAGTTTCGGATCGATGGTAAACGCTATGCCGGATGGTTTTACCGGGTACTTCGGCAGGCCGGTCTCGATGCCCAGAAAGCCCCGCATGGCCCGGGCCACACCTTCAGCCGAGAAGAGGTCGGGGCGGTTCGGGAAGAATTCGACGTCAGCATGGTCTGCCTCAGTACGTTCGATCTCGGAACCTATCATCGGCAGGCGTCTGAGAATGGTATCCTTGTCTGCACCGGTGAGCCGTTCGAGGTATTTGTAGGAAAGCCCGATGATCGCCATGTTACGCCCTCCTTCCCTTTTTTACCGGGGTGTGAACGGGGCTTGCCCGGATCCATTCGAGATCGCTCTGGTACAGCTGCCGCAGATCTTTTAAGCCGAGCCGGAACATCGCGACACGGCTCACCCCGAGACCCCACGCGAGCACAGGGCAGGAAACCCCCCATGGTGCCGTGACCTCCTGCCGGAATACGCCGGCACCTCCCATCTCGACCCAGCCCAGTCCGTCGACAAAGATCTCCGGTTCGACCGACGGCTCCGTGTACGGGAAGAAGCCAGGACGGAAACGCACATCTTCAAAGCCCATCCTGCTGTAGAACTCCTTTAAAAATCCGAGCAGGTGGCGGAAGGTGACATCCCTGTCCATTACGATCCCTTCGAGCTGCTCGAACTCGGGCGTGTGGGTGGGATCGATCGCCTCCCTGCGGTACACCCGTCCAATGCAGAACGCCTTGACCGGCGGTTCAGGATGGCTGGCGAGGTACTGGATAGAGAGGCTCGTCGTGTGGGTGCGGAGCACGCACTGTTTTGCTTTTTCAGGGTTCCACTTCCCGCCCCAGCCGGTCGATGAGGTCTCCCCTCCATGCTCGTGCATGTCGCGGAGGCACTCCCAGCCCCCCGGCAGCGGCAGTTCCTCATCGAGGTAAAAGGTGTCCTGCATCTCCCGGGCCGGGTGGTCCTGCGGCTGGAAAAGGGCGTCGAAGTTCCAGAACGCGCTCTGGACGATCCCGCCGTGCATCTCGGTAAATCCCATCTCGAGGAGGATCTGGCGCATCTCGTCGATGAGCCGCTGGTACGGGTGTAACTTCCCCGGGTAGATGGTCTTTGGCAGTTTCTTGATATCGTACCTGCGCAGGCTCGCGGTCTTCCATGCACCGGAGAGGATCTGCTCCCGGGTGAGGGTGCCGATCTCCTCGCGCAGGTCAAGACCCTGGCTTACGAGAGCGATCCCTTTGGGTGTGATGGAAATGACATACCGCACGGTCTCGGATTCGGCGAGGATTCCACGTTTGATCAACTCTTTATGAATTGCCTCATTAGTTTGATCGTAATAATCCACTCCGCGTTTAAAATTTGGAGCTACATGTAAAGAACCATCTTCGTCAAAAAGGAGAAGGATTTTTTCATATTCCTCTGTGGAGGCTCCCGGCATTTTTATAAGTGAGGGGCCCTCGACTTTCACGAAACCTTTTTTCCGCAACTGACCAAAACCGATTTTGAATAATTGATCACCTTGAAGGTCAGCAAGCGTTGTGCCTGGTTTAATTTTGTCGAGGATTTGAGTTTCAGGAAGATTAGAAATACGATATTTTTTCCCCTCTTCCGTCAACGTGGGTATTTTTTTAGGAATCCGCTCAACTTTGGCAAGCCCCTTGTCTTCGGCGAGGTGCGCCCACTGCACAACTGCTTCAGGGGTCGCATTCAGAAGAGAGGCGAGGTGCTCTGCATCGGCCTTCTTCTCCTTTGCCAGCGCGGCAAGCAGCCGTTTCTCGTTTAAGGTCAGTTCCGCCATCCGCGCTCACACCTCGATCGTCTCTGCCGCCACATCCATCTTCTCCTTGAAATCCACGAGGAATGCCACGACCCTGTCAGCCGTCTCCTTCTTGCACTGCCCGCAGGTGATCTCCCCCGACCGGCACTTCCGGTGGATCTCCGCAAGTTTTGCATCGTCGGTTACCATGTGGAACATGTTGAGAAGGTACAGGGTGCACTTCTCCGGTTCTCCTCCGAGCCGCCGCTGCTCTTCAAGCGTCATCCTGCCACCGGTAAGTCCGCTCATCACTTTCTTTCGTACAGCCGCCTCGGGCTCGTAAAAGGAGATCAGGCTCTCGGGAAGACTTGACGACATCTTGCCGCCGGTGAGGCCGGGCAGGAAGATGTGGTACGTAGATGACGGCGAGTAGAACGCGTAGCCCCCGAACGCCCGCTCGATCTCACGGACCTTTGCGCTCACGTCGGCGCATGCCGCCCCTTTGATGTCCACGTGTCCCTCGTATTTCTTCGCATGCGGGAATGCTTTTTTCACCGCATCGAGCGCCGCATCGGGAGCATTCTTCAGGCGCACGCTGATGTACCCGTCGCGCTCCTCGACCGTGAACATCCGGAACTTGTGGGCGATCCCCCGGGTGAGCCGGATATGGGGGTCCTGGTCAAGGCCCACCGGTACGAGAGTCGGGGCCGGCTCCCGGTCGATCTGCGGGTACAGGATGTCGGCTACCTGCGTGATCACGCTGTCCGCGTGAGCGAGCGCAGTCTCCGGCGTAAACCCGTAGATCGCCGTAAGTTCGGAGAAGTTCACCTTTGTCGCTGCCTCGAACGCGAGATCCTTGAGACGCTCATTCCTGCTCTGGAAATAGGTCTGCCCTTCAAAACCGAGGGCATACAGGCAGGAGAGGTACTCTTTTCCGTACTCCCGGCACTTCCCCCAGCTGATGCCTCTCACGGCATACGATTCCCGGTCGGCGATCGTCACGTACCCGTTTGCCCCCTGCTGTACGTGCCAGACGACCTCGCGCATCAGCATCAGGTGACCAAGGTGGGGGTGACCGCTTGGCATAAACCCGGTCATGAGGTGAAACGGCGTGTGGTTCCGGATCGCACGTGCGATCGGGAGGTAATCGCGTTGTCCGACTACGATGCCCCGGCGCATGAAATACGGGATCTCGGGCAGCTCATGCAGGACAGGGGCGATCGGGTCGATGCCGAACTCGGCAAACGTTTTCTCGACATCGAGGGACGGCGTGCTTGACCAGGGATTGATCGATGATTCGGGCATACCAAAAACACTCATTTGATACTGTCTGTGGGGAATTTTAGAGTTTTATCCGTGCGAATTCGACGAACTGAATTCCGTTAGTATGTACACAGCCAAACAACATCTTCTTTTTGACACTGTGCGCCATCCTGACCGACCGGGAGATAACACTCATAGGCAGGGCTGCCTCTTTTTCTATGGCATGTACGAGCATATCGGAATGCACATTCTTGCCACAGTAAACACGGTAGTGATGGCCGAACTTGTAACCGGTCCGGGGAATAAAATCATGTCGGCGCAGCTCGGTATAGACCTTGTCCTTGGCGGCAAGTTCCTGATCGCTCTCGTTTGCGAAAGAAAAATATTCCGCTGGAGTGAGCGATGCGCCATCTTTTGTGGCACGAACAATCCCCGCATTCATCAGGTACAGGAGTTCGACCGGCGATATCATCAGCCGCTCCTCATCGAACCGTTTCCCGAAACCAGCATCCTCCAGCTCAGAGGGTGAAGAGCCCCGGATCATGGCTGACTTGCCCACCAGCACCGCATCGCAGGTGCTGATGCTGGGCGCTGAACATGAGGTATCGGCGAGTTTCTGGAGCTTGATCTCGTAGTAGGTCAGTTCCTCCTCGTCATCAACAACCGCAAGGACATACTGCTTGCGCATGTTACGTGATGTGACCACTTCCTCGATCAGCTTGGCAAACCGGATCGGGTCCCGCTCCGAGAGGACGCGGACGAGGTAGAGCGATTCACCGGTCCCCGGTTTTTCGCCGCGCCGGAAGACCCGGTAATCGTGAGGGCCGGTCTGGACAACATAACCGCGCTCGCGCAGGTCGCGGTACACAAGAAAACTGCGCAGGAAATTGCGCTGGTCGCCATACTTGGCAAGCAGCGTATCAAACGTGTAGCCCGGGATCTCGATCTTCTGGCGGTGGAGGAGGTAGAGAGATTCCTGCGGCGCGAGCCGTATCCCTTCCCCTTCGGGACGCCCGTACCCGCTCTGGTCGTACAGCATCCGACCGTCCCTGCCGGTGAGCACCGAAGTGCCGTCAAATATCGCCTTCACGTGAAGGAATTATAGGGGGTATAGGATAATAAGGGCGTGGGAGCCTGACAGGCCGCGCGGATTGCAGACAGCACGAGAGGCATGATACAAAAACACAGGACTAAAAGGTGTGATTCATGGGGATTACACCTTTCACGAACCACAAAGATGACCAGGAAAATCCCTCACTTTTAGCCAGATTGTATCTCAT
Source organism: uncultured Methanoregulaceae archaeon (assembly GCA_963808285.1). Lineage (GTDB taxonomy): Archaea > Halobacteriota > Methanomicrobia > Methanomicrobiales > Methanospirillaceae > Methanoregula. The sequence goes on from CAWEFI010000027.1 coordinate 25,159, forward strand.
ATGTTTGACTTCTGTGCACGTCCCCTGGATCATCTTCAGCCTGTCTGGGAAGATGATGTACTACGATATGATGCATAGGTGTCCTGCTGAGGGATTATACCTGTTTTTTATGCCGCAAGCTCGCGGACTTTCCCGATATTGCCACGGTCGTCCCTCCGGTCGTCCACGGGTGTTTCACAGACAAGTGGCAGGGGAGCAAAGACCGGGTGGTGCAAGATATGACGAAACCCATCCTCTCCGATGAAACCCATGCCGATGTGTTCGTGCCGGTCAAGCCCGCTCCCGAGATCGCCCTTGGTATCGTTGACATGAATTACCTTGAGCCGACTGATACCCAGGGTCCCGTCCAGCTGTGCAAGGGTAGCCTCAAGACCTTCTTTGGTGCGCAGCTCGTACCCGGCGGCAAACGCATGACAGGTATCGAAACAGATGCCGATCCGGTCGGATTTTTCGATCCCGTCGATGATCGCACGGATGTGCTCGAAACTGCTGCCCACACTGTTTTTCTCCCCTGCAGTGTTTTCAAGTAGCAGCATCACGTCATTATCAGAGCCTTGGAGTGCCGTATTCACTGCTTTGATGACGCGAGCCCTTCCTCCTGCGATCCCATTGCCGAGGTGATGGCCGAGGTGGGTGACCAAGTAGGGTATCCCGAGCCGGCCGCACCGGTCGAGCTCGGCCTGGAGTGCCTCGACCGACTTTTCCCATATCTCATTTTTTGGGGATGCAAGGTTGGGGAGGTAGGGCATGTGGTCAACCGGGAGAAGACCGGTCGTTTTTATTTTCTGTCGGAACAGGGTGCTGTCGTCACCGGAGATCGGCTTATATCCCCAGCCCCGGGGGTTGCGCGAGAACATCTGGAAGACATCGCAGCCGGCGTCCTTTGCACGGTCGACCGCGAGATCGAGCGAACCGGCGATCGAGACATGCACGCCGACCTTTACCTGTGCCATGGGGGATCATACTCCTGTACGGTAATCATTGTACCTGATCAGCATTGCGGCACACCGGTACATGGAGGTTGTGATCAATTTCAGGCAATTGGAGGTTAAATGAAAGGGGGGATTACCTAGTACCTGCACCTTGATGATGAAAGACGGCCAATCTCCGGGTATGCAGGTCACCTTCCTTGGAACAAACGGCTGGTATGATTCACCTACGGGGAACACCGTCTCTGCGCTGATTTCATCACGGGACTATGATATTATCCTTGACGCAGGAAACGGTATCGCAAAGGCTGACCGGTACATCTCGCAGGACAAGCCGGTCTTTCTGTTTATCAGCCATTCCCACCTTGACCATACTGAAGGACTCCATATACTGGTGAAGTTCCGGTTTAAAAAAGGCCTTACCATCTGCGGACAGGTTGGCCTGAAGGCAGATCTTGCAGGACTTGTCCGCGAACCTTACACCGTGCCGCTTGACCAGGTTCCCTTCACCGCATCCGTAACAGAACTTGGGGATGGCGTTCACGAACTTCCATTTAAAGTGACCTGCCTGCCGCTTGTTCACCCTGTTCCCTGCCGGGGATTCAGGTTCGAAATCGACGGGAAGGTCATCGCCTACTGCACAGATACAGGAGTCTGTGACAATGCCATCACGCTCGCACGCGGCGCCGATCTCCTCATCACCGAATGCGGATTAAAGCCCGGGCAGAAGAGCCCCGACTGGCCGCACCTGAACCCCGAGGATGCGATCCATATTGCAAAGGCGGCAAAGGCAAAACGCCTCGCGCTGATGCATTTTGGTGCAGAAGTGTACCGTACCCTTGAGGAGCGCCGGGCCCTGACAGGGCAGTTTGAAGGGATGTGCCCGGGACTTATCGTATCAGAAGACGGGATGATCGTAGATGTATAAAAGCGGATATTCCTTCACGCAAAACACCATGAAAAATACCATTGATCTGTACCTGTATCTACTCACCACATCCCGGGACCTCAATCCGGGCCCGGTTTGAAATCAGACTGATCTCTGACCTCCCAAAAAGAAAACCATAACTGACTCAGTTTAAAAATACACGTATACGGGCTTATTTTGGAACCGGGCGGATTAAAATGGACCGTATCATGTGTTTATTGTTGCCGATCACAGGTTAAATGTACACAGCCCGGGAAAAAGGCCGCCAGAACGCGAATAGGGGGCGACGAAGGGTATTACAGGAGTCTCGACGGGGGATTTGTCTGGTAATCCGATGGCTAAATATAGTCTGATTCCAGCGGGTTGCAAGTGGATGGGTTGAAAGGCGTTTTTGGGGTGGTGGCAATGGTTCACGTACGCGAGACCTTGAGACGGCACATTCCGTTTCCTCTATTAACCGGGACGCAGATCACTTTGGTATATCCATGGACCTCCGAGCGCTTATCCCGAAGGACACCCAGGCATTCAGGACCAAAACTATCGACAAGCTCATGGAGTGTACCGGCGGTGAACAGGCGCTCAGGAAAGTGCTCTCCCCGCTCGACCTCACGCTCATGGGCATCGGTGCCATCATCGGCACCGGTATTTTCGTCATCACCGGTGTTGTTGCGGCAAACTACTCCGGGCCTGCACTTGTTGTCTCGTTTATCATCGCCGGTATCGTCTGTGCCTTTGCCGCCCTCGCATACGCGGAGTTTGCTGCTATGGTCCCGGTTGCCGGGAGCGCGTACACGTACAGCTACGCATCGCTCGGCGAAATCTGGGCCTGGATCATCGGGTGGGACCTGATCCTCGAATACGCTGTCTCCATCGCAGCGGTCGCAGTCGGCTGGTCGGGATACGTCGCCAGCCTTGCAGCAGGGGCCGGGATCACGTTACCTGCGATGTTTGTCAACCCGCCCGGGACCAGCGGGGGTCTTGTCAATATTCCGGCGATAGTGATCATCCTGCTGGTCACCCTCCTGCTCATCATCGGGGTACGTGAGAGTGCCCGGGTCAACACGGTAATCGTTGCCATAAAACTTGGCGTAATCCTTCTTTTCCTGTACCTGGCCTTCGGTCACATCCAGCCGGCCAACTGGGTGCCATTCATGCCGTTTGGCTGGAGCGGAGTCATTACCGGGGCCGCAATCGTCTTTTTTGCCTACATTGGTTTCGACGCGGTTTCAACCGCTGCGGAGGAGGTTAAAAACCCAACGAGGGATGTGCCCATCGGGATTCTCTCCTCGCTTGCCATTGCCACCGTCCTCTATATTGCGGTCTCGGCAGTTCTTACCGGGATCGTACCCTACTCGCTCTTTGCCGGGACAAGCGCCCCGGTTGCGTTTGCCCTTGAACAGATCGGGATCTCATGGGGATCCGCGCTTGTCTCTGTCGGGGCAATCTGCGGGATCACCTCGGTTATCATCGTCCTCCTGTACGGGCAGACCCGCATCTTCTATGCCATGTCACGCGACGGCCTGCTTCCCGGGATCTTCCGGCAGATCCATCCCGTGTACCGGACCCCGGTCAAGGTTACCATTCTTGTCGGCACCCTCACTGCCATCCTCGCCGGATTTCTCCCTCTCACCACCATCGCCGAGCTCGTCAACATCGGGACTTTGGCCGCATTTATTATCGTCTCGCTGGGCGTGATCGTGCTCCGGTACACGCAACCGTCGCTGCCCCGGCCCTTCAGGTGCCCGCTTGTCCCCCTCGTCCCGGTTCTCTGCATCCTCTCCTGCGGGCTCCTGATCCTCGCGCTCCCGCTCGTCACCCACCTGCGCTTTGTTCTCTGGCTTGCCGTCGGTCTTGTTATCTATATCCTCTACAGCCGGCACCACAGCAGGATCAACGATGATACACGTGCACTCGAATGCTGGAAAGGATGAACGGCCGGGGCATCTCCGGTTTTGCGATGCTAAAAAAAGTTACTTTTTAAGTTTCTTCATGACCCATGCCATGTTCCCACCCAGCACCTTCATGGTGTTAATCCCTTCATCGTCGTTTTCCACGTCGCCCGGCGCAAGCCCGATCCCGACGTTCCAGTAGCACGAGCCCGGGACCACCATCTGGTTGATAAAGAAGAAGTGGTTGATCGTATCGAACGTGTGGATCGCACCACCCCTGCGCACCGCCACGACCGCAGCCCCGACTTTGCGCCGGAACATGCTGTCATTACCCATGGCAACAAAACCCGACCGGTCGATCAGGGCTTTCATCTCAGCGCTCACGTCAGAGAAATAGGTTGGCGAGGCGAGGATGATCCCGTCCGCCTCGTCCATCTTTGCGATACACTCATTTGCAAAATCATCGATTACGCAGCGGCGATCCTTCTTCTCCCTGCATTTCATACAGGCTGTGCACCCATGCACTTTCTTTCCCGAGAGCTGCACAAGCTCGGTCTTGATTCCCGCTTTTTCGAGTTCCTTAAACGCTGCCCGCACAAGGATCGCGGTGTTCCCGTCTTTGCGGGCACTTCCGTTGAATGCGACGACTTTCATGAATCCCTCCGTAATCTACGAATACTTCCCGTTGGCATCACCCGCTCATAATACCTTGGAGTAGCCCCGGAGATACTTGAGGCTCATGAAGGGAACTCACTGGCAGAGAAGAGCCGTGGAACCGGGCAAGCGTTAAAAATTCAAATCCGGCTCCATCCGGACGCGCGACTGGGGTACCATATTATGTGCCCCTGCACCAAATAGTCGTGCGATATGAATTCAAGGTTGCAGTTTTCCGATCTCTCGCTCTCAAAAGAGATCGCGAAAGCCATAGAAAATATGGGCTTTGAAGAGCCCACTCCCATCCAGGCACTCGCCATTCCCCTTATACAGGCCGGCCGCGATGTGACCGCGCAGGCACAGACCGGCACCGGAAAGACATCCGCGTTCGGGATCCCTGTCATCGAAAATATCGACGCATCACAACGGGTCGTGCAGGCCATCGTCCTATGCCCCACCCGGGAACTCGCTATCCAGATCGCCGAGGAGTTCTCCCACCTTCTTGCCCACCTCCCGAAAATCTCCGTCCTCCCGGTCTATGGCGGCCAGCCCATCGAACGCCAGCTCAAGGCCCTCGCGCATGGTGTCCACATCGTGATCGGCACTCCCCGGACGCGTGATGGATCACCTCAAGCGCCGGACCCTCTCGCTTGACAATGTCTCAGTGGTTGTCCTCGACGAGGCCGACCAGATGCTCGACATGGGTTTCCGGGACGACATCGAGCGCATCCTGAAACGCGTGCCCCAGAAGAGGCAGACGCTCCTCTTCTCCGCAACAATGCCCCAGCCCATCATCGAAATTTCAAAGCGGTTCCAGAACAAGCCCGAGTTTGTCCGGGTCGAGTACCAGGAACTCACCGTCCCTGCCACAGAGCAATCCTACGTCGAAGTACGGGACCGGGAGAAGCTCGATGCCCTTTGCCGGGTGATCGATGTCGTCGACCCGCATCTTGCGATCATCTTCTGCAACACGAAGAGGGGCGCAGAAGACCTTGCCGGCCGGGTCCGGGCACGGGGCTACCGCGCCGAGGAACTCCATGGCGATATGAAACAGTCCCAGCGCGACCGGGTCATGGGCGGCTTCCGGAAAGGAACCATCGACATCCTGATCGCAACTGACGTAGCGGCTCGCGGGATTGACGTGGAGGATGTGGATATTGTGATCAACTACGATGTCCCGCAGGACGTCGAGTACTATGTCCACCGGATCGGGCGGACGGGACGGGCAGGGAAAAGCGGCCGGGCGATCACCCTTGTCACGCCCCGGGACCTCACCAAGATCCGCGAGATACAGAAATACATAAAAGTCCAGATCCCGAGAAAACCTCTGCCGACCACAAACGATGTGGTCGAGTCAAAGACGAAGACTATCCTCGAAGAAGTGCGCGAATCAATCAAGCAGGGCGGCATCGAGCCGTACGCACGGATGGTCGAACAGGAGATCGAGGGGGATCTCACCACACTTGAGATTGCCGCTGCTCTCCTGAAAATGCGCATGGAGCAGGGTGCAGACTCCCACAAGGAACGTGCCGCGCCGGTAGATTTTGGCGATACCGGGGCAGAAGCAGGCATGGTGAGGTTCTTTTTAGGCCTTGGTCGCGACCATAATGTCGCTCCAAAGGATATCGTTGGCGCCATCGCAGGTGAGACCGGCATAGCCGGCAAATCCATCGGGGCGATCCGGATCCTTGACACGTACTCCTTTGTCGAGGTGCCCCGTGACTGCGCAGAAGAAGTCTATACGATCATGAAGGAGCGTACAATCCGGGGACAGCCCACCGGGATCGAACCGGCGCAGGGCAGACGCGAATAGAGTTGCCTGCCGGATGCACAATAAAAATTCAATTTTCTGCTCCGAAAGCACGTATATAAAGAGCCGTCACGGGAATGTTTCGAACTGTTTAGCGCCTGGCAGGACTTTTACCGCACACAATCCTCAATATCTCGCAGATCGAAATATCCTGTATGAATATGAAATTTATCTTTGGCGGCATTGCATTCCTGATGCTCCTGCTCCTCGTCGCCGGCTGCACACAACCCGCAGCCCAGCAGGCAACTCCGGCTCCGACCACCCAACCTACCACGGAAGTACCGGTAACCACAGCTACAGCAGTACCGACTACTTTTGCACCGGCAACACCTGGCCCTACAGAAACGCTGCAAAGCAACTGGGCTGTCAGTGTTCAGGTTCAGAACAACGGACAGTCTATCAACCCGCAGGTGATTTTCACCTTCAATGGAGGCATGGGAATGAATTTAATTCCAGAAATCGACGTCATGCTTACCCGTTCCGACGGCACGGTGGAGACCGGCAATATGACTCAGCCACTGTCCATCGGTCAAACTGTCAGTCTCCCGGGCACGACCGGTAACAACGACCGGGCCGAAGTATGGGTGATAACCCCGCAGGGAGACAGAGTTAAGATTGTCGACACGTACGTCCCCTTCCGGTCCTACCACTAATCTTTTTTTATACCCGGATATCCTCGAGCACTTCTCCGGGACCACATACCAGGTATAGTTCTCTCTATTTCTGCACCGATCGTTTCCTTCCAATAAGGATTACATCTGTACTGAACGGTCTCCGCTGTTTATTCGTCCGCAAGGTGGAGGGTCTGCCACGCAACCGCTCTTTCCTCCACGGCCTTTTTTATCACCCGCTGAGTCCGGGTTAGCGTGGAACTGCCATGCTTCACATCCATGAATATAATCCTGATGATGGAACCCTTTTCGTCAGCAACTGCCGACAGTCCATCGAAGATGATGTAATCGACAGGTGACCCGATGAACCGGGCGTCAGCAGGAAGATATCCAAAGGCGGGGAGCAGGGGAGCCATCTGTTCGGCAATCTTTCCTTTCAGGGTCGAGCGGGACCGGTTGACCGAGTCTTTCCGGATCTCTCCGGCAGCCTCCATTTTCCACCGCTCAAGTTCCGCCCGGTACCGCTGCTCGATGGCTGTGATCTGCGCTTTCACAAAAAGCCAGCCCAGCACAAACCCGGCCACAAGCGCTATAACGCTATACATGAGGATCCCTTCAAACGCCATGACGGAACGTATGGTGCCGGCCTTTTATTCAGATCGGCACGCGGAGTGAAAATGATCTCTGCGACATCAGATGAAGCATCATGTACTCTCAGGCTGGTAAGCCACCTCATACATGCTGATCCTGTTTATCATGGTCAGATAGGCGCAGTTCGGATGTTCTGATGAAACCAAGTGCCCGGTAACCACCGCACCCAAGTTTTGTCCCCCTGATTGTTCCATCGGAAACAGGAGAATATGCCTTTTTGCCGTATACCGGTTTCCGTCGCCCTTATTCAGGAGACCCGTATGGGTGCATGAACCACAATTCTTTTTTCCCGCATGGTAGACTAAGGAGGGTATAGTTATGCAGAAAACCCCAGCCCGCAAATACCAGGTGGTCGAGGAGGCTGAGATCGACCTCGTCCTCAAATGCAGGGACAGCCACGAATTTTACGAGCAGTACCTTAAGGTATTCCCGGATACAAAGAAAGGTCTCGACAGTATCAGCAAGATCTGGAAACGCCGGAGCGAGTTTGCAAAGAAACGACCTCAGACCCTCCCGCAGGCAGAAACCGGTCAGACAAACTCCCGGGAGATCCAAACATTGATCGCCGAGCAGACAAAAATCATGAGTGAGATGGCGGCGCTCACCAGGGAGAACCTTGAAGTAAGCCGGCAGATTCTTTCAGCACTTGCGCACCAGAACAGGATCCTGACCGGGCATCATGAAGAAAAAGCAAAAGATCCCGCTCATCCGGCCCCGCCCCAAAAACCGCAGGTGCAGAAAAAGGCTCCCGAAAAGCAGACCCCCATCATGGTCGGTTCGTGAGGGCATCCCAAATTTTTTTATTTTTTTGTTTTAATTGTTCCCGCGCATATCTTTTCTTACTATAATGTCCCGAACAAAAGCCGGTAAATTCTCCTGTTTTTAAGAGATTACGTGTGTAAAAACGGTAGATATACAATAAAAATCCCGGATTTTTACTCAAACTTTGTAAAGTATGCGCCTCAACCCCTCTCCGGGTACCCTATTCATATATATAGATCCAGACAAAACTTTTTGTATATGCCACGAGGACGACCGAAAGGATCACGGAACCTGAGCGCGTATGAACGCGGAAAAGTAAAACGGATACGTGAGATTATGTCCCAGAAAGGGATCACGGATTTTGACCGCCTGCGTGATCAGCAGATCCTCAATAATATTTATGTCAGTACAGATGGCGAAATTTTTGTGAAATACGGACTCGGTAAAAATTTCAGTGCTGATATCAAGGCACCTCAGAGCCGGGCCGGGGAGAAAATCCTCGCAAAACTGGAAAAAAATATTGCTGCACTGCGTACCGTGATTTAAAACTGGAGGTAAAAAAATTTACATTAAATATTTTTCAGGGTAACGGGGATACTTATCTGCACGGATCTTCGCGTTTTTTCATAAAACTATTATCGAAGGGTTCCCGCATTTTTCTTTAACACTATTCTGGTATTCCAATGCCCTGAATGAAAACCGGCTGGCCGGTCGGCATTTTACGGCCGGTTCTGCAGGAGGAGGGAACAGTACCCATTGCCTTATTCTTCCACGGGGATCTATTGACAGGACATACATCATGCAGGTGCAGTTTCTGGCTGTATGCCACAGGAGGGAGCAACCCCAGCACCGGAATCAACCGGTAAGACCGGGAAAACAAAAGGATGGCATAAAAACAATATCCCGCGCCGCCCTACCTTTTCGTACACACCGGTGGTTATTGTTTCCCTCGTCCCTCTACCGTACCGCATCGCCGCCCTCACTCAGGAAGAGCACGCCCTTTTCAATTACCCCATCGACCATCTTGCCGGTGTGATCAGGGATATCGGGTTCCGGTGCACAACCTGTGCAAAGTGCTGTACCCGGGCATTCAACGGCCACGTCTTCCTGCTCGACCGGGACGTGGCCACGGTACTGGCAATCGATCCCGATGCGCTCGAGCCAGCCCCGGATCCCGAATTCTGCGACCAGAACGGCACGTTCTATGTCTCCGGCTATGCATTGAAGGTGAAAAACGATGCCAAGGGATCCTGCTGGTTTCTTGAAAACGGCAGATGCCGGATCTATGACCGGCGGTTTGCCATCTGCCGCATCTACCCGTATATGCTTCACCGTGAACCCGATGAAGAGGGGAAGGTTGACTGGCGTCAGATATCCGGTCTTGACCGGCACGGAGAATACGACGCTGAGATCACGGATGAGGAATGTCTTTCCATTGCCCGCGAAACCATGGAATATGAGCACGCGTTCCTTGCACATCAGATCGCATTTCTCGAATGCCTCCATGACTGGTTTACCCGCTCCCGGCTCCGGCACGTTCAGAAAATCTACGACGATCGGATGCGGCAGTACAAGAAGGGATCACCGATCACCGTTATGGTCTATACCGACGGGTATTTCGAAAAACACATTCTCAGCCATAAACAATCCCCGTACTAACGGAAAACCTGTTATCAGGATACGGGATGACCCATTTACGGGAACTGGCAATATATTGTACGGCGCGGAGCACCATGAGGATGATATCATCATGCTGTGGCCTGTCACCGGCAAACGCAGAGAAAAAAGTGAATTTTCTGATCAGATGTTGCCCGGGCCAAACTGCTGCCGCCGGGAGGGAGCAAACGCATTCTCGATTACACCCGATGCAAAGATGCCCGGCGCCGAGCCGGTCTTTGCATACGTGTAAAGCGCCACGGTAAAAATTCCCTGCATTGCCGATGCTAGGATCGCAAGGACGGCGATCAGCACGATAAAGAGCGCGAGCGCGACGAAAAAGAGCGTTGTACTCCCGATAAATAGTGTGCCGAGCACCAGAAGCAGGCCGACAACCCCAATCGCGCCAAAGATCAGGGTGATCGAGATCGTTCCGACAACGCTTTCTCCCCAGGTCTTCTTAAAGAGTTCAAGCGATTCTTTCATCGCAGAAAACACATTTTTGTCCTCGAAAGCAAGTACCGGCATCACGAACAGGGTGACCAGACTCCAGACCCCACCTACAACCGCGGCGGCAATCTGGCCAAGAAGCCCGGCCCGGTCCTCTATTATATGGAGGATCAGGCCGACGGTCGCGGCAATAACCGCCCAGGCAACGATGGAACCAAGGTGGCGGCCGGCCGCAGAGAGACCTTCTCTGACAGTCATATCCTTTCCATTCAGCTTTGCATGTACGCAGCTGATCAGTCCCACGTTAAAGAATATCACGACAAAGTAGCAGACCAGATAGAACAGGAACAAAAGAACGATCCCGGTCACGCTGTCAGTGGCAAGCGAGTACGCACCATTGGATATGATCAGCGGGACGACAAAGGTTGCAACCACAAGCAGGGTGATGATACCGGACATGATCGGGAATGCAAGGAGTTTGTTGTCCTCCATCAGGATCCGCCAGCTAGCCTTTACCAGCTCGAAACTACGCATAATCCGTTCGAACATAGTTCTGTGTTGGCAGTCCTACGGGATGAATGTTTTTTTAAAGCCGTGACCGGCCCTATTGTTCACCGGCGAGAGAACGTATGCCAAAAAGTCCAGCTACGATTCCGGTACGCGCATCGCGCGCAGGAACCGCAGATGGGTAATTCCGGATAAAAAATATAAAAAACCTATTTACCCACGGCGCCGGGAAAAATTCCCCGGCTGTGCCCGCCTTACCGTCCAAACGTTTCCCGTACGAAGGCTCCTGCACGGGAAATCGCATCACGGGCTTCGGGCACCTGCTTTCCAAAGATCTGCCAGAAGTGGAACATGCCCTCCCATATCTCAAACCTCACCTGAACTCCCGCCCACTTTGCCTTCTTTGCAAATGCAGAAATATCATCATACAGGAGTTCACCTGACCCGGTCTGGATATAGAGACGGGGAAGCCCTGACAGGTTTGCATGAACCGGCGAGGCGAGTGGGTCGTCAGGTTCCCTGCCCGCGAGGTACTGGATACGGATGGCAGTCAGCCGGGCCGCGCTGAGCCAATCGCTGTCCCGGTTTGCAGTAACCGATTCACCGCCAAAGGCCAGGTCTACCATTGGAGACATGCAGACGGCCGCCGGTGGCATCAGCAGGTGTTGATCGCGAAGCGTGAGCAGCAGGTCAAGCACAAGCGTGCCTCCCGAAGATATGCCAACCGGAATAATCCGGTGCGGAGGGTAGCCATGGCTGGCAAGGTAGCGGTACGCGGCTACCGCGTCCTCAACCTGTGCCGGAAAGGTATGCTCCGGGGCCAACCGGTAATCGACCGAGAAGACCCGGGACTGAGCGGCACGTGCAAGCTCTGCGCAGAATCCCAGGTGATCCGCTGTTGACCCGACAGAAAAACCACCACCGTGGAAAAAAAGGAGGGTCCGATCCGGCACCGCTTCGGGCACCGAGCACCACACCCCCCGCAGATCATTCCGGATAGCAACCTGTTCCACTTCCGGGCGTTCATCGGTCTGGAATTCTGCAAAAAATTCCGAGAACTCCTGCCGGGCCACCCCAGTCGGCTTCTGTGGGTCGGGAACATAGGATTTGAGGATATCCAGGAAATCCTGCGGCGTTTCACGGATCATTATGTGTGGTTATGGTGCGTGAGGGTGATAAAGTCTGGGGCTGACACGGCTCCCTGTGCTGGTCCGGGGCGGGTTGCCGGCATCTGATTAATAATTCCTGTGCCGATACGTGAGGGTATATACCACCCATCAATCAAGCCATTATATTGATCATGAGCCGGAACACCCTTCCAGCCCTGTTTGTCTCGCACGGCGCCCCAACACCCCCCTTTGGACGGTGTACCTGCCCGAACTTTCCTTTGTAGGCTTGGCTCGCGTTACGCCGGGATAAAAGCTGTACTCGCATTTCAGCGCACTGGAACACGGAGATGCCAACGGTAAATACTGCAACCTTACTGGAGACCATCCACGACTTTTACGGGTTTCCTTCGGGTCATTTTCAGACCGGGCAGGATATACCATTATTTATGCAAATCCTGCAGACTTCCTTCAACCTGCATCTCAGAGATACCATCCCAGAACCGGGTTAGGATCTGCCAGATCTTCCGGCGCAACGCAGGTATCTGTCCTTCCATCATATCCCGCTGATGAGCCGAAGTACCGCAAGGCTCATAGAGCGCCCGGTTTACCTCAATCTGGATCCACGGAATGCCTTTTCGCCAGTAATGAGCGTTCGATATAAATCCTCCGGAAAACGGCGTGTTGATTGCCACTTCGCCGGTGCCGGAGAACTCTTCCCGGAATGAGTCTGCAAGACATATGATCCAGTCCGGGGGGCAGGTGGTAAGGCTCCCCGGCTTTGGCTGGCCATTATCGTCACCGTAATTCCCTAAGCAGATCAGAGGCCGGCGTTTACCTGCGTCATTCTGTTCTGTCGATCCATAGGGCAGCATCGAATGGCAGTCGAACGCGATGCGCACGGGATACTGGTCGATGAGCTCATCAATGCGCTGGTGATAGGGGAAATACCATTTCATCATCAGCTGGTGAATGAGCGGGAGGTCAGGCATTTGCCCGGGCCGGTAGACCAGCCGGCCATCGACAGTTCTTACCTTGATGATCCCGTCCGGGTCTTTCGGGGGGAGCGGGAGAGGTGGGCGGTTGAGATCAATAACCATCCGGGAGATATCAGTATCTATCGAGACTTCCACCGACCGGCCAAAATCGAAGAGTACCCTGGTCGAGGGATCGCAGTACCAGGAGATCTCCTTCTCCGAAAGAGCGAACCGGCCGGCAACTTCTGCCGGGATCTCAACCCCGCCATGAGGGATCGATATAAGGAAGGGATATTTCATTGTTGATAATCTCAAGAGAACCTGAGCCGGGCTTTTTTGTTAATGTTTGGATGGGGGATCGCGGGTGAAAGGGTACCCGCTGACAGTGTCATTGCCCATGCAGATGCACACCAGCTGACAGGTGCTCATGTGTCTCTTGGGGGGCAGGAAACGGGTGATCCCCCAATTGAGTGACGCACCGGGTATTCTTTTATGCCAATTCCAATCGCTACTACCGGAAGCTAAGGAATATTCTTTTGTAAACTCACGATATGAACAGAGCATCCCCCCTGCTATAATTTTAACAAGGATTTATATATAAGTACCAACCGGATACGATCACGCGAACCGATAGCGCATATACCCCCCGTATCTTCAGGCAGATCCTGATTTTAAACACTATTTAAAGAAACGGTGATCAGGTTTTATAAATAAAATAAGGCGATATTTGCCGTTATCTCCAGTGGAAATAAAGGGGTATAAAAGGATGATCAATTTGCCGGATTGGCATAATATTCATTATACAATTATAAATTGAAAAAAGCAGCCCGCATGGAGGAAATAAAACCGGCATTGGTAAGCGCAGGGGACGGTAAGTGCTCCAACTCAGGCAATACACAATTGATCTCAAGAAAGGCATAATGTTTATAGCACAAATGTAAATTATAGTTTACAAAAAGATGCGAGACGCCACCTGCCTCCCATGTGGTTCGTACCGCTGCAATCAAAGCAAGGTAGATTTACAGGCTATATGCCATTGCGTACAGGAAGTAATTATTATGGTTTGCCTTATAGCAGAGTACAGGAGAAGCGATGAAACACCTGGTGATGCCCCGTGACCCCCCGTCACACCCTCCTCATAGGATGCATAGTTCTGCTTGTTTTTGCAGGTATTTGCTTACCTGTATCAGCGGCGACCCTGACGGCATTGCAATCACAACCCCGGCAACCATTAGCTCCACCGTTGGCGACACGCTGGACCTTACCGCTTCGTAGTGACAGGGACTTACAACGACGGCTCAACTCAAGTGGAAACAATAACAGCGGCGGATGTACCGGCTTTAGCAGTGCAGCCGCCAATCCGTCCGAGACACTGACCATCACCTACAGCGGCAAGACAACGACCTACACGGTAGTAATCAATACAGCCCCGGTAACCCTGACAGCTATCACTTCGGCAGGGGTAACGGGATTTGTTGCACCGGCAACCGGTGGAACGCCGATTACAGCTTCATCATTAACGCCAGGCTCAGCACAATATACCGTTACAAGCCTGACCTGGTCGCCAACCAGTAGTCCCTTCGTAGCATCAACACCGTACACTGCGACAGTCACCCTCACCTGCGGCAAGTTACGCGTTCCCGACAGGGGGTATAGCGGTGCCGACCGCTAATGGAGGCGGTACAGTAAGCGCTGGAACAACTTCCGATGCAACTGGAACCGGCAATACCGAGCCTTTACAGTGCAATTCCCGGCAACTGCTGCGACTGTGGCAACAACACCCCTGATTCCATCATTCACGGCATCACCAATATCGGGTACTGCTCCTCTCACCGTGCAGTTTGAAGATACATCCACGGGATCCCCTACTACATGGGACTGGAACTTCGGAGACGGGGATTCGAGCAACAACAAAAACCCGTCATATGTATACACGACCGCGGGACCCTACTCTGTATCCCTTACCATCGGAGATGGAGGCACTCTTCCTAGCAATACCAGCACTCAGACCACTACCATAACAGTGAGTGCGGGAGCCACTACCATCCCGGCTGTGACAAGCATCTCACCGACATATGGCCCGGTTTCAACGGGAACTTCCATAACCATCACCGGGACAGGATTTACCGGAGCGACCGGGGTAACCGTTGGCGGCGCAGCCGCAACCAATGTCGTGGTTGTCAGCCCAACAGAAATCACCGCAACCACCCCGGCCACTTCTACCGCCGGACAGGTTGACGTCATCGTTACGACAACCAGCGGCGCATCCTCTTCAGTAGCCGGTGACGAATACACCTTTGCAGCGGCAGCAACGACCGTCCCGTTGCCTCTCTTTTCAGCCTCGCCGACATCCGGGGCAGCACCCTTGGAGGTCACGTTCACGGATGAATCAACCGGGCCCCCGGCATCATGGAGCTGGACCTTCGGGGATGGCAATACCAGCACGCTGGAAAATCCCACCAATACCTACGCTAACGACGGGACGTACACGGTGTCGTTAACAGAAGAGAATTCTCTTGGCACCAACACAACAACAGAGACCGGGTATATCGTAGTCGGGGCTGTGGCACCGGTTGCCGCATTCACGGAATCGATTACCTCGGGTATTGCACCCCTCACCGTCCAGTTCACTGATCAATCCACCGGCTCTCCCACCACTTGGGATTGGTCCTTTGGAGACGGGAGTACGGGCACCGATCAGAGCCCGTCACATATATACACGACCGCAGGGACCTACACGGTCACCCTTACGGCTACCAATGCCGAAGGGAGCAGCACGAATTCCGCGTCCCAGACCATAACGGTGGACTCAGGAGCGGAGACGACCGTGCCCGCACCGGAGTTTACAGCGGCACCTACCTACGCGGTCGCTGCTGCAGGCACACCCGATTCTTCGGTCAATAACTGGCTTGCACAGCAACAGGCTATCGCTACGGCAACGCCGACCCACAAGTCACCCGGGTATGACGTGCTCTCCGCATTGATCGGTTGTGGAGTTATTGCTGGTATTGCACTGCGCAGAAAGTATTAACCCTCTTCTTTTTTCTCAAAGTACCGCAGGGAACATTTCCACTATTGAACCTCACGAATATACGATGAATGCTCTCGTCGTAGTGTAAGAACTGTTCACAAGGGCCTCGTTTAACGTTGTGCAAAAAACGGGGATGATCGTTTTACACCTTTTGCACGGGGATCGAAATTTTCCACCTGCAAAGAGTGCCTGCTGACAACCGCACAAAACCATCCGGGCGGCATACCAGCCTCAACAAAGATATACGGTTAATCGTTGATATGATGAATACACAAACAGGAGACACAAGATGAGCGACGACACCATGTTTGACCAGCAGCCGCTGGGGCCCGTTACCTTCGCAGAAAACCCCGAACCCCGGTGCCCTTGCCTCCTGCTGCTGGATACCTCCGGTTCCATGGCGGGAAAGCCAATCGCAGAACTCAATGCCGGCCTGCGATCCTTTTACGAGGAACTCCAGGGTGATTCGCTCGCGGTAAAACGGGTCGAGGTGGCACTGGTTTCCTTTGGCCCGGTCAGGGTCATCTCAGAGTTTAACACCGCGGATTTTTTCCTCGATCCCACGCTTGAGGCCGAAGGCGACACTCCGCTTGGCGAGGCGATTCTTCAGGGAATCGATCTGGTGAGGAAACGCAAAGACGAGTACCGGGCAAACGGGATCTCCTTTTACCGGCCCTGGATCTTCCTAATCACTGACGGTTCACCAACAGACGAGTGGCAGCGTGCGGCGGCGGCGGTGCGGGAAGGAGAGAGGTCGAAGTCCTTTGCATTCTTTGCAGTAGGTGTCCAGAACGCGGACATGTCGGTACTCCGGCAGATCACGGTTCGGCAGCCGCTCAAGCTCCAGGGCCTTAGGTTCCGCGAATTCTTCCAGTGGCTCTCCAATTCCATGAAATCTGCTTCCCGGAGCAATCCGGGGACAGGATCCTGCTCTCTCCACCGTCAGGGTGGAGCGAGATATGACCTGGAAACACCTCTGTTTGTCGATCACGGGAAAATCGCACAGCGACAGGAACGAGCCGGGCCAGGATTATTGCCGCACGGGCGCACTCCGGTTTGCGGATCGTGATTTTTTCATCGGTCTTGCCGCAGACGGAGCGGGCAGCACGACGAACGGTGGCGTGGGTGCGGAGATTGCCTGCGAGACCCTGTACCATGTGATCCTTTCCATGATCCGGCGGGGAGAGCACATGTCCTCTGTCACCGATGATGATGTCAGGGCCTGGATTTCCGCATCCCGGGAGGCAATTGCCGCTCGGGCAGAA
Organism: uncultured Methanoregulaceae archaeon; assembly: GCA_963808285.1. Taxonomy (GTDB): domain Archaea; phylum Halobacteriota; class Methanomicrobia; order Methanomicrobiales; family Methanospirillaceae; genus Methanoregula. Next base: position 42,385 of record CAWEFI010000027.1, read on the forward strand.
GGTGACGGCCAGTGGATAAAAGACTACGCCTGTACCCTGATCGGTGTTGTTGCCGCAAACAATCATACTCTCTATTTCCAGATCGGGGATGGCTGTATCGTAACCGGCGACGGTACCGGGTACCATACCATATTCTGGCCGGAACAGGGTGAATATGCAAACACAACCTATTTTGTTTCCGACGATAGGTTTCTGGAGCACATTAAGATCGAACGCCAAGTGTCCGTGCCGGACGAGATCGCACTTTTTACCGACGGCCTCCAGAACCTGGTACTCTCGTTTTCCACGCGGACAGTGCATGATGGGTTCTTCCGGCCCCTCTTTACGGCTCTCAGGAAAAATCCTGATAACGGCTTTGCGAACCTTGCCACGAACCTGACTGCGCTGCTCTCCCGGGACGACGTGAATACACGAAGTGACGACGACAAGACCCTGATCCTCGCTGTGAATGTACCATTGAGCTGAAACACCATGACTCAGGTGCCGCACCACAACCTTGTTGACAGCAGGGGTAACCCTGTCAGTTTCGGAAAAAAAGTGGGAAGCGGCGGCGAAGGGGATGTCTACGAGATTGCACCCCATCGCAGGGATGTGCTGGCCAAGATTTACCATAAGCCGCTCAACGGGGAGCGGCAGGAAAAACTCCGGTTGATGGTGAGCGGATGCAATGAAGATTTGAAGGAATTTGCCGCATGGCCGCTCGATCTGCTCCACGCCGGTAAAAACGGCCCTGTTTGCGGGTTTGTCATGCCGAGGATCACCGATTGTGAACCGATCCACAAAGTGTACGGGCCCTCGCACCGGAAAGGGTCCTTCCCGAACGCAGACTGGAAATTTCTGGTAAGAACCGCCAAGAACCTCGCTGCTGCATTCTATATCATCCACAAGTACGGGTACGTGATTGGGGACGTGAACGAGGGAAACATTCTCGTCACAAAAAAGGCATGCGTGCGGCTGATCGACTGCGACTCCTTTCAGGTGCAGACCCGTGACACGATCTATCACTGCGAAGTGGGGGTTGCCCAGTTCACACCGCCCGAGCTCCAGAAGTCAAAAGATTTTAAGATGCTGCGCACCCCTAATCACGACAACTTTGGGCTTGCGATCCTGATCTTCCTGCTGCTGTTTATGGGCAGGCACCCCTTCTCCGGGGTCTACAAGGGGAACGACGATATGCCTATCGAACGGGCGATTGCCGAGCACAGGTTTGCGTTTGGGAGAAGTGCAGCCCTCAAGGCGATGTCGCCCCCGCCAAACTCTGTTGGACTCCCCGTAGTTCCTGGCGAGGTTTCCAGCCTTTTTGAGCAGGCATTCGCCGAATCCGGCCTCCATTCATTGGGGCGTCCGAGCGCAAACGACTGGTGGAATGTGCTTGATGCTCTGGAAAAACGGCTCAAAAAATGTCCCGCCGAATCCATGCACACCTATTATACCGGCCTTGCTACCTGCCCGTGGTGCAGCCTCGAAAACAGTTCCGGCATCCTGCTGTTTTTGAGTTCGGATACCATATCGAGGATCGATGTCGCCGCAGAATGGCAGAAGGTTCTGGCAATAAAGCCACCGGGCGCCCTCCCCGAGGTCAGCCCGAGGAAGTTCCAGTGCATGCCAGCGCCGCTCTCCTTGGAAATCGCACGGGCGCTCAGGTTCAGGAAGATGCGGCAGGTCGCTGCGGTCCTGCTTCTGGTCATAAGTATCTTTCTAATGGTGGGGTTGTGGTCCGGAACGTATAGTACCACAGACATTGCAGGTCTTGTCCCGGCAGGTATTGCAGGTCTTCTCCTGATCTACCCGGGACGGGACACGGCAGAGAAGAAACGACGGAAAAAAGAGTTTGGGGACGCACGGTACAACTGGCGGCTCTGGGATAAAAAATGGAAGGCCGAGGCCGGCGATGCTGAGTTTATCGCTCAGCTTGCGGTGCTCACAGCTCTCAAAGTCAGGTATGAGACAATCGAGCAGGAATACAAGAACGCGCTTATCGCCCTCCAGCACACATCACGGGAGCGCCAGCAGAAGAAATTCCTGGAGAATTGTTTTATTGACTCCTGCATCTCCCCCCGGCTTGGAGAGAACCGTAAGGCCGCGCTCCGGTCATTTGGTATCGAGACCGCGGCAGATATTGCCCCGCATAAGATCATGAGCATCCCGGGCTTTGATACAACACTGACCAATGAGCTGATGAACTGGCGAAAGCAGCAGGAAAAGAAGTTTGTATATGACGATGAAAACCGTGTCTCAGCATCCGATATCCAAAGTCTGATCCACACGTTCCAGCCAAAGATCCGCCGGTAGAGCGCGAGATTTTAGCCGGTATTGAAAAACTGCACGCAATCCAGCAGAAGATATTCAAGAACCGTGCCAAGTTTCAGCCCGTTGTTGAGAAGAGTGCACGGGATCTCGCCCAGGCTCATGCCAATCTCTCAGTCTTTGCCCTGACCGGAAAATTCTTTTGAATTTCTGCACAAGGCTACGCTAAAACCAGAATAAAGCAGGCATCATTCACTTCATGGATCAAGTAATACAGGCCGGACCATAAAAACAGCCATTTCTGGCCTCCGGTATCCGGCTTTTGAGATACTGATAAAATATCCTTGGTGCAATAAGTACGAACCATGAAGTATACGCCGCGGCACATAAAAAAATTCCTTGAAGAAGGAAAGATTGATCCTAACCTCTGGCAGATCCACTTTCCCCATCTTCTCCCTTCCCATGTTCCCGGGTGCAGCGAATGCGAGGACAAAAAGAATGATCTCTGCCAGGGTGGGAAAAACCCGGTTGACTGTTTCCTTGGTATCCACGCCGGGGAGGAATCCGCAAAGCAGGCTGATACCGGCAGGAAAGCCCATAAGGAAAAATCCCGTGAGTTCTTCCCGGGTGCCAAAGGGAAGAAGAGGGTCCCCGCAGGGGCAAACATAACTTTTGACCAGTCGAAGATGTGAGGAAATCCCTGTTTTTTGTTGACACAGAAAAACGCTAACTTATACCTCATCGGGAGCACTCCTTTTTCCCGTACTCCCACAAACGGGTTTGACTATACCGGCTATTTACCATTTTCAGGACGGCCGTTTGTTCATACCCATGGAATGCATACACAGCAGGTTAGTCCACTGCTCTGAAAGTCCAACTCCTTTTCTGTCAGGCTCGCGGTTGGTAGAACCGATAAAAAAACGTTTCAGGGAATAATTAACTGGGTTTTCCTGTGTTTCTGCAAATGTCCTGATGATTCGTACCTGATTATTCGTTGAATTTCTTATAGAGGCGGTTTGCCACAAACTGGAAGATTAAAATAAAGATCAGCAGCGCGACGATATCCAGCAGCGGCGAAAAGAGTGACGTACCGGTATATGCGTACACAATCATGTCGTTTCCATAGGTAAGCGGGGAGAAAAGTGCGATGTCCTGGCCAATCTGCGGAATGGCCGATATCGGGATAAAGACACCGGAGATAAAGATGAGCGGAAGCCGGACCGTATTGAGCATCGACATCACTTCCCCGACGTTCTCGGTGGGGTACGCGGCAAACAGGGTCCCGAGGGTTGCAAAGCAGAACGCGGTCAGCGCCATCGCAATCACAAGAACCAGACCATGGACAATCGGCGTGGCAAAAAGGATGATGCCGAACACGAGAGGGAGACATGCAATGCCAAGACTGTAGAGAAAACCGCTCACGCTCTCACCGAAAACCAGTGAATGGAGCGAGATCGGTGCCGAGAGCAGCCGGTCGAAGGTCTTTACCCGTCGCTCGATGGGGATCGAGACCGGCTCTATCGAGGATGCCGAGAAAAGCAGCGTGATCGCGATGAGGCCCGGGATCAGGGTGCCGGGCGGGGCGTCCTTCCCAATAGCAAATGCAAGGAACATGAAGAGCGGGAAGAGAATCCCGGATACGATGATGTTTGGCTTGATGTAATAGGTGATCATGTCCTTGCGCGAGATCGCCCACGCAGCGGAGAACTCATGGGTGATCCGCGTATACCATTTTTCCGGCTCACCGGTTTTGTCTTCAATCGATTGCATGGACCATCCCCCCTGTCCTCTGCAGGCCGGTCAACTTTATGAACACATCCTCAAGACTCGGTCCCAGGGTGGAGATGCTGATCACCCGGAGATTTCCTGAGCGGGAATACTCCATCACCGATTCGATGACCGTCGCAGGATCCTCCGTATACAGCCGGAACTTGTCCCCTTCCTTTATAGCATCATTGACCATTGGAAGGCTGCGAACCTCAGCAAGTTGATCAGCAGATGCACGGTCAAAGCAGACCAGGATCGACTGCACGCTCTGGATTGTCTTCTTGAGCCGTTCCGGTGCGTCTATTGCAGCGATAGTCCCCCTGTTGATGATAGCAACCCGGTCGCACATCAGGTTTGCCTCCTCGATATTATGGGTTGTTAGAAACACGGTAACCCCTTCATGGATAAGACCCGTGATCACATCGCGGATGATAAGGTTGCTCTGGACGTCGAGGCCGGAGGTCGGTTCGTCAAGGAAAAGAAGGCGCGGGCTGTTGACAAGACCCATAGCAATTGTCAGCCGCCGTTTCATGCCCTTGGAAAAACCATGCGCCTTATCGTCGCGCCGCTCGTAAAGATCAAAAGTGGTGAGCAGTTCTGCCGCTTTCTTCTCCCGTACGTCCCGGCGTACATGGTAGAGTTCTGCAGAAAAGATCATATTCTGCCATGCGGTCAGGTCGTCGTAGACGTTTGAGGTTTCCGAAACGATCCCCATGGACTGCCGCGCCGCAATCGTGTCGCGCCCGATATCGTGCCCGAAGATGGTCGCCGTACCCGTGGTAGGATACGATATTCCTGTAAGAATCCTGATCGTGGTAGTCTTACCTGCACCATTAGGGCCCAGAAAGCCAAACGTTTCTCCTACATCTACCGAGAAGTTCACATCGTTTAACGCGGTCAGGGCGCCGAACTTCTTAGTCAGATGCGAAACCTCTATTGCGTGCATATGATCCCGGTTATGAGCGGAGGACGTTTAAATCTCATCTTATGGGCCCGGCAGGAAGTAAACCGGCGCACTGCCGTACCCGGTAACCGGTTGGTACAACAATCCGTTCTTACTCCGTTACCACCCGTGACGGGTGCATAGAAGGGAGCAGCCATCGCACCGGTACGCGACTATCTTTTTGCTTTTTTGGACCTGTCGGGGTCACCCTTCTTTGCAATCTTTCCGGGCCGCGGCCGATCCTCATGGATGCCGTGATCCAGATTCAAGGCCTTGTTCTCCGGCCCGGTATGGGGATTGTGCCGGGGCGGAAGTGCGGCCTTCTTCTGCGGGTGGTGCGGGGGGTGGACAGACGGGGCTGCCTCAGGATGGTGCTTGCGGAGTTCAGCGTGCCGGTTTTTGTCCGGGCTGGCAGGGACGTTATCGTGGGCACCATGATCGTGCTTCTCGTGGCCATGGGGGGTGGGTGCCGGTTCGCGTCTTGGTGACATAGCCAAGGGTTCATCGCAGCGAGTGATAAAGTCATGCCCATAGCACAATATTTCAAACTGCGCTGGACCGTAATTCACCTGCCTGAATTGTTCCTTTTTACCGGTGACCAAAATCCTTCTTATTCTTACCCACCCTAATGCTTAACAGATAGCCTCCACATCCGTTGCGAAAAAAGAAGAGGGCCGTTGTCATCGGCAAAAAGGATATCGTAATCTCATAATCCTTCACACATGTTCCCTGAACAGAAACCTGAACAGGATCACGGGGGAACCAGCCCCGGTATGCATCAAGCTGACCGCATCCAAAAATTCTTCATCCGGCCGTTCTTTCTCACGCTGACAATTGGCATCCCTTTCTGCATCTTCAAGGGACTCTTTGGTCTGGTCGCCATCCGTGTCGGAACGCCGTCACATCCTTTCCTTGCAGATTGTGGATGGCTTGTCGTTGCATGGGCAGCCACCGATTTTGCCATGAACGCCGTACGTGCCTCATGCGACCTCCTGCAGATTCCCACCCGGCTGGAATACTGCACGCTTGCCGAGCTCGGACGGCTCATGGATCGCCCGATGGTCTTTCTCGCGGTGGATACGCTGCTGTCATTTTCTATTATCTGTCTCATGCTCTGGTCAGGCTGGATTATGCAGCTGACGCAACCGGAAGCATCCCTGTGGTACGCTGCAACCACGCTCAACCTGATCAGCATCTCTCTTGTGTCGCTCTACAATGAGGCAAAGAGAGCTGCCTGAACACGGTCTGCACCGGAAATACCCATGCAGAGCCTAAACCTCTCCCTCAAGGAGGCAATCCTGATATCCTGCTGTTACCCTGAATTGATCGGCCCGTCGCGCAGGTAATCCACGACACGATCTACGACATCGGGGGCCCGGGGCAGTTGTATATGGCAGGACCGTTGGGCATCCTCTTCGAGCACCGCAGGATCGGCAGGCAGGATCTCAATGGCTGCACCGGGAAGGACTGAATCTGCGTGCGGCACAATGCCGTCGCCAACATATGTCATGCGCCATCCACCGTCAGCCAGCAATTCACAGGTCTTTCCTTCAAAACTGGGGAAGAATGAGGGAGTCCGGGTAAGATTCTCTGCGCAGAGAAGACGGTACCTGATATCGGGGCGGATGCCGGCCGCCCGCAGAGCGGCCATCGTTCTGCTCCCCGGCCGGCAGGCTTGGACGATAACGTCGGCGGCCGGATCGAAGTTCCGGGGAACAAAGGTGCCGGAAAGCCTGGCGGTGATCACCGGACCGATGATGGGATCGCAGAAGAGTTCAGCGAGGGAAGAGCCGTTGTTGGGTGGGCCGATCGCGATGAGCTGGCGCACCTGCTCGTGCCGGGCACTGCCATCTGTCACTTCAAGCAGGTAGCGCGCGATGCAGGAGCCGATTGAATGGCACACCATGTCAATGCTGCCGGCATATCCCCACTCCTCCCGCTGTGTGGCAATAAAGTCCAGCAGGGCTCCTGCGATCTCTTCCATGGATGCTCCGTCGAACGACGTGTGATCGAAGTTCCAGAAGGGTATGCCCTCCTCATTCAGTCGCGGCATGAGCCTGTTCCAGATACCGGGGTGGCTCTTCCAGCCATGAACGAGGACAACAGGGACGATGTGTGAACGCATTATTAGGATAACATGGGGGACAAAGGAGCATAGTTGTTGTGGGAGGAAGGCCCATTCCCATGAGGCCCGGGCTGCAGAGAGGAGGAGCCCCATTTACAAAAAATGACCTGCCAGTCTTTGACAAGGATCGGGAACCGGATTATAAAGTGTTGTCCGTTTGCGGCCCGGGGCCGGATCCCGCTCTTGGCCAGGCAGCTGTCAGGTCATACCCGTTCCGACAATAAATGAAGATTCTAAAGGCCCAAACAGGATACCGGCACCGGCATGCCCCGGGTTTATATGATGCAACGTTCCAGTTGTTCACCATGAGATCTCTTTTCCTCCTGCCGGCTCTCATTGCCTTAATTATCGTGACAGGATGTACCGCAACGGCCCCGTCCATTCCCGGCGCACAACAGCCGCTGAGCCTGAATCAGCAGGCACAATTTCAGAACAACGGGTATGCATTTGATGCCGGGGTAAACCACATCGAAATACAGAACAATCAGACGATAGTCGTGACGCTCACTATAGTAAATACAGGGACACAGGGAATGACCCTCTCTGCAATGCCCTCGCTCAACAACCCCGTCGGCGAGTCATATCCCGGTCCCGCGATCTTTTTCAGCCAGATCGCACCCAATCACCAGTCAACTCAGAAAGGGACAATCTCCATCCCCGTGGGTACCCTTGACCAGTTTGGCCAGGGATCAACCCTCAAAATCCGGTTCCAGGGCACCTCCCCGGTTCCCTACGAGACCTCGTGGAGCATCGATCTCACCAACCTGCCGGAATAAACCTGCACCCGGCCGCAGGGCCGGCAGAAAAGAGTGCTTACAACGGTGAATCTTCCCCGAGCGACTCCCGGCTCCGCATCTGGTAGAGTACCATCGGGTCCATCTCTTTATACTCATCAGGAGTCGTCCGCATGATGACATTGATAATCCCGCTGTTGACGATCATCTTTGAGCATAAAAAACACGGCCAGATCTGCGTGAGTTCTCCGGTGGCGACATCGAACCCCGCGAGGTAGAGCGTGCAGCCACGGGCCAGTTTCCCTGCCTGGATCAGCGCGTTCATCTCGGCATGCACGCTCCTGCACCGTTCGTAGTTGGAGCCCGAGGGGATGTTATGCTCTTTTCTCCAGCAGCGGTTGAGTTCCGTGCAGTCCATCTGCTTGCGCGGTGCGCCGGTGTAGCCGGTGGAAACGATCGTATTGTATTCATCCACAATGATAGCGCCGAAGTTGCGCCGCAGGCAGGTGCCCTGGTTGGCACACCGCTGTGCGAGGTCGAGGAAGTACTGGTGCCTGTTAGTCCGCATTCAAGGAACTATGACAGAGCCCGGTATTAAAGGAGCAGGGTTCAGCATGCAGGGGCCTGATTAAAGGGGGTGGTGAAGGAGGATCGCAGCCACATACAGCATTCCTGCAATGTGGATGATCATAAAAACCGGAACCAGGTTAAATCTCATTTTTTTGGTTTTGTGCCTGAACAGGCGCATCGCCCCGTACGCGCCAAACGGACCAACCAGTGCAGCAGCAATGAGAGTATGCTCCGATGTCCGCCACGCATCGGTCCTAGCCAGATGCTTGTCATACGCGTACAGAAAAAAAACAGCGATGTTGGCGAGCACATAGACCACGATGGCGCTCAGGCCTTCTGAAAATGAGATCATATCCACATCCTGTTTATTCTGTCTGGATTTAGGGTTTAATGTAGGAAAAGATCCTGCCTGCTCTATCAACAGGACGGTGACCGCCATCATTACATACGACGGGGATTATCAGAAATCAGCCATAAAAAGACGGAGATAAACGGGTACGGCAGGAGTTTCCCTGCGTACCCTGAACTCCGGACGGGTTCACCACCCAAGGTATGCGAGCAGGAAAATAATGCCAATCATGACGACCTCCGCAATGCCGATCACTACCCACCGGTTCATGCGCAGAAGTTCGGGAAGAGTCTTTACCGGAAGAGGGGCACGGTACAGAAAACGTGTTTTTATCTTCGGATAGAGATCAGCGAAGAACCCGGAACCGACCAACATACCGAGGATTCCGCCAAAGAGCGCATCAAGCGCCCCGGTCCCCGCTGCCCCTGCCACCGTCCCCGGGCAAAGCCCGAGCAGCGCAAAACCGGCACCGAAAATGAGTCCGCCAATCATGTTCGACCCAAGGGATCCTGAAAGAATATGCAGCTGAATATAACCGAAATGCTCCAGCAGAGGGAGCCCGACCATTGCAATGATGACCGCGGAAAGCATCAGTTTGACGACAACAAAATTTTCCAGCAGCAGCTGGCCGGTGACCACGTTATAATCCGTCACACCGCCTTTCTGGAGGAAGAACCCAAACACGATGCCAATACCAAGACCAATCGCGAGCTGGGCCTTGTTATTCCGGTGAAGCCGGCTTAAAAGAGGCATGGCGACTTCACATCCCGGGGAAATGGAATATCAAAAATGCTGTTGCGATGCCCCCGATAAAGAAGCAGGCCGTGGACAGGATACTGGCAAGCGAGAGCTGGCTGGTGCCGCTGATCCCGTGGCCGCTCGTGCAGCCACCTGCCCAGCGTGATCCGAACGCGAGGATAATCCCTCCGCCAAATGCTCCGATGAGCCGGACCATGGCGTTGTCACCAAAGGCTGCCGCCCACAGGGCGGGCACCCAAGAGAGATGAAACTGGCCGGAGAGGACTGCCGAAATACATGCGCCGATGATAATACC
>CAWEFI010000028.1:0-4983 GCA_963808285.1 uncultured Methanoregulaceae archaeon
CGACACCGAGGATCATCGCACCGATGTTCTCGGCTGCGGTGGACTCAAAGAGGTCTGCGCCACGGCCAGCACAGTCCCCGACGTTGTCCCCGACGAGGTCTGCGATGACAGCCGGGTTCCGGACATCGTCTTCAGGGATGCCGGCCTCGACCTTACCGACAAGGTCTGCACCGACGTCTGCGGCTTTCGTGTAGATACCGCCGCCGAGCTGGGCAAAGAGTGCGACAAACGAGGCACCAAAGCCGAACCCGACGATGACGAAGGGGGTGGTCTGCGGGTTTGCCCCGAGTGCGATGTACGTCAGGGAAACCCCGAGGAGTGACATCGAAGTGATGATCAGGCCGGAGACGGCTCCGCCACGGAACGAGAAGTCAAGTGCTTTGCCGTCGCTGTGCTGGGCTGCGGCTGCCGTGCGGATGTTTGTCCTGACGGCAATGGACATTGCGACGACACCGGCAACTGCACTGCACGTGGCACCAACGATATACGCAAATGCCGTAGAGATGGCAAGCGACTGCTGTCCGGTGAGGTAATAAACGGCAAAGATCACCACGGCGAGCACTATGGCAATTTTAGCGATGGTCGAGTACTGACGCTTGATGAATGCTTCTGCACCCACCTTGATCGCATCGGAGACCTCGCGCATCTTGGGCGTCCCCTCATCCTGAGAGAGGAGGTTACGCGCTAAAATAGCGGCAAGGATCAGTGCGATAAAACATATCACAATGACAACGAGTAATGCTGTTTCGATCATTCCCTGACCTCCCTGCGGTGCTATGGCTCACTCATCCTTTTTAAGTACAGGGCTGGCTCTGCATCATGACGTAAAACGCAATTGACAGAACAGCCGGTAGTACCGTGATCCATACCCCATCAGGTTTGACTACTGATACGGGCAATACCCTGCCCGGTTTGATGCACCCTTCAGGACGGTGCCATGATACCGGGGAACCCCCGCCACACCGGCCACCTGTCCTCAGGACAGTATTAGTGCATTTTTGTTACATTAATCTTTTATCATAATTTTCCCGGTGTGATCAAACGGGAGATCCCAAGGGTACCGATCCGGCACAAAATACCGGCTGGCACTCCAAATGCATGTGGGATTGCGGCCCATGCGTGGCCCTGCCGGTGCGCACGGAAAAACCGGAGAAACAGCGGATATTTTTGGAATTTTCCTGTCGTAGAGCCCGATTCCGGCGTTCAATCCAATATGATTAATAATGAAAAATTCCCATATTCAGGGAGGGAGGGTATCTGGTGCAGATTCTTCAGCTCTTGCTCTATCTCATTCTGTTCCCCCTGATCGCGGCGCTCTTCATCCTCATCGGGCGCAGGGATTCCGGGCGTAATATGATCGTACAGATCTCTGCGATCGTGATCGGTATTGTATCTCTGGTGCTGCTGGTTCTCGGGTATGACAAAGGGACGCTCATCTATTCCATTGCCTCAGAACCGGTCAGCCAGATCATGTTCTTTATCGAGATGATCCTGGCTGCATTTATCCTCTATCTTGGTATAAAATACAGGAAATCGATGACCGTGGTCCTGATCCTGCTGCAGGCCGGGCTGCTCTTCTGGTTTGAGACAAGTATGGCAGGCCACCTGCACGTCGTGGAGACCCTCTTTGTTGATCAGTTCTCGATCATCATGGCCATGATCATCGGGATCATCGGCAGCCTGATCTGTGTCTATTCCGTAGGGTACATGGAGACCTACCACCTCCAGCACAGGGAGATCCGGGACCGGCGGGGATCTCTTCTTCGGACTCCTGTTTATCTTCCTTGCCGCCATGTTCGGGCTGGTCTTCTCCAATAATCTCGTCTGGGTCTTCTTCTTCTGGGAGATCACCACCCTCTGCTCGTTCCTGCTCATCGGGTATCGGAGACTGAGGAAGCGACCAACAATTCATTCCTCGCCCTCTGGATGAACCTGCTGGGTGGCGTGGCGTTCATCGCAGCCATTATCTACCTGGTAATTTCCGATCCCTCCGGCAAGCTGCTGGGCCTGAACTACCTGATCACCACCGGTAAAGCAATCGCACTCGTGCCGGCAGTCCTGATCTGTTTTGCTGGCATTACCAAGGCAGCCCTGATGCCGTTCTCGTCATGGCTTACCGGGGCCATGGTCGCTCCCACGCCGGTCTCTGCCCTGCTCCACTCGAGCACGATGGTCAAGGCAGGGGTCTACATCATCGTGAGGTTCGCCCCGGTGCTCGCCGGGACACCGGAAGGCCTTATCATCAGCCTTATCGGAGGGATGACGTTCCTCCTGGCCTCGTTCATGGCAATATCCCAGAACAATGCCAAGAAGGTCCTTGCCTATTCAACCATTGCCAATCTCGGGCTGATCGTTGCCTGTGCAGGGGTCGGAACCTATAACCTGATCTGGGTGGCGATCCTGCTGATCATCTTCCATGCCACCGCAAAGTCGCTCCTCTTCCTCTGTGTCGGGACAATCGAACAACGGATTGGCAGCAGGAATATCGAGGACATGGGAGGCCTGATTGTCCGGATGCCCAAGCTTGCCGTCATGATGTTCATCGGGATGGCAGGCATGTTCCTTGCTCCTTTTGGTATGGTTATCTCAAAATGGGCAGCGATCGAGGCGTTCATCACCGCCCCGTTTGGCCTGATTTTTATTGCGATCCTGGTGTTTGGCGGTTCCGTGACCGTATTCTTCTGGAGCAAGTGGATGGGTAAGATCATCTCGGTGATGCGCGACCAGACGGTGATCGAGGATGTCGGTAAGAAAGAGAGATACGGTGTGCTGTATATCCTGACCGGCCTGGTCGTTTTCGTCTGTCTCATCTTCCCGCTCATCTCATCGGTCCTGATCGAGCCGTTCGTCCTGAATATCTATGGCCAGACCACCCGGCTTGCGCAGGCCAATCTCACGATCATGCTGATGATGCTCTGCCTCCTGATGATCATGCCATTCTCCATGCTCTTCTACCGGAAGGGAGTGAAACCTGCACCACCGTACATGGGAGGCCGGCCTATGGATGATCCTATGCATTTTGCCGGCTCCATGGGGGTCTCCCGTGAGCTGGTCCTTTCCAACTACTACCTCGAAAAAACCTTTGGCGAGGAGCGGCTGTTCATGATCGGCGCATCACTGTGCTGGGGGCTGCTCCTCTTTGCCGGCATCCTGCTCCTGGGGATGATCCTGTGATCCCCGAACCGTTTGTTCCCTTCCTCTATGCACTGGTGTATATCCTCGTTGCACCGCTCCTCGGGGGACTGATTGCCGGGATCGACCGGAAGGTGACCGCGAGGATGCAGGGCCGGGTCGGGCCGCCAATCTTCCAGCCGTTCTATGATGTGGGGAAGCTCTTCGAGAAGGAGAACCCAGTGGTCACGGTGACCCAGAACTTCTACGTCCTGAGTTACCTTGTCTTCATGGTCGTGGCGGGAGCCCTCTTCTTTTCGGGCGAAGACATGCTGCTCGTCATCTTTGCATTTACCCTCTCCCATATTTTCCTCGTACTCGGGGCATACGCCTGCGTACTCCCCGTACAGCCACGTAGGGGCGGAACGTGAGCTCCTCCAGATCATTGCCTACGAACCGATGATCATCCTAACCGCTGTAGGGATGTATATGGTCACGAAGAGCTTCTATGTGAGTGCGATTGTGGCCTCATCCGTTCCCATCATCCTCTTCCTGCCCGGGGTCTTCATCGGATACCTGATTGTGCTGACCATCAAGCTCCGCAAGTCTCCGTTCGACCTCTCGACCTCGCACCATGCGCACCAGGAGATTGTCAAGGGTGTGACTACGGACTTTGCCGGGCCCAACCTGGGCAAGATCGAGATCGCCCACTGGTACGAGTATGTCTTCCTGCTGGGAGTCATCTGGCTCTTCTTTGCCTGGAACCCGCTCATCGCGGTTGCGGCGATCATTGTTGCCTATTTCCTTGAGATACTCATCGACAATACCATCTCCCGGGTCAAGTGGCAGCTTATGCTCCGGAGCGCGTGGATCATTGCAGGGACTCTCGGGCTGGTAAATCTCGGGGTGTTATATTATCTCAAAATGGTGGTGGCGCCATGACCTACTTACAAAAATCCCCCTGGATTGTTCATTATAACGCCTCATCGTGCAACGGGTGTGATATTGAGATTCTCGCCGCCCTGACACCCGTTTTCGATGTGGAACGGTTCGGCATCGTCAATACCGGGAATCCCAAACACGCCGATATCCTGTTGTGCACCGGGAGCGTCAACGAGCAGAACAAGGTGCCCTTAAAGAACGTGTACGACCAGATACCGGAGCCGAAAGTGGTGGTGGCGATCGGTATCTGTGCCACATCCGGCGGGATCTTCCGGGAGTGCTATAACGTGATGGGCGGTATTGACAAGATCATTCCTGTCGATGTCTGGGTGCCCGGATGTGCAGCACGGCCGGAGTCGATCATTGACGGCGTGGTCAGGGCACTGGGAATTCTCGAACAGAAGCGGGCAAAGATGCTTGAAAAAAGGGGTTCCGGAAGTTCAAAGGCGGGTGAGGCTGCATGACCCTGGAAAAACAGACAACTACCACCATCGATATCGGGAAACTGATCGGCAGCGTGGAGCGGTTCCGGAACGAAGGCTACCGCCTCGTCCAGATCGGCTGCACCAAGGTCGGTGACCTGTACGAGATCAACTACTCGTTTGACAAGGACTATCATTTCGAAAATATCCGGATCACGGTCACGGGAGACACGGAGATCCCGAGCATCTCCGGCATGTACTGGAACTCGTTCATCTACGAGAACGAGATGCATGACCTCTTTGGCATCCAGGTCCGGGGTATGAATATCGATTTCAAGGGTACCCTGTTCCGGACCGCCGTGAAGTTCCCGTTCAGCACGCCACCCGTGACCATCGTAAAGGGGGACAAACCATGAGTAAGCAGATCATCGTCCCGTTCGGACCACAGCACCCGGTCCTGCCGGAACCGATCCACCTCGACCTCGTCCTTGAGGACGAGAGGGTCGTA
>CAWEFI010000029.1:0-13590 GCA_963808285.1 uncultured Methanoregulaceae archaeon
ACTCCCGAGATCGCATCCTACCCGTTCACGACAAAAGGGGTCATTGTCGGGCTCCGGGAGCAGGGACGGGACCGGATCCAGTTCGTGGATACGCCGGGCATCCTCGACCGGCCCGCAGAGGAGAGAAACCCGATCGAGCGGCAGGCGCTCTCCGCGATGATGAACGTGGCAAGCGTGATCCTCTTCATCCTCGACCCGTCCGAGCACTGCGGGTATCCCATGGAGATGCAGCTGGGGCTCCTCGACGAAGTAAAAGAGATGGTGAAGGTGCCGCTCGTGGTCGTGGCAAACAAGTCCGATCTCAGGGTGCAGGAGGGTTATCTCTCTATGTCCACCGGGACAAAAGACGGGGTGGATGCGGTGCTTGAAGAGCTCCTCAGCCACCGCCCGGCCTGGCTTGCCTCACGTAAAGCCGATGAGAGCCCAGCCGACCAGAAACCCGAGGATAGTCCCGCCGTTTAAGGGGGGAAGGCCTGCCTGCGGGCGTCCTGACATGACGAAGTGGAGCAGGACGGCAAGGCCGGCAATGGAGCCGATGATGGCACCGAGGGCAGGCAGGTTGAAGAGCCCGAAGTATTTTGTCCCGCCACAAAACACATTGGCGGAGACGACGAGCATGGAGGGCATGATCATGTCGCCCATCCCGATGATGAACGCCGCCCGTTCCCCGCCGTCAGCCAGTTTCCCGATCCCTTCCCTGATAAACGAATAATCGCGTTTTTTCGGGATGACAAAGAGGATCGGCGTTTTTAAGTCGATGACACCCTCGGCAAGGGTGATCATATGTTTGGTCTTGTAGACCGAGATAGCATCGTAGATGGCAAGAATCACGAGGAGCAGGATGACCGGTACCGTGCCCAGCGAGACGCCGAAGATCGAGGCCACGCCGGCCGCAAGGAGGAGCCCGAGGAGGTCAATCACGTACCACTCCGGGTAGGTGTACAAAAGGGCGGTCGCAAGCACAGACAAAATAAGCATAACCGCAACTGCTACCGTGTCGTCTCCGAAGACGTTGTCAACAAGCGCCCAGAAGATGTAGGCAAAGGTCAGGAAGATGGAGATCCCGATCACCCATGCGATCAGGCTCTTCCGCCCGTACTTGATCAGCACCAGGAGGAATGCGGTAAAGCCCAGAAGGATCGCCATGAAGATGAACGGGTTTGCCACGGACTGGGGGTCCTGGAATGCGGCAAGGTGGGCGACCTGGACCGGGAGCGAGAGGGCGAGCGAGCCCAGTTCCACGATGACGAGAAATGCGGGCATCACGATAAACGGGATGTACTTTTTTACAGTGCTGGTATCCATGAATGTGTCTCCTGACCGGTAGTTCAGCTTAATCAGTATGTTCTCATTATCTAAAAGCATGGACATTCCCGAGTATCTCCCTGACATCCTGCTCACGGCAGTCATGGTTATCTCCACCCTCATTCTCATCCTTCGGTTCTGGCAGGACCTTATCATCGCCATTGCGGCCACGCTCATGATGCTCTCGCTGGGCGGGCTGTTCCTGTCCCTCGAGATCAAGGTGCGGAACCTCGAAAAAAGCGTGATCACCCGGGAGCGGATGCTGCGCACGAACCTTGAGGAGATCTCAGGCCGCATGAACGAGAGGTACGACCACACGACCTCCCACCTCGAAGGACTGGTCAGCGAGTTCTCGAAACGGGTGTACAAATAAGAGCCCGGGCGGCCAAACGGTACGACAGGGGATAACGGGCCATGGGTGTCGCACTCCGGGATATCATCGCAGACTACAAGGTTCCGGTCACCTGGGAGGGTCTTTCCGGCGTGGCGGCGGTCGATGCAAACAATGCGCTCTACCAGTTCTTAACCATCATCCGGCAGCCGGACGGGACGCCGCTGATGGACCGGCGCGGGAGGGTGACCTCCCACCTCTCGGGGATCCTTTTCAGGATGGTAAACTTTCTCGAAAAAGGGGTAAAACCGGTCTTCGTCTTCGACGGCAAGCCTCCCGAGCTCAAGGATGCGACGATCGCGGTGCGCAAAAAAAGCCGGGACGAGGCTGGGGAGAAGTGGAAGGAGGCGGTCGAGCGGGGCGACGAGAAGGAGGCATATAAGCAGGCCCGGTCGTCGACCCGGGTGGACGAGACGGTCATTGCAACCTCAAAGGAGCTGCTCGATCTTCTGGGTATCCCGTTCGTGCAGGCCCCGACCGAGGGCGAGGCGCAGGCGGCCGCCATGGTGCAGAAGGGGGACGCCCGGTACGTGGTCTCGCAGGACTACGATACCCTCCTGTTCGGCACTCCGACGCTGGTCCGGAACCTCACGGTGAGCGGGAAGCGCAAGATCCGGGGCCGGGTCGTGACCGTGAGCCCGGAACGGGTGGTGCTCGCCGAGGTGCTCGCCGGCCTCCACCTGACCCGGGAGCAGCTGATCGAGATCGGCATCCTCGTGGGGACCGACTTCAACCCGGGCGCAGACGGCGTGGGGGCAAAGACGGGCCTGAAGATCGTGCTCAAAGGAGAGTTTGCGGCAAAGCTTGCGGAGAAGTGCCCGGGCTTTGACCCGGCGCCGGTGATGGAGTTCTTCCTTAACCCGCCGGTGACGAGCGACTACAGCCTCGTATGGGGCCACCCGGATACGGAGGGGATTAAAAAGATGCTCTGCGACGGGTACGATTTTGCCGAGGAACGGGTGGACAAGGCGCTTGAAGGTTACACGGTCAAAGCCGGGCAGAAGACGCTCGAAAGCTGGTTTTAAAAAAGGTATCCGCGTCCGGATGAGCCGGTTTTCCGGCACGGAAACTCTCACAAAAGGACCGGCGGGGATCCTCCCCGCTCAGGCCTTGTTCTTACTGTTTTTTTTAATCATGTATGCATGAGCCTTCGAATAATGGTCATTTCCGGACAGCCACCTTTTTTATATCCGCATTTCAATTAGTCATTCAATGGTTCTGAACCAGAATATCGCTGCGCAGATCATTGGTTTATTGAAAAAAAATCCGCAGGGTCTTATTATTTCCGAAATAGCCAATGAGCTTAAGATAAACCGGAATACCGCCGGAAGATATCTCGAAAGCTTTCTCGCATCCGGGCAAGTAGATATGCGCCGCCATGGAATGGCCAAGATATATTTCCTGTCGCACCGGATCCCTCTTTCCGCTGTGCTGTCATTATCCTCTGAATTCATTATGCAGCTGGACAAGCACCTGAGAATAGTATACATCAACGAGCCCTTCATCGAATTTCTTGGTACTACCCGGAAAAATCTTGTGGGAAAAAATGTTCAATACTCCCCACTGGTACTGGTTCTTGATGATCTTTTTGAATCATTTTTAACTCAGGTAAAAAACGGAATCGAGGGTATTGAATGGAAAGGGGAGTTCTTCCTGAGACCCCAGAAAATCATCATTGCCTGCCGGGTCATACCTATCGTTTTTGAGGATGGCCAGAAGGGGGTATCCGTTACCTGTGAGGACATCACAGATCGCAAACGGTTAATGAAAGCATTGCGAGAGAGTGAGGAAATATACAGCCGCATAATCGAAACTGCACATGAGGGTATCTGGATCCTCGACCGGCACTTTCATACCACTTTTATTAACCAGCGTCTTACTGATATTCTCGGATATTCGCTTGAAGAGATGGCTGGCCATTCTGTGAAGGATCATGTTGTCGCGGAGGATAAGGCGACCATGGAAGCCCAGTTTATTGGCCGGAGAACGGGGATTAAAAGTTGCTACGAGATCGGACTGAAGCTAAATAAGGATGGGAGAACTATCTGGTGCCTGGTTTCTGAATCGCCACTCCTTGATAATAACGGTTCTTTCCTGGGATCCTTCGGAATGTTGACGGATATTACCGATCGCAAGAAGTCAGAGAATGCGCTGCAGGAAAGCGAGGAGAAATACCGGTCAATTATTGAGACGTTGCCCGATGGTGTCAGCGTTATCGACAAGGATTTAAAAGTAATCTTCGCCAATTCCAACCTTCTGTCATGGATGCACATCCTGGGGCTGCCCAACGATATTATCGGAAGAACGGTTCTTGATGCATTCCCCTTCCTCTCACCCATCGTTGTTGATGAATACCGCACTGTCTTTTTGGCAGGAAGAATTGTTGTCACTCAGGAGACTTCCCCAATCGGCGATGCGGAGATTGTAACAGAGACCCGCAAGATCCCCATCAAAGAGAATGATGAGACAGTTGCTGTCGTTACGATAATCCGTAATATCACCGAACGCAAGCAGGCCGAAGAGAAACTCAGGCAAAGCGAGGAGAGATATCACAACCTTTATCGTGATTCCACCCAAGGCATCTTCCGCTCCACCATTGAGGGAAGATTTATTGATGTAAATCCTGCAATGGCGAGAATGCTAGGATATAATTCTCCAGATGAAGTGGTAAGGGCCATTACCAGCATCGCTGACCAAGTCTATTTTGAACCTCCAAAATATGATACCGTAGCGAAGGCAGCGATGGATGCCGGGGGATTTATCAACACGATAAACCGTTACCGTCGCAAAGACAGGTCATTGTGGTATGGAAATCTGAACCTGCATATAGTCACTGACAAGAACGCAACCTCCTCCCATTACGAAGGGTTTGTTGAGGACATCACCGAACGCTTGATGGCAGAGGAGGCGCTTGCCGAGAGCGAGAAGAAGTACCGTGATATTTTCGAAAATTCCGTGAGCGGATTATTCCGGAGTACCCCCGCGGGTCAGTTGATAAAAGTAAATGATGCGTTTGCCCGTATGTATGGTTTTACCAGCGCTGCAGAATTGTTAGCCTCCGATTCGGCTCATGCCCCCCCTCCCTATGCCCGCCAGAAAGACCGGCAGGATGTGCTCACGATTCTTGCAAAAGAAGGCCAGTGTCTGGACTATGAGACCCAGCATGTTAAACGTGACGGGACTCCCTTCTGGGTCTCGCTCTCGGTGCGAGCCGTGCGGGATACTGACGATACCCTGCTCATGTTCGATGGCATCATCAATGACATTACCCGGCGCAAGCGGGCCCCGAAGAGGCGCTCCGGGAGGCAAACAAGAAACTAAAACCTACTCCCCGGTATTGTGAGGAAAGAAAGAAAAGCCCGTTTCCGGTCATGTATCCGGGACCGGCTGCAATCCTGGTACCATACCCTTCTTGGCGGATGATATCAGTACATGATACTCAGGGAGACATTCAGGTACGGTTTCCCGGTGCGGATGTTCTCCGGAAAAAGGACCGGCGGGGGAACCTCCCCCATCCGGCCTGTCCTTACTTCTTTTCTGTTCCAACGCTTTCCTCCATGTGGTCGAGCACCCGGTCCCACATCACGAGCAGGCCCGGGATGATCACGTAGGCGAGGAGCCCCGTGCCGAGGAATGCCCCGGTGATGATGAGCTCGTTGTCCATCGTGCCCACCTCAGGCGAGGGCCGTCTCGGTGTCAGCCCACGTCTCAACCTTCGCCCTGATCGCGTCATCGCTGTAGGAGGCGATGATGATTCGGTCGCGGCTGAAGTGGAGGCTGTACAGCTCGCCGTTGGGGTCGTGGCACCGGCGGCCGGTACATCACCCCCTATCCCCGGCTGACCCCTTTTTTCGGCAGGGCATCCTCCATGGGTCCCGGGAGGGGTGAAAACGGAAATCGGAGCCTGTATAGGGCTTCTTCCCCCCAAAACCGGCAGGTGCCCACCGGCCGGTTTCAGCCTTTTTTCGGGGAGGTTCCCCGGATGTCCCGTATGCGTGCCCTGAATGCCCGGAAAACGACGGTACGGGAGAAAAACCGGCCTGTGTACACCTGTTTGTGCAGAGGATCCCGTGCCCTGCCGGCTATTCGTATGTCACCCCTAAAAAAACCTGTTGTTTTCCCCCGGGCTGACAGGACCGGTCGGTTCCCTTTTTTGCGGCGGTAATCCCCCCGATAATGCTCCCGTTTGGGTCAAAACCTGCTAAAATTCCTCCGATATTACCGGCCGCAGAAGTATTCGGCCAGGCACTTCCCCCCCATACCTACCATAGAGATATGTCAAAGGGGCCCCCGAGTCAGGACCAAAAAAGAGAACAAAGACGGGAGCGGTAAAAACTCACCGGCTCCGGCCGGAGTATCGTAAACGGACACCCCGGCCGGCTCCCGGCACCCTCCTCATATCAGGGCAAGGAGCCTGCTCATCACCGCGATGGCCGCAAGCCAGACGCCAAGAGCCCCGCCAAAACTGGGAAGGAGCGGGTAGCGTGCCGTGAGGAGGTAGAGCACCAGGAGGAAGAGCAGGGTCGGGATGGCAAACCAGAACGCCCCGATTACCAGCTGCCGGCTCGTGGCCTGCCCGGCCTCGGACCAGGTAAAGAGGATGGCAAGCGAGGTGATGATCGGGGCCGCCACAAGGATACCCCCGTACTTCGGGTTGACCTGCTCGGCAAGAAGCGTCACCCCGACAATGACGCCACCGCCGATGAGGAATTTCAGGAGAATATAGGTATAATCCATAGCTCATACCACCGTTGCCGCGGGGAGATAATATACCCGGGGGTGACCGGGAACAGCGCCGGGTTCTGTCTCCTGATCCACCAGCGCCGGACAAGCATACCACGAGCATCGGGCAACGCACCCCATGCCCCCCTGTTGCCCAAAGATGAACATGTATAAACCACAATAACGTGAAATCTCAGGGAAAGGACAGTTCCGTCCGTACGACAGCACCCGGTGACCCCCATGCACATTTCCTCCTGCAAGAAGACCTACAACCTCGAGACCCAGCGGGCAGTGCCGCTCGAAGAGACCCTCGCACGGATCGAACCTAGGGTGCCGGCTGCCGGCATCACCCGGGTCGCCGACATCACCGACCTTGACCGGATCGGCATCCCGGTCTTCTCCTGCATCCGCCCGACCGCGGACGACGGCGCGATCACCGTCTACAACGGCAAGGGGGCGACCGTCGAGGAATCGCGGATCTCGGCGATCATGGAGGGTATCGAGCGGTACTCCTCGGAGATCCACGACCGGAAGGTCAGGCTGGACACCTTCGAGATGATCGAGGGGCGCGAGCCGGCCGTCAACCCCAAGGACCTCATCCTCCCCGAAGATACGGAGACCGGGCACGTCCTCCCCTGGGTCGAGGGCTGGGATATCGCAAACGACGAGCGGGTGCTCGTGCCGGCGCAGGCGGTCTTCCACCCGCTCCCGCGAAACTTCCGGCAAATCTTCCGTACCTCTACAAACGGCCTTGCCTCGGGAAACACCCGGGAGGAGGCAATCTTCCACGCCCTCTCGGAAGTGATAGAAAGGGACGCATGGTCGCTCGTGGAGGCCTGCCGGGACACCGGCCCGGCGGTGACCGGTATCGACGACCCCATGCTCGCGGAGATGCAGAAGAAGTTTCGTGATGCACAGGTGGAGGTTACCCTGCGGGATATCACGAGCGACGTCGGCATCCCCACCATGGCGGCAGTGGCAGACGACGTGCTGTTAAAAGACCCCACCCTGCTCACCATCGGGATCGGCACCCACACGAGCGCACGGATCGCCGCGATGCGGGCGCTGACCGAGGTGGCGCAGAGCCGGCTCACCCAGATCCACGGCGCCCGCGAGGACACGACCACCGCCGGGCTCAGGAAAAGGATGGGCTACGACCGGGCAAAAAGGATCAACAGTTACTGGTTCAAGGACAACGGAACGGTGGACTACAGCACCCTCCGGTCGTTCGACAGCGACGATTTTGCAAAAGATATCCGGTTTGCCATCGACGCCCTGAACAAACAGGGCCTTTCCCGGGTGATCGTCGTCGACCTGACCCGGGAGGAGATTGGGGTACCGGTCGTCAGGGTGATCGTCCCGGGCCTCGAGGTCTACGCGATGGACCCGGCGCGGAGGGGGGAGAGGGTGAAGCATGCCAAGAATCATCGTCTTTCTCGGGCCAAGCCTTGATCTCCCCTCAGCGGAGAAGATCCTCGCCGCAGTGTACCGGCCGCCGGCAAAACGGGGCGATATCCTCGCCGCGGTCGCGGACGGCGCAGATATCATCGGCCTCATCGACGGGGTCTTCCACCAGGACTGCGCCGTTGCCCACCGGGAGATCCTCGCCGCGGTCAAAAAAGGCATACATGTGGTCGGGGCGTCCAGCATGGGGGCGCTCCGGGCCGCCGAGATGGACACGCTGGGGATGACCGGCGTCGGGAAGATTTACCGGATGTACAAGGATGGCACGCTCGTCTCCGATGACGAGGTGGCACTCGTCTTTGACCCGGTGTCGGGATATTCGCTCTCCGAACCGCTCATCAACATCCGCTGCACGCTTAAAAAAGCAGAGGCGGCCGGCATCATCACCCCGGGGGCGCACCGGGCACTGCTTGCCGCAGCCCATGCAACCTTCTACCCCCAGCGCACCTACGCAAAGATTGTTGCCGTCGCAGGTAACGCCCTCTCCCCCGCAGCAAAAGAGCGGTTCCTTGCCTTTGCCGCCGCTTCCCCGGCCGACCAGAAGCGGGAGGATGCGGTAGCAGCGCTTGAGTATATCCGGGAACTGGCGGAAAGAGGCGAGTAAGAGCATTGCAAAAATGGACTCCATAGAAACCCTTAGTTTTCAACACACTGCAAATCACATATTGACGGAGGGGACAGTGCCTGTCCCCCCGAACCGCCCCTGCGCTTTGCGATGATGCCTGATTACCTTTTAAAGCACTATCGCTCTATGGGGGATGCCACAGCGGCGGGGGCAGAGGCAAGAATTGCCGCAGCCCCCGAGAGCGTCAGAGCGATACAAGAGATTTTCTTCAGGAAAAAAGAGGGATTTACTCCATCTTCCGCCACACGTACGCGAACCGCTGGAACGCGGTGACGTGGCCGAAGACCCCGAAGAGGAGGAGGAGCCAGCCGAGCAGGTTCAGGCCGTAGATCGTCAGGGGGAAGAGGATGAAAATAATCCCCACCACCATGATGAGCACGAGCCGGTCTGCCCGGCCCAGCACCCCGGCATAGACCCGTCCCACGCCCACGGCCTGCGCCTGTGTTCCCAGGTACGAGGACATCAGGACACCGGTCAGCGCGAGCACCCCGATCGGCCAGGGGACGAGACCGCTCGCAAAGATACCGGTGATGATGAAGATATCCGCGTACCGGTCCACCGCATGGTCGAGGAAGTCTCCCCGCAGGCTCGGGTTCTTCAACTCCCGGGCGACCGCGCCGTCCATCGCGTCGCAGAAGGCATTCACTGCAACCGCAAGGACAGCCCAGATCTCCAGCCGGAAGAAGAAGAGGCAGCCGGCCACGGCCGATGCCGCAAGGGCGGCGATGGTCAGGATGTTCGGCGTGATCCTGCACCGGATGGCGAACCGTACCAGCGGGTCGAAGTAGACCTTCACGTGCGGGCGGTACTGGTCAAGAGTCATGGCGATACCCCCGTGAATGCAGTCCAGTCGATCGACCCGAACGAACTCGGGATCTCGCCCCGGTAAAATTGTTCGATCATATCGGCGCAGGCGTCAGGGCTTTTTCCCGTCGTGTCCACTTCGAAAATCTGAAAGGATTCATATTCCTCCACCGTCTCGATCAGGCAGACATCCAGTGCCTCGGCATCCCGGTTCTCCCGGATCTTCTCTTTAGGGTAACCGCGGGCCGCAAGCCGGGCCGCCAGTTCGTCGGGCCGCAGGCGCAGCACGACCACCCGGTCGCAGGGCAGCAGGTGGGCGAAGTGCCCCTCGACAAAACCGTCAAAGGGCACGAACTCGTCCACCATCCGGTCGGTATCGATGATCTGCGTGTCCCGCTCCGGGTCCTTCCCCTGGACATAGGGCTGCACGATATCCGTGATGTGGACCACCCGGTAACCCCGTCGGGCAAGTTCACCGGCAACAGTGGATTTGCCGGTCCCCGGTGTCCCGGTGAGGCCACACATCATAGGGCGTTTAACTCCCGGATAAACAACTCGTTCTCCCAGTCTTCACCGACACTCACCCGGATATAATGGTCAGCAAGGCCCGTAAAACTTCTGCACGAGCGCACGAGCACGCCGCGGGAAGCAAGCTTCTCCACAATATCATCGCCGGTGTGCGGCGCCACGTCCACCATCACGAAGTTGGCGTCCGAGGGAAGCACCGGGAACTTCAGTGCAGCGCGAAAACGCTTCCGCCATGTGGTTACCTGTGCGATATACCGGGCAGCGTGCTCCTTATCCGACAACGTCGCTGCCGCCGCCGCTGCCGAGACCGAGTTCACCGTAAACGGCGTGCCCGCACGCAGGAAGAACGGCTGGAGCCAGCCCGGGACAAACGCGTACCGATCCGGAGGCCGGCAAGCGAGTGCACCTTCGAGAACGTCCTGCCGATCACGAGGTTGTCGTATTTCTTTGCCAGAGGCAGGTAATCGATGCCCGAGAACTCGACGTACGCGTTGTCGAGGAAGAGTACTCCCTTAATCTCGTCGAGCACCCGATGCACGTCATCAACAGATGTCGCGTTGCCGGTCGGGTTGTTCGGGGTGCAGAGCACCACGATCTTCGCGTTCTTTCCCGCCCGGACGAGTGCACCGGTATCGACCGAAAAATCCGGCCGGCGCGGCACCATTACGACCCGCGCCCCCTGTGCCTGTGCGGCAAGCCCGTAGAAGGTGAAGGTGGGAACCGATATCGCCACCGTCTCCCCGGGATCGACAAGCGTCCGGATCAGGGTCTCGATCACCCCGTCCATCCCGACACCGGTCACAAAGGAATAATCGCCGTAATATGCCCGGAGGGCAAAGACCAGAACATCCACCCGCTCGTCGGGGTACCGGTTCGCCGTAAGGACCGCAGATTGTGCTGCCGCTACCGCTGCCGGAGACGGGGGCTCGGGGTTCTCGTTACTCGCAAGCCGTGCGACACGATCGCTGCCCGGACCGTGTGCACTGCCGCCCGCCTTCTTTGCGAAAACGTACCCGCCCTGCCTATAGCATGACCTTACCAAGCGCTCCATCGATCACCTTCACCGCACGGTCGATCTCGGCATCCGAGATCACAAGCGGCGGGACGAGCCGCAGGTTCCCGTCAGCCGCACAGTTCACGATCACACCTTCTTCTAAACATTCTTTCTGCACATCAGGACATTTGTCCCCGACCGAGATGCCAATCATCAGTCCGCGTACGCGGGGATTATACCGGGCAAGCCCCTTGCGGAACCGCTCCCCCTTGCGGGCAATGTCCGGCAGGATCTCTTCCAGCACACCGATGGTGGCAAGCCCTGCCGCACAGGCAACCGGCCCGCCGGCAAAAGTGCTCCCGTGCTCGCCTTTCGTAAACTCCAGGCCCTCGCGGGCGACGAGCGCACCCATGGGAAAACCGCTCGCGATACCCTTTGCGAGTGTCACCATATCGGGCTCCACCTTCGTGTGCCGGATCGCCAGCCACTTTCCGGTCCGGCCCATCCCGGTCTGGACTTCGTCGACAATCATGAACGCCCCGGTCCGGTCGCAGGTCTCGCGTATGCCCTCGAGGAAACTGTCCGGGGGGATGATGACGCCGGCTTCTCCCTGGATCGGTTCGACGATCACGGCAGCAGTATCGCCGTCGACTGCCTTTTTTAAGGCATCGAGGTTCCCGTACTCGACAAACGTGGTCGGGAGACCCAGGGGCTCGAACGGCTCGCGGGCCTCCGGCTTGTGGGTCACCGCAAGCGACCCGATCGTCCGGCCGTGGAACCCGTGGGTGAACGCCACAAACTTCCGTTTTTTTGTCCTGACCCGGGCGAGTTTTAAGGCCCCGTCGCTCGCCTCGGCTCCCGAGTTTGCGAAGAAGACCTTGCTGAGACCCGTGATCTCCACGATCTTTTTCGCGAGCTCGCCCTGGTGAGGGATGTAGTAGAGGTTGGAGCAGTGGATCAGCTCGTGCGCCTGCTCGCAGATCGCTTTTACCACCGCCGGGTGGCAGTGCCCGGTGCTGCAGACGGCAATGCCGGCCACGCAGTCGATGTATTCCTTTCCGCTGCCATCCCAGACTTTTGCGCCTTTTCCGCGGACAATCGCCATGTTCCGCGAGAAGGCGGGCATGTAATACTGGTCGTCAAGCGCCTTGTACTGGCTTGTAATATCGGTATTTTTCATGGGTATCACATGATTTCAATAATTTGGATTTTTCCCGTCCTTTTTCTGGGAAATACGGGCTGTATTCCCGACTGCCCCCGGACGATTTTTATGGAACGGGGGGTTATTCGTACTCGATCGTCGCCGGCGGCTTCGGGGTGATGTCGTAGACCACGCGGGCGACGCTCGGGATCTCGGCAGTGATCCTCGCACCGATTCTCGTGAGATCGGCAAACGGAATGTCGAGGGGATCGGCCGTCATGCCGTCCCGGGAGTTCACGGCACGGATCGCGACGATCCACCCGTGGATCCGGTTGTCCCCCTTCACCCCGGTCCCGAGACCGAGGAGCGCGGCAAAGCACTGCCAGGGATGGTACTGCTCGACGATCTCGGACTCGGCGATCCCGTTGGCCTCCCGGATCACCGCGACCTTCTCCCGGGTGACCTCGCCGAGGATCCGGACGGCAAGGCCCGGGCCGGGAAACGGCATCCGATGCTGGATCTCCACGGGCAGGCCAAGCGCCCCGGCCACTTCCCGCACCTCGTCCTTGTAGAGGTCGCGGATCGGTTCGATCACTTTCGTAAACGCCGTCTCAAGAGGCATTCCGCCGACGTTGTGGTGGCTTTTTATGCCCCCCTCGCTCTCGATCCGGTCCGGGTAGATCGTGCCCTGCAAAAGGCACGTGGCGCCCGATTTTTTTGCTTCCCGCTCGAAGACCCGGATGAAACGCTCGCCGATCACCTTGCGCTTGGCCTCGGGATCGGTGATCCCGGCAAGGGCGGCAAGGAACTCGTCGCCCGCGTCGATCACCTGGAGACGGATGTTATTAAAGACCGTCTTTATCCGTTCCGTCTCGCCCTTGCGCATCAGGCCGGTATCGATGTAGATCGGGATCAGCTGGTCGCCGATCGCCCGGGCGGCAAGCGCGGCGCAGACCGAGCTGTCGACCCCTCCCGAGAGCGCCATCACGACCTTTTCGGCGCCGGCAGCTTTTTTAATCTCCCCGATTGCCTGTGGGATGAATATCTCTGGTTTTACCACGACTGTCAACCTGCCTATTTCGTCCGCTTGTTTGCCCGGCACGCCTCGACAAACCCGAGGTACGGGGGTGAGGGCCGCGTCGGCCGTGACTTAAACTCGGGGTGGAACTGCGTTGCAAAGAAGAACGGGTGGCCGGGGAGTTCAAGGCACTCCATCCGGTTCCTGTTCGTGGCCGAGAATACCAGGCCGTTCTTCTCCAGCGTCCCGATATACTGCGGGTTCACCTCGTACCGGTGCCGGTGGCGTTCGACGATCTGCTTCTGCCCGTAGAGTTTCATCGCAAGGGTGCCGTCCCGGATATCGGAGGTATAGTCCCCGAGGCGCATCGTACCGCCCAGTTCCGTCACATTCTCCTGCTCGGGGAGGAGCGCGATCACGTGCGAGCCTTCCCCGAACTCCTCGCTTGTGGCATCCGCAATGCCGCACCGGTTCCGGGCAAATTCGATGGTCGCAAGCTGGAATCCGAGGCAGAGCCCCAAGAACGGCACATTGTTCCCGCGTGCAAACTTTATTGCCTCGATCTTGCCCTCGATGCCCCGCTTCCCGAACCCCCCCG
>CAWEFI010000030.1:0-3497 GCA_963808285.1 uncultured Methanoregulaceae archaeon
TTACGTCCAGCTGCTCGTAGGAGGAATTGACGAACATGGTCCCGGTGTCTATTCGGTCGATGCCATGGGCGGGGCAACGAAAGAAGAGGACATTGTCTCGACCGGTTCCGGTTCGCCCATGGCCTACGGTGTGCTGGAAGACCGGTACCACTCTGATATGAATGAGGATGAAGCCATCGAACTTGCAGTACGGGCACTCACATCTGCGATGAAGCGCGACGCCGGGTCTGGTGAAGGCATCCATGTCGTTGTCATCACCAAAGACAAGTATCAGGAACTTGGCGAGGACCAGCTCAAAAAATATCTCGTCAAAAATCCGATATAATCTTTTTTTGGGACGTTCGTTGTTATGTTAATTGAAGATCGGCTTAAAGAGCTCAGGGATAAGATTAACGAGCGGGTGCCCGCAGGCATCAGGGTTGCCGAGGTTGAATTCGAAGGACCTGAACTGGTCATCTATACTGATGACCCCAAACGGTTCGCAGATGAAGCGGATCTGATCCGGGTTCTCGCCCGGGACCTCCGGAAACGGATTGTCGTCCGCCCCACCACCCTTGAAGACCCCGAGAAAGCGGCAACGGAAATACGGGCAGTTGTTCCGGAATCTTCAGGCATTACCGATATTTTTTTCGACCCGGACACCGGTGAAGTCTTGATAGAAGCTGAAAAACCCGGTGTCGTCATCGGGAAAAATGGAATCACGCTGCGGGAGATTACCAAGCATATCGGATGGACACCCCAGGTTGTCCGCACCCCCCCATTGAGAGCAGTACGGTAAAGCAGGTACGTCAGTACCTGCGTTCGGTCAACGAGGAGCGTAAACAATTCCTGCGCACCATCGGGCGACGGATCCATCGCGACATCCCGGGCCGCGACGAGGCAAACAAAGACGCGACCAGAAAAGATCAATGGGTGCGGGTCACCACTCTTGGCTGTTGTCGCGAAGTCGGCCGGGCAGCTTTTTTGCTCACCACCCCGGACAGCCGCGTGCTCATAGATTGCGGGGAAAAACCGGACAACTCAAACGGCACCCCTTACCTTTACGTTCCTGAAATCCACCCTCTGGCTCAGCTTGACGCTGTTGTCCTAACTCATGCACATCTTGACCACTGTGCACTCGTCCCCCTTCTCTACAAGTACGGGTACGAAGGACCGGTTTATTCAACTCCCCCGACCCGGGATCTCTCCGCAATGCTCCAGCTGGATTACCTGGATGTCATCAACAAGGAAGGCCGTAAGATCCCGTATAGCTCGAACGAGGTCAAGACATATATCCGCCATTCGATCACGCTCAATTACGGCAGTGTGACCGACATTGCACCGGATATTAAGCTCACCTTCCATAACGCAGGGCACATCCTTGGCTCTGCGATCGCCCATTTCCACATCGGGGACGGACTGTATAATATCGCGTTTACCGGGGATTTCAATTACAGTAAAAGCCGACTTTTTAACCCGGCTATCAACCAGTTCCCCCGGCTGGAGACGCTTTTCATGGAAAGCACCTACGGTGGCTCAAACGATTTCCAGCCGGCACGCTCGGATGCGGAGCTCAGGCTTTACGAGACTATCAATAAGGTTCTCTCGCGGGGCGGCAAGGTGATTATTCCTGCATTTGCTGTAGGCAGGTCGCAGGAGGTTATGCTCGCTCTTGAAGAAGGAATGCGCTTGGGCAAGATCCCTCACGTGAAAATTTATCTCGACGGTATGATCCGTGAGGCAACGGCGATCCATACTACCTACCCGGAGTATCTCAATAACGATCTCAGGAATCTGATCTTCCGGGAAGGGATGAATCCCTTCCTTGCCGATTGTTTCCAGCAGGTTGACTCTTCCGACCTCCGTGAGAAGGTGATCAATGGCGATCCGTGTGTGATCATCACCACAAGCGGGATGCTCAACGGCGGACCGGTTATGGAGTATCTCCTTAACCTGGCAGAGGACGAGAAAAACGCGCTCGTCTTTGTCGGGTACCAGGCCGACGGTACGCAGGGGAGACGCATCCAGAAAGGATGGCGTGAGGTGCCCATGGGCCGGAAAGGTACGATCACCATAAACCTCGAGATCGATACCATCGATGGGTTCTCGGGTCATTCCGATCGTCGTCAGCTGATGAATTACATCGGCCAGATCCAGCCGCGACCCGAAAAGATCTTCTGCATCCATGGCGACGAGAACAACACCATCGACCTTGCCAGCTCCATCTATAAGCGGTACCACATCCAGACGCACTCGCCTATGAATCTTGAGACGTACCGCATGGTATAACCCGGATCCACGATGAAGGCGTACCTTCTTGTTGTCTGCCTGGGCGTCTTTAGCGTTATGGCGCTCTCAAATGCGATTGTCCCGGTCCTGCCTGCGTTTGCCACCGGGTCCGCATGGGAAGGTGCCATCTATGCCGCATATTTTCTGGGCGCGTTTATCTCGACGCTCCCCGGCGGAATCCTTTCTGATCGGTACGGCAGGATGCCGGTTATCCGCACCGGCCTTGCGCTGACCGTCGTAAGTGGTATCCTGCTCTATTATACCAACGGACCTCTTCCTGTAATTACGCTAAGGGTGCTCGAAGGGCTCGGTGCCGGCCTGTTCATCGCTGCCGGGATGTCGTATGTCAACTCGCAGCCGAATCACACCCGCATGAGCGGCTATTACCTTGCGATGCTCAACTTCGGGCTCGTTCTCGGGCTTGCTGCTTCCGGCTGGCTTGCCGTACGGTTTGTGCAGCCTGCACTCGGGATTGGAGTCTTTACAGGTACTGTCACTGGCAGCACTGGTCGCGGATATCGTCTTCCATGAGACGCCGGAGCCGCCCTCCCGTCCGGGTGCAGAAGCCCAAAAAACTGCAGGGAGGCATGGCGGGCAGGAGTTCCGGGATGTTGCCGCACTTGTTATATCCCATGGCCGGCTGATGGTATTCTGCGATCATCCTTGTCGGCATCACCGGCGTCATCGCCTCGCTCTACCCGGCATTTTCCGGTGAACCAGCAGATGTGCTCGGTTTCTGGATTGCGGGAATGAGCGTGACGACCATTATAACAGTCCTCGTCGTCTCCCGGTTTTCGGTGCCGGCACTGCCTGCCATCCGGTGGTCTGCGGTATTCATGATCGGAGGGGTTCTTCTTGCGTATGCATCGCCGCTCGGGTTTATCGTGCTTGGCGCCCTTGCCGGGATCGTGATGGTCGCCCAGATGGCCGTCCTTGCCGGAGAGCAGGATCGACAGGGGCTTGTCATGGGCCTCTTTTCGACCTCCAGTTACCTGGGTATGACGATCCTTCCTTTTATGGCCGGAATTATTGCTGCCGATGCAGGGTATCCTGATGCATTCCTCGTTACGGCAGCCTTTGGCGGTACGGTGGCCCTGTCGATCTGCGGCTGGCACAGTCATTGTCCGCAACCGGTGCAGTAAAACTGCACCACCTGCCGGCGTGCTCAAATAAACAATAGATTCATCTGTTTTAAAAGAGAATTTTCGGATATGCAGACGAGCGCGAAA
>CAWEFI010000031.1:0-19912 GCA_963808285.1 uncultured Methanoregulaceae archaeon
AGCGGCGAGAAACTTTCACCATGGCTCCCGGTTGGCAGATCTCATGTCTGATCGGGGATATCAAGTCAAGATCGAAAAGAACCCGTGTTTTGACCATCTGGCATGTGCGGGATCCTATCTCCAACGTATCTCCATCATGCGGTTACCTGCGGACGCCGGCGGCAACCCGGGGAAGCTTGCGGGCACTAGCGAGCGCGAGCGATTGCCCGCCATTTATGTCCGGGGATCCGGTCGATCCAATCCGGTTTCCCTGTTTCTTTTCCGGGGATTTTTACAATCCAGATGCTTTTATTGTCTTTTAAGGCTTCCCATCCAAAAACCCGTGTATTTCGTTTTATACAGATAAAAGGAAAGAAAAATTCTAACATTTCCAGAGCGAAAAATCCGGAAAATTTGGGCCGAACCGGAACGGATCCCCAGCCGGATTCACCGGAGCTGCCGGATCACAAAAAATATTGTCTCAAAAATGCAAATAAGAGGAGTAAGGAATCTACAGTAATTTCACATCAAACCCTAGGAAACAGACTGAAAACTATAAAGCCAACGACGGCATTAAGCATATATCACAGTTAACTGTGATTGTTTTACAAAAAAAACGACGAACCTGCGTGAACCGGGCACACTGTTTTTCAGGAGGAAGGGGGAAAAAGTTCCTCTTTTCCCGGGATGTAGAGGGCTGCGGCGTATTCTTCAGCAAATGCCGTGTCCACTAAAAGATCGATATAAACCATATGCCGGGCTAGTGCCTCGGCAGCCATCCGGTACCGGGTCGAGACGAGCGTTGCATACGCCCCCGAGAGCGAGCCGTTGCCGATGGAGTGGACGGTGGCGGCTGTAAACCGGGGGAGGATGCCGAAACTGACGGCATTCGCGATGTCGGTATAAGCGCCAAATGCCCCGGCAAGATAGAGGTGGCGTATATCCGCGACAGCACACTTGTACTTCTTCAGGAGTACAGCGATAGCCCCGCAGGCAGCGGCCTTTGAGTCCATGAGGTAGTCAATATCCTGCTGGGTAATCGCGATATCCCGCCCGGTTCCGGTCTCCGGGGCCAGAGCAAGCAGATATTCTGCCCCTTCCGGCCCGGTGCGGACCTGAGGGTGGCGGAAATTAAGTTTCCCGGCAAAATCAAGGGCCCCGGTCTGCACCATGGCAACAGCAAGATCAATGATCCCGGAGCCGCAGATGCCCCGGGGCGGGGCTGATCCGATAGTGCTCCAGCAGACCTTCCCCGTCACAGGATCCACATGCACATGGTCGATCGCGCCTTTCATCGCCCTCATCCCGGCCCTGATGCCGGCGCCTTCGAATGCGGGGCCGGACGCACAGGAGACCGAGGCTGTCCAGTGCCGCGTGCCAAGAACGATCTCGCCGTTTGTCCCGAGATCGATCAGAAGTGAGACCTCATCAGACGTATGCATCCCGGCCGTAATCATATCCCCGATCGCATCCCCCCCCACGAACCTGCTGACATTGGGAAGGCAATACACCCCGGCGTCGGGATGCACGGCAAGCCCGAGATCCCG
The DNA here is from genome assembly GCA_963808285.1 of uncultured Methanoregulaceae archaeon. Classification (GTDB taxonomy): domain Archaea; phylum Halobacteriota; class Methanomicrobia; order Methanomicrobiales; family Methanospirillaceae; genus Methanoregula. The sequence goes on from CAWEFI010000031.1 coordinate 1,527, forward strand.
GGCGGTTTTTTGGATCGGTGAACGTGATACCGGGGCGTCTGCGAGCTCCAGGTACCTTGGATTAATGCCGCAGAGCAGGTGGTTCATTACGGTATTTCCCGCGATGCAGGAATCTAAGACATCCGTGCTGCTGATGCCGGCGGTCCTGACGAGGCTCTCAATGACATCATTGATACTTCTGACAGCGGCCCTCTGGAGCGTGGCAAGACCTGCAGGCGTACTTGCGTACCCAATCCGGGTAAGCAGTTCTTCACCATACGTGATCTGGCGGTTCAGGCTTGAGGCGGTGGCAAGGATCGCACCGGTATCGAGGCGGGCAAGGCAGCCGACCACGGTCGTGGTTCCGAGATCGAGGGCGACGCCGTACAGAGGGGGGGCGGTATCGGCAGGAGAGATGACAAGCACCGCCGGGGGCGACCTGGCAGTCGAGATCGTGGCTTCCTGCGGGGTTTCTGCAGCGAGCAGTGCGTTGTATTGTTCGTCGGATATGCGGGGCCGTAAGCCGGAGTATCCTGCAAACCGGATCGACCGGGAGGCAAAGGGCAGGCCGTGGGATGGCGCTGTTTCCACCCGGTAACGCATGACTGCAGGTTCAATCCCGGCAGGTGTCGCCGGCAGTGTAATAAGGATCTGGGGGGAATCGATCCGGCTCTCCACAGGGATCGTAAACTCCGCATCCCGGATCAGCGTTACCTGACAGGCAAGGAAGTACCCCTCATCCTGCTCCTTCTGCGTGAGCCGGCAGCCTGTCCCGGCCTCAGGTGCTGCCATGCAGGTTCCTGCTGTTAATATGACCCGGCATTTCCCGCAGCTGCCTTTCCCTCCGCAGATACTCTCGATTGCGATCCCGGCCAGACCTATCGCGTCAAAAAGCGGTGTACCTGCCGGTACGGTAAGCACCCGGTTCATCGGCTGGAAGATGACCCTGATCTCACTCGTGTCCGGCTGCTGCATTGGAATCTGTTCCTTCATACACTTTTGCGCCCGGCCATTCCTGCCGCGGCGGCATATTCCCCGTGCCTGAAACGGCGGGGTCCGGTCACCATTTCTTCGGCGGCCAGTGTGCCTTCAAAAAGGCTGGGATGCCGGACGAATCCTTCGGGCCGACCAGCACATGCCAGCCGCTGGCCTCCTCGGTCTCGCCGCTCAGGCGGGCGGCAAGCCCGGGGAGGATCAGGTACCGGTAATTGACCCGGTCTGCCATCCCGGTGTCTTTAAGGGCCGCTGCTATCGATTCCGCGTTCAGGTACCGGCCGGCGACCGCGCTCTCCACGCTGTTCCCCCCGGTATCCACGACGATTAAAAAGCAGTCAATACCCGCAGACTTGATGTCGCTCTCGACCGTGAAATAGGTGAGCGCATAGTTGGTGGTAATGAGCACCGGCGCGTCTTTTTTTGGCGACCCGAATATCCTGACGCCGGTATCGACAGAGACCGGTTTTCGCGGGTCGGTATAAATATTGAAACGCCAGATCAGCTGGGGCAGGAGCACCCAGCCTTCGAGGCTGTGGAGGATAAGGAGGTCAGCGTACCGGGAGAGCAGCATCGATGCGGCGCAGGCCTCCTTCCACTGGATCAGCTCGTGCGAAATTTCGGGGGAGAGCCACGCGGTGATCGGGGTGCCGAGAAGCGGGTAACCCAGGAGTTCATCGCGATCGGCAAAGACCGCCCGGCGGATCTGCGAGAATGCGTGGATAGTCCCTGAAAGGCCGGGCTCGACTGCTGTCCCCGGGTCGAGTACCAGATCAGCCACTCCATATCCCACGAGGGTCCTGACAAGCGAACGCAGGAGGGCGATGTCATGGGGGGCTGACACCACGAGGGGGCACCCGTAACGCAGGGCGAGTTCCGCCATCTCCTTCCAGTTGTCCTTAGTCGCTGCATAGAGAAGCGGGCGTCGTTCCCGTATATGGACGAGGCCGGCGGCCATGGTTACCGCATCGTAGGTACAGAGAATGAGCGGCAGGTCGGTCTGGGCGGCAACGGCAGTTACTGCAGACGCGAATGCAGCCGGGTCATGCTGGGTCGAGCGTATCGCGACCGCGTCCAGCCGGAGCTCGCGACCGATGTAGTTGTAGGAAAAGTCCGAAATAGCTTGGATCTGTGCGGTGCGCTCATTTTCGGCCAGGTCGTCGGATATGTCGATTGCGATTGGCGTCGGGTTGTGGTAGGTGAACTCATGACGGTACAGGACGTACTTCCCACCCAGTTTCATGGCCCGGTCTCCCGTTCCGACCAGAATTGTCCTGACCGGAGGAGCCATGAGATCTTCGAGCTTGCCGAAATTGAGCCGGTACTCCTCCTTGGTTACCGGCGGGCAGTTGTCAACCGCAAGCTCCCCGTTGACCACCCTCGTCGCAAACGCCATGCAGTTGGCCTCGCCGCATTCCCCGCAGTTGGTCTTGGGGAGGAGTTTGTACACGTCAATGGGGCTGATCTCCTTGATCGTCTTTTTGGGTTCGCGTTCCGACATCCAGACACCCCTTTTTAGATCTTCATCGTCGCCCATCGGGCAATTCCTTCCGGCACCGGCGCATCTTTTTCTGCAAACATCCGGATCGAGTCACGGCAGGTACGGATAGCAGCCGGGTGCATCATCATGAAGATATCGACGCCTGCAAGAAGGAGTGTGAGCGCATTGATCGTCTCCCAGAGCGGGCCCCGAAGACCCCGTGAGCCGTATTTTTTGTCCATCTTCATCCATGCCTCTCGGGCTGCCCAGGCATTGGTGGAAGCGGAGATAGTCGGCTGCTGGAGTTCGGTATCCCCCATCAGCGCCGCGTGCCGGGCGCGTTCGTGGATGGTAAACGAGTACTCAAGACCATACCCGAGCGCTACGGTCGTGAGATCCATGACGATATCCTCCGGTGGGAGATACTCGTAGAGCCTGCGGTTAAGTTCCTTTGCTTGGTTGAGTTCGAGGCCGGTGAAGCCGAGCACCGCGTGGCCGTGCTCCTTTGCCGCCCGGGCGACCATGTCCAGCGTCTTTGCCTCATTCATTCCGAGCGTGACAGAATTTAAGAGCAGCCGCTCGCCATCGGCGACTTCTGCCACCTTACAAAAGACCTGCGCATCCTTATGCGGATCCCCGCACCCGCCGATGATCAGCGGGACGTCCACGGCCTGCAGCACTTCTTCAACGGTACGGGCTGCCGCCTCGGGCGACGCATCCCGGATGAGCGGGTCGGTCGACATAAGGTGAACGGTGATCATGTCGGCGCCGTATTTCTTCACGTTCATCCGTGCCCATTCGGCAGGATCGCTCATCACATCCTTAACATTCTCCATGAGCACTTTCGGGAGCGGCAACTCCATGTCAAAAACATCGAGGGCAAAGACCGGCGGGTGGGCCACCGGGTGGTCAGCACTTACAAACGGCGGGTACGTGGATCCCCCGATCATAAGGGAACTGCTCCGGCTGCCGCCCTCGCTTTTTGTCGCGCCGAGAAGAACTTCATGGATACAGCCCATGTATTCTTCATGAGGGGGGACAAATGTTTCAGAAAAGAGCGTCGCGGGTTTCTGTCGTGCTGCTGAGGATACTCCTCCCGGTATGGCAGCAGACCCGGTGGGGATCCAGAGTTCGAGGTCGCCAACATCCATCGAGAAATTCTCAAGTTCGATCCGCTCTTTCCCGGAGAGCATCGCGAGGAGCCGGGGGACGGCATCCTGTTCCTGATCTGCCTCCTGTGCCTTTTTCCCCTCGTGGGTAGTTCTGCCGGCCATTTATTTTTCAGCCCCCGGTTGTTTTGGCTGGATCGGCTCGATGGTCACCCGGTCTGCGGTGATCCGGGCGTTCTTGAAGATGATCTTGAAGCCTCCCGATGTAACCGGGAAATCCCCGCCGGAAAAGACCTTCATGGCGCCGTTTGTCCCGTCAACAGACCCCGTCTCTTCTGCCGTCCACCGCTCCATGACCGGGTGCGCATGCAAAGAGAGGAAGTCCCTGAGTTCGCTCACGTTCCTGACCTCTTTTTCCGTGGCAATCCGGGAAAAGAGGTCCGCCGGGATGAATTCCCGCACCTGGTCTTTCAAATCGGATGGCATCCATGCGACCCGGGCATAACCTCCGTCAGCTGCAAGGAATTTTGGGGATCGCATATACTCGAGCGAGATCCCGTGGAACCCGTCCACCTGGCGGCCACCGGCGGTTGAATCCGCCATTGTTGAGAATGGCAGGCCGTTCACGGTCACATCCTTATATCCCCTCATCACTATCCCGAAACCTTCCACCTCTGGTATGTAGAATGCGATCCCTTCAAAGCAGCCACATGATGTGTGAGGAAAGGCAAACGCGCTGTACAGGTAGACCCGGTGCACGGCACCGAGCGACCGCTTCTTTGCGCTCTCGTTGATCCCGGTGTATTCTCCCCGCACCGTATCGAGGCACTCTCCCTTTTCAATGGGAAAGATCGGGCCTTTTGGATCGATCCGGGCTGCAGCCCTCCCGTCAAACCAGCTGATCGCCCCGCAGTTTGCGTACCGCTGGGGGGTGATCACGCAGACGTGGCTGGGAGCAAACGACTGGCAGAGGGCACACCCGTAAAAGACATCAACATCGTCATCAGTCAGACCCCGGGCCCGGGAATCCCGTGCCTCGTAGGCCGCTTTTGCCTCCGCGTAACGGGCCGTGATTTTTTCTTTGTCCGTAAAAAACGTGACCTGCATCTTTTCGATAAGGGGCAGCTCGTTTTTGAGGAGCGCAAGCAGGACGTTCCCGGCATAGACAAGCGTGGTAAATCCCCGGGCATAGGCTTTTTTTGAGACCCTCACCCAGATGTCGTACCGTTGGTTGAGGTGCATGAACCCTTCGATGTAGTTGGTGTATTCGTGGATACGGCGCTCGATCACACCTTCGATATCCTCTTCCAGTTCGGGCCCGGCAATCTCGATGAGGATGCCCAGCGGGTACTTCATCCCCTCTTCCATATCAGAAAGGTCCGGGCCGACTACCGTGATCGCCCCGTCGCGGACATCCCCGGGTTTTTTTACCCTGACAAGTTCGAATTTCTCCTCTATGGAAGGCCCGCCGAGCTCCACATACATATCGTTTTTCCGGATCCGCTCGCCGACATGGACGAGCCCCACATCTACCGGGATATCCTCAAACATCGGTCAGCCTCCCCGTTTTCGCCGGTGCTGCGATGGCCTCAAGGCTCTCCTGCCAGTCTTTGACCGAGATGTTTCCAAACGACCAGTTCGCGTTGGGCTGGTAGGTGTTGTCGAGCGTGATCGTTCTTGTCCGGGGGGCGAAGTGCTTGAGCCCGGAGAGGAGCGTCCATGCCATGGGATAGGGCAGCCCGGCGATGATGGCGAGATCGCAGCGGCCCTTCCCGTCCGGCCCTTTCCACCCGGTGTCGGCAATCCGGTGGCCGGCTTCGACGGCCGGCATAATGGTGGCGCTGGTGTATCCGCGTTCCCTGAGTGCCCGGTTGACATGGCCCGTGGCAATCACCGGGATGTTTTGTGCCCGGGCCAGGTCGAGCAGGTAATCGAGCAGTTTTCTCTCCCCGATATCGATCACTGCGGCGCAGTGACCGATGAGGAGTAACGGGTGCTCTGCCCGGAGAATGACTGCCTGGACCATTGCCGGCTTCGTAATAACTGCCGCCTTTTTCGGGCCGGCAATCTCTGCAGTCTGCCAGGGATCAGCGTTCGTCATGGGGGATCAGCGTTCCTCCTGTGGTGCCGGCATATCGTGTGCGAGCAGCGTCGGATCCGGGATGGGCCGTTCCTTCCAGTCCGACTGTGCGAGGATCCGCATGATCTCCCCTTTTAGGGTAACGGGAATGTCGGCTGTCGTGCGGATATAGCGGGGGATATCATCGGGTATCGTACCGTGGTTGCGCTGGTAAAGGTCGATATAATGCGTAAGTTTCATCGCCCGGCCCCGGGACGTATCGTTGGGCCGCATGCAGAGTTTTGCGACAAGCACCATCGCCTCTTCCTTGGTCTCTGCCGCGACAAAGAGATGTTCCGGCGCAGGGCCTGCGTAGACGTCCTCCCCGGTCCGCTGGTCGCGCACGTACCAGTCTGCGTCATGATCGGCACGGCCTAGGAGCATCCTCCGGTACTTGGTGCCGTGCGGGCCGACCACCACCGGGATCCCGAGGCGCCAGAACCCGCTCGCGATCGCTGCCGCCTTCTGGGACATCGCGCCCCATGCTACGCCAACAGCGCCGACCCGGTTGTGGACATAATCCGCAATCTCGGCATAGTTTCCGCGCAGGTTGCGCCGTGCAAAGATACTCGCAATCTTGATGGTCGCCCCGGCGATATGGGCGTTTGCGACGCAGGAGCCGACATTCACGATCCCGCCCGCAGTAAAACTTCCCGGGAACTGTTGGTACGGGGTCTTGCCCTCCTCGTTGCGGTACATCCCGATCGACATCGCGGCGCAGCCCGAAGTGCAGACGATATACCGGCGCTTTGCAAATTCCACGCTCATCTCTGCGACCTCCTTTCCCCCGTTTGCGAAATTGGCGCAGCCCACAAAAGCGACCACGCCCGGGATCTCACCGAGCACGATCGGTCCCCCGACGTTGCGGATCTCGACATCCTGGATCGCGCCTCTCCCGGTGCGCATAACAAATTTCTCGTTTTTTGTCCGCTCTGCCGCCGCAGCCATCATCAGGGAGTGCACCGGGATCTTCTTAGTACAGGCCTGCTCGCACCTGCCGCAGCCCACGCAGGTCTGGTACAGGCCGGCGAGCCGTGACAGGTCACTCGAACCGGCGGCTTTCATTGCCTGCGGGATTTCAAGGTCGTTCGGGCAGGCTCTCCGGCAGAGCCGGCACTCCGTGCAGGCAGATGCCAGTTCACGGATCGCTGATGGGTCCAGTGCCGTGCAGGCCTTTTTCCGGGCCGGCATAACGGCCCGGGCGACCCGGACGGCCACCTCCCCGGCCTTCTCCGGATCGAGGATCAGGACACCTGCCTGCCTGCCTCCTGCGAGATCCGCTACGATTGCATCGGCCGGGTCATGCGTCCGGTCGGGCAGGCCCAGGCAGTTCTTTTCCGAGGTCGCAATAAACGGCGCGTGAATTGCCTCTGCCTCTGCGAGAGCATCGGTGCGGATGCACTGCTCGTCCACGACGATGACATCCGGTATCCCGCTCCGGATATACCGGAGCTGCCAAGACATGGGGCCGATGATCTTCGCCCGCGGGGAGTACCGGCTCGCATCGATCGATGTGCAGCAGATACCGGTCACCTCGACCTGGTCCGACAGGTTTTCCCGGGCGAGATAATCGATAATGGCGACCGAAGGCGGAACGTTATGGCCGATAACGAGAATGACCGGTTTTGTGGTATCGACCGTGCCCATGCCAAGCGCAGTGAGCGGGGCATCCGGGTCGGCTTTCGGGTACCCGAGCGCCGATATCTGCGCAAGATCGGCTACCTCCATGCCCACCTGGTCAATCATGCCTGCATGGAGCACCTTGCTCTCAAAATCGAGAGGATCGCCTTCCTGGCCGGTATGGGTTACCGCAAGGAGGGAGGTGGTCTGGCTCTCGCAGTAGTCAAGGACCATCTCAAGGTCAGCGAGGGTTTTCGGTTTTTCACCGCACACGAGGCGGATGACCGGTGCCTCCACGCCGATCGCGTTCCCGCCGGGGTTTATGGGGCAGTCGCGGCCGGCTTTTTTTATCGCATACGTGACGAGTTCACGCGCATGGCTGGTGTGGGTGGCGGCACCGATACAGGTGGCAAGGAGCACGGTGCGGGCCTGCTGGGCCGGCATCGTGATCCCGCAGGCCCCCTTTTTTGTGCCGGTCAGGTCGCATTTCCCGTACGTGCACAGGCAGCAGAGATCGCAGAAGGGCATATAGAATGGCTGGTACCGGGAGAGGAGTTTCCGGTCCCAGGAACGGAGTGTGGCAAGCGTTGGATACGGGGTGGGCCCCTCAGGCTCGGCCCAGTCTGCGGCCGACAGTTTCCCTATAGTGATAGAGAGATCCCTGATACGGCCGAGGCCGGAATCCAGCTCCTTTATGGTAAGTGAGATCTTTTTTTCTGTCAACAGCAGCACAACCGCAGGTCTGTCTTATCCGGAATACAGCGATGCAGGTAGATATTTACCTTACCGGTTTTTAACCAAATCGCCCGAACATCAGGAGCTCCTGCAGCAGAGATAACTTCCGGCATTATGATCATATCTTCCCGTACCCGGCCTTTTTCATGAGTTCGCAGACAGAAAGGTAAGCCGGAGAATCATACGGGATATCGAGAAGCGACCGGCCGGCGATCACCGACTCATTCACGAGCGGGTCAAAGCTGAATCTTTCCCAGGTACGTGTGTCCGGTCTCTTCCTGCGCTGTCGCTTCAAGGTCAGCGGGAAACAGGCAGCCCCCGACTACAAAGAAGGTATCAAAATCGATCCCGACCTCACGGGTAATCCGGTCTGCCCGTTTTACGTGGGCAAATGACTTGTGCGAAGGACCCACCACATCGAAAATATCGTTGACCCGCGCAGTGATCTTGCGGTTGAGGTGTTCGAGGCCTGCCGGGGAATCGATCAGCACATACCGGTAATGTTTCGTGAGAGATTCAAGCGCACCCTTGAGTGCCGCATCGGGCATGCAGTAGCACCCCTCGATCCATTTTGTCCCGACCGCAATGAGATCGAAGCTTTCGCCTTCGTAGAGCCCCTCTTCAAGCACCCGGGTTCCGATCCGGTCGGCGGGAGCGATCCCAATGGTCGTCCCGCCTTTCCTGATGAAGGTCTCAGTGACCAGTTCTGATATGGTCTTTACACCTTCACGTTCGAGATCGACCCCCACCATCTCGGCAAGATTCTGGTCGGGATCGACATCGACCAGGAGAAGTGGCGTCTCCTTTCGTTCAATAAAATACTTTGTCTGCAATGCGACAAAACTCGTTTTACCGGTTCCACCCCGCCCCATGGTCACCAGCGTCTTCATGAATGTTTCTCCGTGTCCACCCGAACATTCGCTCTCTCTTTTATTTCCTGATCGATCCGGGATAGGATTCCGCCGAGCGCACAAAGCGCAGCCGAACCTTCGAGCGTCGCAATCGAATCGCCGGCAATACCGGCGCGCACCACAGCAGGGTCGAAGGGTATCATGCCTGTCACCACCAGTTTGCGGGCTTTGGCAAACTCCCGTAGTACCTGTTCCTGCCCTGCATCAGCGATCCTGTTACCAATCAGCGCAATACGGGGAATACCGGCGTCTTGCGACATCCGTGCGATCCTACCGGCAATCGCCAGTGACTGCCTGTGGGCGTCGCTGATGACCAGCATCATATCGACACCCTCTGCAGTCCCCCTGCCAAGGTGTTCGACACCTGCCTCCATGTCCAGTACCACGGCCTCATCCCGGTCAACGATCAGGTGACGGAGCAGTGCGCGGATCACACTGTTTGCCGGACAGGTACAACCCGCCCCCATCGACGCCACAGTACCCATAACCAGCAGATATACTCCGGCGGGAGTCGGGACTGCATACTTTGATACTACGTCATCCACCGTGAAGTTCAGGGAGTAAACCCCGGGATAGGCGGTACCGGTCTTTGCTGCGATGAGTGCCTCGTTTTTTGAGACCGGGACGATCGCGCCTTCATCGCGGGAAGAAAGTCCGAGCAGGAACCCGAGGTTGGGTGCAGAATCTGCATCAATGGCGAGGGTTGTGTAGCCGGTGCGTGCCAGCAGGAATGCAAGGCCGCCTGCCACCAGTGTCTTTCCTGCACCCCCTTTTCCGGCCACCGCAATCTTCATGCCGTCTCTCCGTTATCATGGATGTATACGTGAATCCGGTTTAATAAACCGGCCAAGGCAGCAAATTTTCCGGTCACCATCACATCCATTCCGTCTGCGTCTCTTTTTGTGGGAATCTGTTCAAATTCTCTTCCTGATATGAATTTTACATGAATCGACCCCCCCAGCCCCTCATCAGGGTACCCCACCCATTAAAGAGGGTAAAACACCAATGATGAAGGAATAACGGTGACAGATGGCTGAATTGAGGATCGTCGGGACTGCGCATGTCTCTCAGAAAAGCGTTGAGGAAGTCCGGGCAGCAATCGAGGAATTCAGGCCGGATATTGTAGCCATCGAACTGGACCCGGCCCGGTTCTCGGCCCTGAAAAAACAGGCCCGGGATCCGACTGTCGATGACGTCCTTGAAGTAAAGAACTTCAACTCGCTCCTGGTACAATGGCTACTTTCCTACCTCCAGCGAAAGATCGGCATCGATGTCGGTGTTGAGCCGGGCGCCGAGATGAAAGCCGCCATTGCGGAAGCGGAGGGCAGGGGCATTGCAATTGCACTCGTGGACCGGGACCTGCGGCTCACCCTTTTGAGGTTCTGGAACTCGATGGGAATCATCGAAAAGATCAAGATGGTCTTTGCGCTGATCTACTCGATCGCAGAAGTCGACCGGGGAGAGGAGATTGATATTGAGTCTCTCAAGGAGCAGGATGTTATTGATGCGGTCATGGAGGAGTTCCGCCGGTTCTCGCCCAACGGCGCCCGTGCCCTGATCGACGAGCGCGATGCGTTTATCGCCCACCAGCTCGTCCTTTTAAAGGTGCAGCGGCCGGAGGGCCGCATCCTCGCCGTGGTCGGCGCCGGCCACCGGCAGGGTATTACGAATTATGTTGAACGCCCGCAGACGCTCCCGCCGTTTGACACGCTTGCGAGAGAGCCGAGATCGTTTCCCTGGGCAAAAATATTCGGGTTTGTGGTCACCGGGCTTTTCGCTTTCCTGCTCGCGGCGATCGCATTTTCCGGTGTCGGCTGGATGGTACTCTTGTATGCGCTTCTCTTCTGGGTGATCATCCACGGAGTGCTTGCCGCAGTGTTTACCCTCATCGCCGGGGGTCACCCGTATTCTGCACTCACCTGTTTTGGCGTGGCGTGGATGACCTCCTTAAACCCGTTGCTCCATGCAGGATGGTTTGCCGCGTACGTCGAGGCGAAGGTACGAAAACCGCCGGTGTCGGATTTCCGGAAAATTTATGAGACGGAATCGATCCATGAGATGGCACGTATCCCCCTGTTCAAGGTAGTGCTCGTCGCTGCGCTTGCAAATTTCGGGAGTCTGATCGGGACGATACTATACTTCATCTTTGTCTTCCCGCTACTCCACATCGACCCGGGTGTGGTGATCTCAAATGGCGTCCATAACATGTGGATCTGGGCAACCGGATTGCTCTGATCCCGGTTTTCACCAGCCTTTTTGTCGTGCGGGTTTGAACCGGCTACGGAGACTTCTGTTTACGAATTTGTACGGCAGGGACCAGATAATGCCTGCTGGATCTGTTATCTGGAGCATGCTTTTTCGTTGTTTTATTTCCGGGTCAGATTCCCCCGTCATCGCTTACGATATCTCTTGTCATGAAACCGGTTTTCCGGCGCCTGGCCAGCGAACAGCAAAAAAAAGTTCAGGAAGTTTTCTTATAGATTACCATCCCAATCGGGAAAGTGCCGTTTGGATCCATCGTGGTTAAGATCGTGACCCTGCCATCGTTATCGTCTTTTCTGATAAATACGAGAGTCGTTCCCTTCAGCATAGAGTTACCCGTGTAACCACCGTTTTGTTCCCGAACTCCATGGTGCCGTCAGTGTGTAGCACGACACTATTTGAAGGGTTGTCAATACCCGTGCAGGTACCTGCTCTGCCATTCGAGGTGCAACCGCTGGTAAACAGGAGTGTGAGCAGCACCATACACAGGATTATGTCCAGGCCATGTCTGAGCGAACTCACAATATACCTTCGGGTGCCGGGGGCAATCCGTTTTTTAATTTTCGCAAAACCACATCTTTCCCATGCCAGTATTCATCATAAGACCCTACAAGGAACCCGAATTCCTGCACGACCTGATCTCCTGATCAATCCAGTCATGAACAATCAGTTTCATCTGCTGCTGCGTTATGCCCGTCCTGCACCGGACCCGGATCTCGACTTCGAGCAGATCGAGGAGAGGCTGAACTGTCCTGAAATAGGCATCAGCTCCGGCAAATCCTCCGGCACTCTCAATATAAAGCATAATCAGCTCGTTGAGGTGGACAAATTCCCCGGTCATATCAATGATCTGTTCCAGCGTCATGCTGCTGGGTACGTCAGGCAATCCGGGTGGGACTGGTTCATCAGGTACCCGGTCACCTGGAGTGCAGGAAGATTTTTCCGGTGCCGTATTTCTTCTTGTGTCTTCCGGTAGCGGGGTGCCGGCGTTCGTGTCCATGATAGTTCCTCGATCGTGCGGTTCACACTTGTACCAGAGTGCCTCGTTTCTGCCTCAATAAAAAAGTTATCTTTCATGGAGCATGGTTTTTAACAGCACTCACCGTGCGGGGAGGTAACCCGTGTTTCTGTGACAAGCCTTGATGAGCTCCAGAAACAATAATCAGGGTATTGTATAATTGCATCCGGCATATCACGGTGGAAACAGGGAAAATCAGATGAACGTGGAGCATGACCCATGAGCAGTACCGCACTTCTGGTAATCGAAGGACTCTGGTGGACCCCGGAACAGAAACCCAAGCGACCCTCGGTGTTGTCTTTTCTGGAAGGTCTTGAGAGTTACCGGGGGGATTTTAATATCTATTACTCCAACTTCTACGAAAAAAACGGTTTTAAACGGGCGCTTTCTGACGACCTTACCAATACCCGGGAGGATCGTCTCTTTCTCTACGTGGCGGCGCACGGGACCGGCAAAAGAATCGGGGGACTAAAGGCAAAGACCGGTATGAAAATCCCGGCCATGTTCAAGGCTGTCAGGACTGCGGCAAACTATTCCAATATCGAAGGTGTCGTTATTGGTTCATGCAGCGTCGGCAACAACATTGATGATTTTTTGTCCACCACGAAAAATTCTCGCATCTCCTGGATCTTCGGGTACACCTGCGAGATCGGCTGGATGGCCTCGACACTTATCGATCTCTCGCTCTTTGAGCACCTTATGAAACTCAGGAAAAGAGACCTTGCTAACCGGGAAAAGATCGCTGACACCTTTGTCAAGGCATTGAGCCGTTTCAACGGTGATTACGTGCTCTGCAAGGGCAGGAGAGGCGAAGCCGGCATCCCTCTTAAACATGCACTTACCCTTGTGATCCAGCCGCGCAAACCGGGATGCAAAGCGCAGGACGAGACCAGATACGTGTTGGAAAAGCTGGGCTGGATTAAAAAATAAGCCGGGGATCGGCAGATGAGGATCCGGCAGGCCTCCTCGAGGGCGTGTGATCTCTTCCGGGCCCGGAGGTATATCATGACGAGCGCTTACCGGCTCGTTTACGGATTCCCCGCGCCGCAAGAAAACCCGTGGAGAACGCGGCCTGAAGGTTGAAACCCCCGGTGTCGCCATCGATGTCGAGCACCTCCCCGGCAAAGAACAGCCCTGGCACCAGCCTTGATTCCATCGTCTTTGCATGCACCTCTTCAAGTGCGATGCCGCCCCGGGTCACCATCGCGACGGAAAGATCCCCAAGGGCTGATACTTCCAGCGGGCATTCCGCCAGCAGGCCGATAAGATGGGTCCGCCCCGCCGCGGTCAGGTGGGCACCGGTACAATCCACCTGAATTCCGGCCAGTGCGGGAAGCAGGCGGGCCAGTCGTTCCGGAACCCCCAGCTCTCTGATAATGGTTTTGATCGTTTTTGTCGGGGCGCCTGAGATGGCAGAAAGAAGCTCCTGCGCAAACGCGTCTCGCTGCATCTGGCCGGTGAACGAGAGCCGGATCACATCTCCCGCCCGTATATCGCGCGAACAATCGAGGATACCGGGACCGGAAAGACCGGTGTGGGTGAAGAGCACATCCCCCCGCCCTTTGAAGATCTTCCGGTTCTCCCGCCAGACCGAAAACGGCAACCCGGGAAATGATATGCCGGCCAGATCTGCAAACGGGAAATTTTTAATCATGAGCGGGGTGAGTGCCGGACCGATCCCGGTTACCGGATGCCCGAGAGATGCCGCGAGCCGGTAACCATCCCCGGACGATCCGGTTTTCGGGTAGGATGCCCCACCGGTAGCAATGACAAGATTTTTTGTAATTATCCCCATTTCATTAATTTATCTAATAGGATATTTACGCATTGTACTGCGAAGTCATTATAATAACCAACAAAATCTTCAGGTTTCTTTTGAGGGTCTGGAAAATCAATACCTGTTTTCAAAAATGACGATAAAATTTCATCAGAAAAAATTATTGTAGAGTATATTAACTCCCTCATTTCGGTTAATTCACCGGTATCTTTGCTTTCCTCAAATGTACTAACTTTCTCGTTAAAATAGTCTTTGATAGATTTGATTTAATTTCTCTTTCTTTATTTTATCAGGATAAGCCACAGAATATGCATCTAGATATTGAAACATCGAGATTGAACTTGACCATCCTAGATTAGGTAAGCTGTAAATGCTAATCGATGATCCAGCTCGAAATCCTCCGGAATGTTTTATTGTTTCAGCCCCTAAAACATCTGGATTAAAAATATGCTCTGAAATTTCTTTTAATAGATCATTTTCGTTTTTTTTCTGACAATTTTCTTCGTTGCCATTTCCAAAACCTCCTACAATTGTCATTATAAAATGTAGGGGTTATAAAAATTTTGTAGGCAATATCTATTTCATTTCAATTTATCACGGGCGCGCTCTCATGGATGACAAGAGCGGGCCGTAATTTGGCCGTGCTCATGTCCGTGAAGGGAAAATGAACGAGGACAACGGAGCCTTTCATTGGTATTGCACTTTGATGTCGGCAACAGTATAGAGGTCCGGTTCGTTTTCTAAAAATCCCGAAAGCGAATACTCCTCGATTGCGTACAGGGCATCCTTTGCGGCGTGCTCATCCCCTGCTGATTTCGCCGGCTTTTTTGCAGGAGTATTCTTTGCCATACGGGAGGCTGCCTGTACGCTCATGATATACTATGGTGTACGTCGGGTCTCCATTATGGTTTCGGATGCAGTCTGCTCCGGCAGGTCAGAGCCCCTATCCCTCAATCCAGGCTACGTTATTCCGGGCCCGATTTGAGCCCGGATTACCCCTTTTGTCCGACCGGGACGCACACATCAGGCCAAAAGGGGCACTAATTCGCGGTCCGGGAGGCATTTTCACGTCTGAGAATAAGGGCCCTAAATAGCACCGTTCCAGTGGTCGATCTTTTTCCGGATGGGCAAAGATACGTGGAAATGAAAAGAAGGCCTGTTTTGGGGGTACCCTAGTATAGCCGGTGTTTTGGGAGAAACAATCCGGATCGTTAGGTAACCATTTCCCGGCCGTCACCCGAGCCTGACCGGGCTTGCCGCAGCCGTCTCCGGCTCGACAACCACCGCAGTGCCGTAGGCCAGCACCTCGGTCATGACGCCGCCGGTTTCGGAAGAATCGAACGCAACCCCGATGACCGCGTTTGCACCCAGCGCCTTCGCGTGCTCCCTGAGCCGCAGGAGCGCCTCTTCCCGCGACTGGTTGAGGAGCTGCGTGTACTCGTGAATTTCGCCACCGGCAAGCGAGCGCAGGCCCGCGGTGATGTTGCGGCCGAGGCCCCGGCTCCGCACAATCAGGCCCCACGTGAACCCCAGGGTTTTTGTGATCTTATGGCCCGGCAGGTATGGCGTGCTGACAACAATAATCTCATCGTTCATAAATTTCACCGGATCCAGTGTATGGTGGGAAATGCCAAAAGGTGATCCATTTACCAAAAAAAACTGCTCCGGAGAAATCCCGAAATGGATTATAAACGCACTTCCCGGGCTGGCCGCCCCCGCACGCTTGTGGCATCCCCCGTTTGCTGGTGATGCCGTTTGCCTGTACACAGATTCGTTCGCATGTTCTCTTCCCGGTAATACTGATGCAACGCATACGCCCTCCTTAGGGGGCAGGGCTGGCGTGAGGGGGCGGGATATCTGGAAAAATGTTTTCAACAGAGCAAAAAAAATCAGGAACTGTGTCCCGGCTTTTTTTTTACACCGAGACTTTCCGGAAGAGCCAGGCCCCGATCACCGTGATCCCGACCGCAAACCCGGCAATCACCGCGGCGCTGATGAGCGGGTTGATCTGCGAGGCCCCGGTCAGGCCGTACCGGATCCCCTCCACCCCGTACGTGAGCGGATCGATCAGGGTGACCGGCTCAAGCCATGCGGGAAGGGAGCTGATGGGAAAGAGCGCCCCTGATAACCCGAAGAGCGGGAAGACGACAAAGTTCATGATCAGCTGGAAGCCGGTCATGTCCTCCATCCTTGAAGCGACTGCGATCCCGAATGCGGTAAACGCGATTCCGACGAGGACCATGAACCCGAGTGCAACAAGAAAATGCAGGGGACCGGTGATCCGCAGGCCGATGAATACGGCAAATACCATGAGGATGATCCCCTGGATGACCGCCGTGGTTGCGCCCCCTACGGTCTGGCCGAACATGATCTCGAGCGGGATACCGGCGCCACAAGGGTCTCTTTTAAAAACCCAAACTGTTTGTCCCAGATGATCTGGATGCCGGAGAAGACCGAGGTAAAGAGCACGCTCATGGCAACCATGCCGGGCACGAGAAACATCACGTAATTCTGCCCGAGCGACGCGGTGCTGACCACCGAGTTAAGGCCAAAGCCCAGAAAGACCAGCAGGAAGAGCGGCATTGCGATACTGCCCACGATACGGCTCTTCGACCGGACGTACCGTTTCATGCTCCGGAGCCAGATGGTGTATACGATGTCCATGGTTAGTGCCTCATCATTCTGAAATGCATCCGCATTGCGTCTTTGCGGCTGATGTCCTCTTCGCGGATGGTCTTGCCCGTATAGGAGAGGAAGACATCTTCGAGCGTTGGCTTGTGCACAGAGATTGAGGTAATCTCGATATGCTCCGCATTTAAGCGGGTCACGATCTCGCTGAGGTGCTGCTCGGCATTTTCAAGTGTCAGGATTACCTCGCCCTCGCGGGTCTCCTGCCGCTTTACCCACGGCACGGAGAGCACGGCAGGGATCTTTGCTGTGTCCGGCGAACGGATGATCACGACATCCCCGCCAATCGAGTCCTTGAGCCTGGCCGGCGTGTCCATGGCAATGATCTTCCCGTGGTCGATGATCGCGATCCGGTTGCAGAGCCGGTCGGCTTCCTCCATATAGTGGGTGGTAAGGATGATCGTGATGTTCTTCTCCTTTGCGAGCGCCTCGATGTACTTCCAGAGCAGGTTTCGCGTCTGCGGGTCAAGGCCGAGCGTGGGCTCGTCCAGAAAAAGAACGGACGGGTGGTGCAGGAGCCCCCGGGCGATCTCGAGGCGCCGGCGCATCCCGCCCGAGAACGTCTTGACGATATCGTTTCTCCGGTCGAAGAGTTCCACGAGTTTTAAGAGTTCTTCGGTCCGCTGTTCCCGGGTCTCTTTGGGGATCCGGTAGAGCCGGCCATGGAAGTCCATGTTCTCCCATGCCGTGAGTTCCTCGTCGAGGCTCTGGTCCTGGAAAACGATCCCGATGGCTTTTCTTACACCGTCCTGGTCCTTCCGGATATCGATGTCCATAATCGCGGCCGACCCCGAAGTCGGTTCGAGCATGGTTGCAAGCATCGAGAGCGTGGTGGTCTTTCCCGCGCCGTTTGGGCCAAGCAAACCGAAGATCTCGCCCTGCTCGATGGCAAAGCTGACCCGGTCCACGGCAACAAGGGTGCCAAAAGATTTGGTCAGTTCGTGTACGACAACTGCTGTGGTCATATCCGGTTCACACTCTTTTTGAGGTCATCGCGGCAGCGCCGGAGGATCTTCATTGCCTCGTGTTCTTTTTCCTTTGGCACTTCATCCAGAAGCGTCTTTATCTCAAAGAGCAGGCTCGTCTCCGGGCAGGCGTGCTCTCCGAAGATTGCGGTGATGACCTGGCGGTACTGTGCCATTTTCTTGTGGTGTTCCCCGCTGTGGGCCCGGATGCGCCTGAGTGTCTCCCGTCCCGGGCGGGCAAGGGTAAAGACCGTCCGGGTCCGGGCCATCCGGGTCTCCTGGAAAGAAGTAATGAGGCCTTCGGTTTCAAGCTGGTGAAGCAGGGGATAGAGGGTGCCTTTGCTGGGGACCCAACTCCCGTCCGTGAGCGTTTTTATCTCGCTTAAGATATCGTAGCCGGATTTTCCCCCTGTATCAAGCGAGTGGAGAACGTACAGGGCAAGCAGGCTCCGTGTTCTCCCGCTTGTGGTGGGAATTGCCAAGAGGCTGGTCATGGATAGTTCGCTTCCGATATAGTTCGATTTCGGACTATTATGGTTGGGTGGGAACAAAAGATAAACATTCCGGATCTGATAGTCTGTGCCCACGGAAATCTGATCAGATCCCACTGTTGGGGCATACCTAGTTGAACCGATGGGTTTTATATAGGCACTTTTAGAAATTAAACGGATGAACCTGCATGAAAAAAGCAGAGACCTTTACGCCTACTGGAAGGATATCATTTTGTTTT
>CAWEFI010000032.1:0-75273 GCA_963808285.1 uncultured Methanoregulaceae archaeon
TATTTTACTTGATAATAATGTTCCTAAAGAAAAGTAGCGTAACTACCACAACCGAAGTACACATTGCCCATACAATTCCTATAAAATACGAAATAATCATAAAAACAAGTAACGGTAAACCTGAAAATAACGATATAAGATTAGCAATCAAATAACCAAAGAGTAAGGTTCCGGTTACTGCGATCACAAATATTTTTTTGAGAGATTTGGATCTTCCTCGCTCATCAGGAGTCATTTCAGATCTCCTGACTTTACGTGCAAGTCCAATACTTTACGTGCAGAATTGATATTACGTGCAAAGCCCGGGATATAACAACCTTTATGCACAAGGTCGTGCCTCATTTACCTTGATACACCCATGGCAGACGTCATCCGGAAAGGCAGCACGTATTATGCACCCAAAGGGGCGTATTACGAAGGCAATGTCAGGATTGACGGAGATTTTGTCGTACCCGCACGGACCCATTTCTGGGGGCGGCTCGTGGTGACCGGAAGGCTTGAACTGGGCATGAAGTCAAGTGTGGCCCTTGACGTCGAGTGCGGGAGTGCGATCATCGGGTGCCATGCCCGGGTCAAAGGACCGCTCGTGGCGTCCGGGGACGTGACACTCCTCGATCACTGCGTGGTTTATTCCGTTACTGCCCGGCGGAAAGGTCATCATAAGGCCCGACGTCCGTGTCGGTGATGTGACCAGCAGCGATGCAATCATTGTTCACGGCAAAATAAAGAGCGGGAAGTTAACCGGCAAGAGCATGAAGGTCCTCGGGAACTGATGACGGGTCAAGCCCCAGCGTCGCGACATCGTAGATATCCTGCCAGCTGACAAGGGTTTCCACGCACCCCTCTTTTAAGGTCACCACGCCCATTGCAACCAGGCCGATCTTGTCGGCCATGTCAATCCCTTCTTTTACCTCGGTCAGGCAGCCGACCCCGATGATTGCCTTAGGGTGGTATTTCTTGACCATCCTTTTGATAAACGACGATCCCGGAATGATGAAGATCCGGTACCCCAGTTTCTCGAGAAGGATCCGGGCCTCGCCCACCGTGCACTGCCCGCAGTTCACGCACTTGAGCCCCTCGGGAGTAAGATGGGCCGGGCACTTTGCGGATCTCAGGCACTGGGGGACAAAGACTGCACGTTCGGACAGGGGAACCCGGGAAAATGCGTTCGCGTTCATGGTATTATGGATCTTGATAAAAAACGTAAGCATCTCCTTATCCTCAAGGCCGAGAAGCCGGAAGAATGCTTTCATGAAGCCTTCCAGAAAGACGATGCCCGCCTTGATGAGCCGGGGGAAGTACAGGTGTCCTTTTTTTATCGAGTACAGGGAGATGACGACAAGAACAAACGATACGAGAAGCACCCCGAGGATAAAAATGACGGTCACTTCGCCAATAACGTACATCAGATTGTGCAAGGTGCCGAGATCGAAATCCATAAGGGTCATTTCCGTTTACGGTTCGTTATAGGACGTGGTGCGGGATAAGAGTGTGCCGATATCCAAAGGCGGCCGGATGACGCCCCGCTCAGTGATGATCGCGGTGACGAGATCCATGGGGGTCGCATCGAATGCGTAGTTCTTTACCGGGACCCCGTCGGGGATCAGGGTCCGGTTTCCCATGACTGCGAGTTCCTCGCGCCCCCGTTCCTCAATGGTTACCTCCTGCTCTGTCCGGGTGATATCGAATGTGGAGAGGGGAGCGGCCACATAGAACGGAATGTGGTGGTGGCGGGCGCAGACAGCATGCATGTAGGTGCCGATCTTATTGAAGACGGCCTCGCCGGTGATCCGGTCTGCCCCGACGATCACCGCATCGATCTTCCCGGTGCGCATGATATGCGCTGCCGAAGAATCGGTGATAACCGTAACATCGATCCCATCCCGGGCAAGTTCCCACGCAGTGAGCCGGGCGCCCTGCAGGAGCGGGCGGGTTTCGCAGGCGATCACATTTACCGTTTTCCCCGCCGCGACTGCAGACCGGATCACGCCAAGGGCCGTGCCCCACGAAGAACAGGCGAGCGCTCCTGCATTGCAGTGCGTAAGCACGGAGCAGCGATCGGGGAGGAGCGCGGCGCCGTAGTCGCCGATAGTATGGCAGCACCGGGTATCTTCCGCCGCGATTACTTTTGCCTCGTCAAGTGCGGCTTTTTGTGCGGATGCCGCATCGGTTGCGGCCAGCATCTGTGCGAGCACCCGGTCGACACCCCAGCTCAGGTTGACTGCCGTCGGCCGGCTCTCCCGGATGCGTCCTGCCTCCTGCCGTACCTTACGGGTAAATGTGCCAAACGATACTTCCGTGCATACGTTCGCCGCAAGGGCCACACCGTATCCCCCGGCAACCCCGAGCGCCGGTGCGCCCCGGATCTCCAGCCGTTTGATCGCGGTGATGAGGCGGTCGACACTCGTGCACCTGACAATGGCATACTTCGTGGGAAGCAGGGTCTGGTCGATGTAACGGATGCCGGGCAACGCCTCGTCCCACCAGAGCGTGGCTGTCTCCTTCACCGGGATCGCATCCTTGCAGCCGTTGCTTTTTTTGTGTCGATAAACGCCCGCATTGCCGCCGATTCTCCTGAAGCTATGCTGTCGGGGATGTCTTTTGGCGAAATTGCGGCGCCGGCCACGTAGATGCCCGGGCGCACGGTACCGACAGTGTCCATCGCATCGTGTACTGAGCGGATAAAACCGGTATCTTCGAGCAGCAGGCCAAGGTTTCGGGCGAGCGCGGCGGTCGTGTCCGGAGGCTGGATGCCTACCGAAAGCACGACAAGGCCCGGGTGGAGGGTTTCAACCTCCCCGGTCTCGGTGTTCTCTACCTGGAAACGCAGTCCGCTCCCGTTTTTATCCGCCTGTATATCGGAAGGCATCCCCCGCAGGAACCGTACCCCGACATTCTTTGCCCGCTCATAGTATTCCTCGTACCCCTTCCCGTAGGCACGGACGTCCATGTAGAAGATCGTAACGGCAATCCCGGGGTGTTTCTCCCGGATGAGCATTGCGTTTTTTATCGCCTGCATGCAGCAGACGCAGGAGCACCAGGGCCGGGAGAGGGGCATATCCCGGGAGCCTACGCACTGGATAAAGACGATACTCTCCGGCTCTTTCCCATCGCTCAGGCGCCGGATCTCCCCCTCGGTCGGGCCACTCGCGTTGATCATCCGCTCCAGTTCGAGGCTGGTTACCACATCGGGGAACTTCAGGTACCCGAACGGGGACTTTTTACTCGCATCAAAGACCTCGTAACCGGTGGTGACAATAATGGCTGCAGCCTCGATCACGAATTCTTTTTCCGTATCCTCGTGCAGGATCGCCTGTGGCCCGCAGACGTCGTAGCAGAGCCCGCACTCGATGCAGTGCTCTGCATCCTTGACCACCTGGTCGGGGACTGCCTGAGGGTGGGGTTTGTAGATCGCCTTTCTCACACCGACCCCGGCATCAAAGCGGTTGTAGACCTCGACCGGGCAGATCTGGATGCAGTCTCCGCAACCGGTGCAGGCAACCATATCAACAGAACGCGGGTGTTCGTGGATAGTGACCCGGAAGTGCCCGGCTCTGCCTTCAACTTTTTCCACCTCGGACAGGGTGTGGATCCTGATGTTTTGGTGTCGCTGGACATCCACCATCTTGGGCGAGAGGATGCACATGGAGCAATCGTTGGTGGGAAACGTCTTGTCGAGCTGCGCCATATGGCCGCCAATCGTCGGCTCCCGCTCTATAAGGTGGACGACAACACCATGGTTTGCGAGATCGAGCGCAGCCTGGATGCCGGAAACCCCGGCCCCGATGACGACAACATCACCCATGCGCATATTCCCCGGCGAGCCTGACATAGGACTGCGCATTACTCATGATATGTGCACGCTGCGCCGGGGTGGTCTCTTTGAGTACCCTGCCCGGGACCCCGAGAACGACCGATCCGGCGGGAACAAGCATACCCTCGGTGACCACGGCACCCGCTCCGATCAGGGAATCCTCCCCCACATGTGCGCCGTTTAACACGATCGCGCCCATTCCGACCAGTACCCGGTCACCAATGGTACAACCGTGGAGGATCGCCCCGTGCCCTACGGATACATCGCTTCCAAGCATGGTCGGGAACCCGGCGCTGGTATGGATGATGCAGTTATCTTGGATATTCGACCGGTCTCCGATCACGATCCGGTCCTTGTCGGCACGGATGACAGCGCCAAACCAGATTCCGACATCTTTTCCCAGGGTTACCCTGCCCGTCACCGTTGCATTGGGCGCGGCAAACAGCGGCGTGCCTGCGATCTTCCCATCCATACCCATAATACCATAGGAACTTAACGTACAGAGAGTATGAAGGTTATGGTAGGGGGCACGTTTGACCCCCTTCACGACGGCCACAAGCGACTCCTGACCCGGTCTTTTTCGCTCGCCGGGCCCGAGGGAGAGGTTGTGATCGGGCTTACGACGGACACTTTTGCCAGCAAAAAGACGCACCCGACCCGTCCTTTTGCCGAACGCAAAGCTGACCTTGAAAAATTCATTGCCGACAGTATTACCGTAAAAGCCGAGAAGAACAAGTATGCGGTGCATTGGGAGGTCGAACCGCTCAGCGACCGGTTCGGCTCGGCACTCAACGCGGATTTTGATGCGATTGTCGTCTCTGAAGAGACACTTCCTGTCGCGGTTGAGATCAACCGGCTCCGGCGTGAACGGAAGTTGCGTAAGGTGGACATCCACCAGATCACCTGTGTGCTTGCCGAGGACGGCCGCTGGATCTCGTCCACCCGCATATGGCGTGGCGAGATCGACATCCATGGTCACCTGATCCATCAGCCGTCGGAATAAGCCCGGGTATACAGGCTTTTTTGAAATGAAAAAGCAAAATTGTTTGTAACTCCGTTAAAACCGATAACAAAATAAGTTTTGAGATAGATATCGCCCACTGACGACGTATGAATATATATGGGGAACGTGTGATACGTGCAAGAAAAAAACTGATAGCGAACACCTGTGAAAACCCGATGGATGCATGGAGGGTAGCTATTTCTGAATTGACAGACAGTCGTTCGGTTCGGGATGAGGGGTGTCCGCGAGATACATTTTTGGGCCTCTGTGAACAGGGACTCATCCTTGGGATAAACTGTGGAGAATACTCCAACTCAATAAAAAACAAAGAATATGCACTGAACGCCGTGGAGGTGCTACGTCAAAACCCGCGGCCGCTCAAACCTTTAGAATTGTGGCACAAAATCGGAAATCAGATAACTCATAATGGACAGATGGATGTGGTCTTAGCTCTTTGGGAGAGCGATTTACTTTTGCTAAAGGACGGTTGAAAAATTAAACCGGCCTTTAACACAATTATTCGAGGTCACATTGTGACGCTCTTGGGGCTGCGCCCCTTCACGGGGTATCCCCAATTGCGATAGTGTTGTATTACCTGTTTTGGGGTTATCGCACTGCGCCCCGTCCCCCTTGGGGGACTGGTGGTGCAAAAGGGGGGGGCTGGGGCATTAATACAACAGAGATTTTTTACAAAGCAAAAAATTCGTCATATGATATAACTGGGCAGGTCTTTTGTGATGACGGAATCACAGTAAAGGCAGCGCAGGCCTTTCCCATCGGGAAGCACCGCAAACCTGCTTTTGATCGGCTCATTTGTCCGGGTGATGCAACCGGGGTTTGGACACCTTACGCTCCCTACTATCAGCGTCGGGATCTCGACGCCCTGCTTTTCACAGACCTTGAAGTTCCTGATGATATTGATGGTCGCCCGGGGAGAGATGAGCGCGATCCGGTCCACCTCCTCTTTTGAAAGCTCGCGGTTGGAGATCTTGACAATGTCCTTTTTGCCCATGTGCCGGCTGGGAACATTGGTTGCGATGGAGAGTGCCTCCAGGGTCGTCCCGACGATGCCGAGGATCTTTATCACGTTGAGTGCTTCTCCTCCGTCGATATGGTCGATCACGGTGCCGTTCTTGATCCTCCGTACAAGGAGGCCCTCCCCCTCGTCATCGCCGGTCTCTGCAGGTACGATATGTTTCATCCCATCACGTCCAGCAGCATGGCCATTCGCACCGGCACCCCGTTTTTCGACTGCTCGAAGTACCGTGCATGGGGCGAGGCATCAAGCCGGGGGTCGATCTCGTCCACCCTCGGGAGGGGGTGCAGGACGATCAGGTGCTTCTTTGCCCCGGCAAGGAGTTCGGGAGTGATACGGTAACTGGAGGCGACGTTGAAGTACGAGGTCGAGTCCGGGAACCGTTCCCGCTGGATCCTCGTAACGTAGAGAACGTCCACGTCGCCGATTACCTCCCCGATATCGGTGTGGCTGATGATCTCCATGCCTTTTTCGGCAAGGCCGGTAGCAAGGGCAGGAGGCAGTTCGAGCCCGGGCGGGGAGATTGTATGGAGCCGGACACCATAGTGGGAGAGAGCGGAGGCAAGCGAATGGGCCGTCCGCCCGTACCGCAGGTCGCCCACCAGCGCCACATCTATCCCGTCGATCGGCATCGACTGGCGGATCGTGTAGAGGTCAAGGAGCGTCTGGGACGGGTGCTGGCCGGCACCGTCACCGGCATTTATGACCGGTACCTTTGCAAACTCCGCTGCAAGCCGTGCCGCGCCCTCCTTGGGATGGCGTATGACAATCGCGTCCGCGTACCCGCTCACCACCCGGATGGTGTCGGCAAGGGTCTCACCCTTTGCCATCGAGCAGGCCTCAACGCTGCTGACGGAGATGGATGTACCGCCGAGTCGTGCCATCGCGGACTCAAAGGACATCCGTGTCCGGGTACTGGGTTCAAAAAAGAGGACGGCGAGGATTTTGCCATCGAGAGCATTGTTATCGTATTTTCTCTTCCCGATCTGTTGTGCGTGATCCAGCAGCCGATCGATTGCGCTGCGGTCAAAATCCCCGATGGATATGATGTGATGCGTGGCCACTCCTCCCGCGCGAGTTTGCTTTCAGGATTATATGCGCCCCCCGGCCTAATGTACCTATCTTCCAGAAAGCCGGGCGGTATATCCTGGGGCCGGGTACTGACAGGAATGATATTATCCGATTGTTGCCCATTTTTACTCAAGAAAATGCGTTTATTTTTACAAAGGACGTGAGGCATGCAGATACCTGTAGCGCGGCCGGTGATTGGCCCGGATGAAGTGGCGACTGTGTCGGATGTGCTGATGTCCGGCATGCTGGCGCAGGGAGAGAAAGTTGCCGAGTTCGAGCAGAAGTTTGCCGCTTACTGCGGCACCGCCCATGCGGTGGCGGTCAACAACGGGACTGCCGCACTCCACGCGGCGCTGCTTGCAGCAGGCATCGGCCCCGGTGACGAGGTGATCGTGCCGGCATTCTCGTTTATTGCGACGGCAACCACGGTCTCCATGTGCGGTGCAAAACCGGTCTTTGCCGATGTGGATGAGCAGACCTTCAACATCCGCCCGGAACAGGTGAGCGAACGCATCACGCCAAAAACCAAAGCGGTCATCGGTGTCCACCTCTTCGGCCAGCCCTTTGATGTCGGCCCCGTGCAGGAGATCTGCGAGGCGCACAGCCTTCAGCTCATCGAGGATGCCGCGCAGGCCCACGGCGCCCTGTACCATGGCGTGAAGGTGGGAAATTTCGGCCGGTTTGGGTGTTTCTCATTCTATGCCACAAAGAACATGATCACGGGTGAGGGCGGGATGGTCACGACAAGCGACAAACCGTTGACCGATCGGCTCCGGCTCATCATCAACCACGGCCAGAGCGAGAAGTACCTCCATACCGTGCTTGGCTACAACTACCGGATGACCGATATTGCCGCCGCAATCGGCATTGTCCAGCTCAAAAAACTGGACAAGTTCAACCTGCGCCGGAGAAAAAACGCGGAATACTACGAGGCAAACCTCTCGGCAAAGGGACTGATCAGGCCGAAGGTTGCCGACGGGGTGCAGCACGTGTACCACCAGTACGTTATCCGGCTCACGGATGAATTCCCGCTTTCCCGGACAGCTTTTATGGATTACCTGAAGGCAAAGGGCATCGGGTCGGCGATACACTACCCCATACCGATCCATCGCCAGCCCCTGTATGCACCGGTGGCAGAACCGGATCCCTGCCCGTTAGCGACCCGGCTTGCCACGTCGGTGCTCTCCCTGCCGGTGCACCCGTCACTTGATACAAAAGACCTCGCATATATATGCGAAACAATCAAGAGGGTGAAATAATATGGATGTCGGGGTGATTGGTGTCGGGGCGATGGGGAGAAACCACGTCCGGGTCTATTCAGAGCAGAAGAGCGTGGGCCATCTCGGAGTCTGCGATGTGAATGTGCAGGTGGCAGAAGCGACAGGCAAGCAGCATGGTGCAACCGTTTACCCTACGGTCGAAGAACTGCTCGCGCACGTTGATGCGGTGAGCGTCTGCGTGCCGACACAATACCACGCAGCGGTAGTCCGGCAGGTCTTTCTTGCAAAGAAGCATGTGTTTATCGAAAAACCGATCTGCGCAACGGCAGCGGAAGCCCGGATGCTCATGGCGGCTGCCCCCAAAGGAATCACCATCGGCATCGGGCACATCGAGCGCTTCAACCCGATCGTTTCTGAGATAAAAAAGATCGTGACAAAACCCCTGTATATGGAGATGAAACGGCACAACCCGGCGTCAGCCCGGGTGACCGGGAGCTCCGTTGTCGAGGACCTGATGATCCATGACATCGACATCATCGTAAACGTCTTTTTCCCGAAACCCTGCCACATCCATTCGGTGGGCAATGCCGATCTCTGCAGCGTGCTCATGGAGTGCGGTGGGGTGCCCGTGTCACTCTCGGCAAGCCGGAAGGCGTCAAAGAAGATCCGGATGATCTACATCGAGGAGGAGGACTTCACGGTCGAGGGCGACTTCATGAGCCAGGAGGTTACGATCTACCGGAAGCCCGCCGGTACCAGTTTGAGAACGAGCGGTACGTGCAGGAGAATATCATCGAGAAGGTGATGGTCAACAAGGTCGAACCCTTAAAAGTGGAGCTTGCGACCTTTATCGACTGCGCACGGAAGCACGCGCCCTTCCCGGTCACGCCGGAACAGGCGATCCGCAACCTTGAGGTAAGCGAGGTGATCCGGGCCGGTTTCGCCCCGGGAATACATCCATGACGCTCGAAACGCTGATCAAAGAGCGGGGGCCGATCAAAAAGATTGGGGTGGTTGGCATGGGATATGTGGGTATCCCGGCAGCGGCGCTCTTTGCCGATTCCCCGAAGTTTGAGCACGTATACGGGTTCCAGCGCGACACACCCTCGTCAGGATACAAGATCGCGATGCTCAACCGGGGTGAGAGCCCCCTTAAGGGTGAAGAGCCGGGCTTGGAGGAGATCCTGAAAAAAGTGGTCGCGGCGGGAAAATTTACCTGTATCTCGGATTTCCCGAAGATCGCGGAGATGGACGCCGTAACCCTCTCCATACAAACGCCGTTCAAGAACAAGGAAGATCTCGTCCCCGATTTCTCGGCTTTGGACGAGGGCATCCGGAACGTCGGCCGCAATCTCCGGCCCGGGATGCTGGTCGTGCTCGAATCCACGATCACGCCGGGGACGACCACCGGCCTGGCCCGCGCCATGCTCGAAGTGGAGTCCGGCCTTATCGCAGGAGTGGACTTTGCGCTTGCCCACGCGCCCGAGCGTGTGATGGTCGGACGGCTGATCCGGAACATACGGGAGCACGACCGGATCGTGGGGGGCATTGATCCAGTGAGCACGGCCCGTGCGACCGAACTGTACGCCCCGGTGCTGACGCTCGGCAGGGTGATCCCGATGACCGCGACGGCCGCAGAAGTAACCAAGACTGCCGAGAACACCTTCCGCGACCTCCAGATCGCAGCGGCAAACGAGCTCGCTCTCTACTGCGAGGCGATGGGTGTCAACTTCTACGATGTGAGGGCGGGGGTCGACAGCCTCAAGGGTGAGGGGATCACCCGGGCGATGCTCTGGCCCGGCGCCGGGGTCGGCGGTCACTGCCTGACAAAGGACACCTACCATCTGGAACGCGGCGTGCAGCAGCTGGGAAAAGACCTGCTCGATTACCCCGCAGGAGAGTGCTCCCTCTTTGTTCTTGCCCGCACTATCAACGATTTCATGCCAAAGCACATGGTCAGGCTTACGCTTGACGGCCTCGCCAGGCGCCGGCCGGTCAAAGGGGCAAAGATTGCACTGCTCGGCTGGGCGTTCCTTGCAAATTCCGATGACATGAGGAACACCCCCTCGGAGCCATACCGGGATGACCTGCTCGCAGCCGGGGCTGTGGTCGCCGTCCACGACCCGTACGTGGAGCATGCCCCGGGCGTGACCCTGACATCCGGCCTTGACGACGCCCTCCGTGATGCGGATGCTGTGATTATCTTTGCTGGTCACCACCAGTATCGCTCGCTTGATGCTCTCCGGGTAAAGGCGCTGACCGGGAAGAAGCACCCGTTGATTGTCGATGGCAGGAATATTATCGATCCCGATGCCTGGATCGGTGCCGGGTTCATCTACAAGGGGATCGGGCGGGGGGATAAGAACGGGCATCCCTTAAGGGACTAAATCTCTCTAGTTCTCCTGATCCAATACCTGGCCCGGACGATAAACTGTGGGGAGTTGGAAAATCTGGCAAGGGAATTTTCCCTGCAGGCCCAGGTACTTTCCCTTGAGCGAAAAAGAAAATGCCGGCATTTTTTTGGCCGCAAAAATTTTTGCCCGGCACGGCCGATCGATATTTTTTGCAAAAATCCGGAACTGCCGGAAAACTTACGCCGGAGAAAAATCCCGACAGTCCGTTGTACATCCGATTATCGGATAATTATCCTATTATCGGCTGGCTAACATACACCTCTTTTCAGGGTAAAAATCTTTTTTCCCGGATCGTTGCCGGCCACTTATAGTTTTTCTGGAGCGTTTCCAGCACGGACCTGACCTGCGTGTTGGTGGCAGGATCGACAATCGTAATGTGCAAGGTTGCGAGGTCTCGTGAGCCTCAGGGCCACTCTCGGGGCATGGCGGGGCAAGTGAGCATCCGGGGACTCTCCCCAGATCCGCCGCGGGGGCGCCCCTTCGGGGGCGGCGGAAGGCATCGATGTGTTACCTAAAAGGGACTCTCTGTTCAGAGGTATCGTGCTGCCCCCGCGAACTGAGGCCAGTGAAATAATGAAGTGTGCGTTTCCCCGTATGCCATAGGATTTAAAAGTCCCGGTATGCCGTTTTCCGGTATTCTATTTCAAGAACGTGGATGATCAACACATCGTCATGAATCGAAAGGAACGCCCGGATGCCCCTCCGGATCCTGACAGAGTATATCGGGTGCCGGGGGTTCGATGCCTTTATTTTTTTGATATGGCTATAGGGGTCTTCACAGATTGTATGGATTTTACGGATGACCTCACGGGCAAGTTCTTGGGGATGTTTGCTGAGGTCACGGTCTGCCCGCGGGGCATATTTGATCTGCCAGGGGCTCATTTAACCCCATACTTTTTCATGATCTCTTTTTCCGGGATCAGGTTGCCTTTCCGGACATCTTCGAGGGATTCTTCAAGCCCTGCAAGCGTCTCTTCGCTCAAGGGCTCCTCATCAACGGCGAGCGTGAGCAGGCGCTCGATGACATCGTTGTACGATTCTTTCGGGTGGCGTTTCAGGGTGTTGAGCTGGGTTTTAAGGTCTTCCCGGATGTAAATTGAAGTTGCAGCCTGCATAGTAACACTACTATGCACCTATAGGTATTATAGGTGACTATGGGAGGAACCTGCGATAGTGATGTAAATGGGTTCCTACCGGGTTATCGATGTAATTCCGGGAGCGGGGTTAATGGTTGTTTGTCGAAAAAATATCCGGATTCGATCCCAAGGTGAATTATGTGAGGTTTCGTGAGCCTCACGACCCCTCACATTTTTATCGGAGAAAATCTGGAATCTGCTGACTATATACAACACAAACCAAAATTGACACGGGAGAAAAATTTTTCATTGCTTTGATAGATGTCCCGTGGGCTTCATACAAAGTTTTTCTATTCCCTGTCGGGAAAGACCCTTTACTTTCTCGCGATCGTGATATACCCCGAATGGCTCACGCTCGTCGAGGGCCGGGTCCCCCTTTTCGACCGCGTCATCTCCCGCTCGATCAGCTCGTGGGTGTGGACTTCGGGAAACTGTTCCTGTGCCGCATCAACCACGATTGCCATCTGCTCTAAAAACGGCGTGTAGCAGGCAAGGTAGCCCCCGGCCCGGAGGTGGTCGTAGGCAAAGGCTACGTGCCCGGTTGCGATCTGCAAATCGAGATGGATCACATCATAGGCACCTTCGGCGGTAAGAACATCAGCGGCAACCGCTTCCACGTTGTCGAGCTTTGCCTCCCTGATGTTTTTTAGCGCCAGAGCGGAGAAATCGGGCCTGACTTCGTAGGTCTTCACGTGCGCCGCAATCCCGCCAAAATAGATTGCCGCAATCCCGCTTCCCGTCCCCGCATCAAGCACCACATCGTGCCGGTTCATGCCGGTGTACGCGATCACAAGGCCGATGTCTTTCGGGAGCATCGGGGCGCCGGAACGCTTGCCGTGCACGAAAAAATCCGTGGGCCGGGGGATGCGGAGCACGAACTGCGCACCGGTATGCGTGGTAAACACGTCCCCTGCCGCTGCACCCACAATCGGTGCCAGATCCAGCTGACCCTTATCGGTCGAGAGCATGCCCGGGCCTGCCCGGACGAAAAATTCCCGCCCCTCGCCGATCAGCAGGACACGGTCGCCGGCTTCGATCATGGCGAGGAGAGTTTCACGATCGCTTCGGCAATGTCGCCTTTTGTCGCGACAAGCGCTTCCTTCGCCTTCCCGGCAGGCACCTGCGCCTGCTCGGCGACCATGGCGATATCTTCTGCGGGGATTTCGAGGATCGCCTCTTCAAAGATCGGCTTGCCCGTGATCTGGTAGGTCGTGACCCCCTGCATGGTCATCTCCGTCACTTCCGACGGGCCAAACACCCAGTTGCCTTTCGGCGTCTTTATGACAATACTCTGGACGTCTTCAATCGGCTCGACCTGCATGCCGAGCTTCTTCATCATCGCCTTCATCTGGCGCGGGTTGATGTTTCCCGGAAGCATTCTTTTCACTCCCCTGCCGTACTCTTACCGCTGCACCGTAATTAAATGCAAGCATCTCCGCGCCCGAAAGGAGCGCAGCGCCGCAGGCAATGAGCCGATCCCCGCCCTCGACCACCAGCACGTCGTCCCCCGCGCGGATCTGCGGGTCTGCCGCGACCACGTGCTTTGCAAACGCGTTCTTCCCCTGCGCCACAAATTCTGCGACATCGTCCCGGATTACGACCCGGTAGCCGGGCGCAGGCAGGAGCGTATGGAGCCGGCGTGCCCCTTCGATCCCGAGCGTGAGCCTGCCGTCCGATGCCCGGATCGTCGCAAGCCGCACGCTCCCGTAGAGGATCTGGCGGATACGTCCTGTCGTCGAGAACAAAAATTCACAGCCCTCGGGAAAGAGCCCGGTACCCGCGAGGTTCCCGAACTGGTAGTCAGCGATTACCTGCACCCGCGCGAGCGAACTGTTCTCCGAGTATCCTGTTGACACGGTTGACAAACTCCTGTTCTGCGGATTTGGGGATAAATGCTCCGGCCGCGATCTTGTGCCCGCCGCCCCCGCCGCCGTACTCTGCCGAGGCATCGCTGATCGCCTTCTGGAGGTCGATGCCTCTTTCGATGACTCTCTCCGTTGTGCGCATCGAGACCTTGGTGAGGTTTTTGTCCTCGGGCACTTCGCACATGATCAGAATGGGTTTTTTGCTGTTGAGTTTCGAAAGCGCCATGCCCGCACCGATCCCCACGATGGTGTCCGGGAATTTCCCCCCGACATGGAGGTACTGGACGTTCTCCAGTTCCGTGACCCCGGTCTCGATGATGTACTGGAGCAGGTTCCTGATGATCGCCCGGTGGTTGCCGAGCATGTGTTCGGCCTCCCGGTACGCGGTCCCCCGGTCGCCTTTGAGAATCGCACTCCCGACTGCGGGTTTTGTCCACCGGCCGCAGGCATTGAGGAGGGTTGCGTACTCCTGAGCGTTCCGCAGGGGGGTTCTTGGAATCTCGTCCGGGAACCGGTAGCTCTCGGCAAAGAGCCGGTCGACGCTCTCGCCATTTGCAATCAGCTGCTCGGCAAGCGCGGACGTGATCGTGCGCCGGTCGTTATCGGAGAGCTCCTCCCAGACATACCAGCGCCCTTCCGGGGTCTGCTGGACGATACCCAGCTTTTTTAAGAACTGCTTTGCCCCTTCGGGATTATTGCTGATCCCCCTGATAAACGGGTCGTCGTTATAGGTAAGCGAAAGGTGGACAGGCCGGGTCGCGGTACCGTAGCAGTTGAGGTCTTTTTTACAGACTTTCACCGAACGGTGCCGGATACCGTCCTCCACGATCAGGTCACGGGCAGGGCCGACAAGCCCGCAGGTCTCCCGCGCCATCATGTCCCCGACGTTTCCTATCACCGCGAGCTTCGCAAGATCGATGTTTGCCTCGTCCATCTCCTTTGCGATGAGGTAGGCGACACCGGCAGCGCTCATCTTCGTGTACCCGTATGGGAGACAGTTGACCTGAGAATACGGGACATCGCCAGGCTGGCTGACGTGGTGGTCGACGATCAGCACCTCTTTTTCCGCGAGACCCCGCTCTTTTAAGAGGTTCTGCTGGCCGGCACCAAGGTCGGTGAATATCTTGAAGGAAGAATCGGATGGCACCTGGGGCATCGTCAGCGGTTCAAGCTGCCGGACAAAAATGGAGCGGACGGGGATTCCGCCCCGGGAGATTGCCTGAGAAAGGATCGCTTCTGAGGAGATGCCGTCAGCATCGATATGGGAAATGATGGTTATCTCGTGTGCAGCCGTGATCTGTTCGGTGGCCGCCTTCACATCATCACAGAAACCCATTAACTATTATTTATGGAGTCAATACAGATGAAGTGTGCCATATGCCCGACCTGACAGCCTGTGCAGAAGAGTTCCTTGAGGAAGGAATTATCACTCATGAGCGGATGCGTGCGGTGGATGCAAACGCACAGGCGCTCGGGGTGACCTCCCTCCAGCTGATGGAGAGCGCGGGAAAAGCCCTTGCTGCATCCGTGCTTGCACTTCGCCCGAAGACCGTACTTGTCCTCTGCGGCCGGGGCAACAACGGCGGGGACGGGATGGTGGCGGCCCGGTATCTCCAGCGCGGCGTGGATACCGCGGTCTGTTATCTTGATTCCGGGAGGTGCAGTCCTTCCTGTGTCCACCAGCTTGCGGCGCTCAAAGGCTGCCGGGTGACGCTCCACCCCTTTGTGTCCACCGATGATCTCCGCGCTCTCACTTCCCTGTTTTCGAAAGCTGATGTGATTGTCGACGCCCTGCTTGGGACCGGGGCTGCCGGGACGCTAAAAGAACCGCTTGCGACCTGCGTGGCGCTGGCAAATGCGTCGCGGGCAAAGATTGTCGCGGCAGATTTCCCTTCGCCCGGCATGCGGGCTGACCGGATTCTGCGCGTTCCACCGGCTCAAAATTGAAGGGTCGGATGTGGCGGATATCGGCATCCCCCTTGAAGCGGAGATCTTCACCGGGCCGGGGGACCTGACGCTTATCCCGGTACGCAAGAGGGCTAGCCACAAAGGTGCGGGTGGTGAGGTATTGGTAATCGGCGGCGGGCCGTACCAGGGTGCACCGTACCTCGCCGGGCTCGGGGCGCTCCGGGCGGGTGCCGATATCGTCAGGATCGCGTCACCGGTCTTTGAACCGGTGCCCGACCTGATCTACGAGAGACTTACGGGGGACCGGATTGGTGCTGATCACCTTGAACGGCTTATTGTGCTCGCAGAGCGTGCGGACGTGGTCGTCGGCGGGAACGGTATCGGGACAGAAAGTCACGAAGTTGTTCTCGCGGTTGCCCCGCACTGCAAAAAAGCGGTCTTCGATGCAGACGCCCTTCGGCTCCCGCTCCCGAAAGCCGTTGGTGAGACCATGTATACCCCGCATGCCGGTGAATTTGCGCGTATTACCGGCACCCGTCTTCCGGATGATACAGGAGACGAGTGCGGGCGTGCGCGGGCGGCAAGGACTGCGTCGGCAACGCTTGGTGGAACCCTGCTCCTCAAGGGGCCCATCGACGTCATCACAGACGGTCACCGGGTCAGGTTCAACCGGACCGGCGATCCGGCCATGAGCGTGGGCGGGACCGGGGACGTGCTGGCCGGGGCGTGCGGCGCGCTCCTCTGCCACCTGCCCCCATTCGAGGCAGCCTGTGTCGCCGCGTACGCAGTCGGGAGAGCAGGAGAGAGGGTGGCAGAAGAGCGGGGCGAGGGGATGCTCGCCTCTGATCTGGTTGACCGGATCCCCAGAGAATTGTTCAGGAGGCAGAAGTAATGCTGGAGTTTACCCATATTTCCGATGGCAGGGCACAGATGGTGGATATCAGCGCGAAGCCGGACGTGGTCCGCGAAGCGGTGGCAACAGGGAGGATCTACCTGCGGCCGTCAACCCTTGCGGCGATACGGGAGGGTACCGTGGTCAAGGGCAACGTGCTCGCCACAGCACGGGTGGCAGCCACCCTTGCCGTCAAGGAGACGCCCCGTATCATTCCGATGTGTCACGCGATCCTGCTCGGTACCATCGCCATTGACTTTATGGAAGGCGATGATTTCATCGAAGCGGTTGTCAGGACAAAGTCCACCGGCAAAACAGGGGTGGAGATGGAAGCCCTGA
Organism: uncultured Methanoregulaceae archaeon; assembly: GCA_963808285.1. Taxonomy (GTDB): domain Archaea; phylum Halobacteriota; class Methanomicrobia; order Methanomicrobiales; family Methanospirillaceae; genus Methanoregula. The sequence goes on from CAWEFI010000032.1 coordinate 16,699, forward strand.
CCGGTGTCTCCGTTGCGCTCCTTACCATCTGGGACATGGTCAAGTCCGCGGAAAAAGACGCACACGGCCAGTATCCGGTCACACGGATCGACGGCATCCGTGTTATGGAAAAAAAGAAGGGTACGACACCGGCTGCTGCGTAACGGTGGCGTAACTCCCACCCCCTGTCCCCATTTACCCGTGCAGTGCCGCGTACTTTAATACCCCCCCGGTTCCATTTTATAAGAATACGGGATTCGTCCCGTTCTAAAGGAATGTAGCCCGTTATGGGCCGAACCTTGAGGTGTTATAATACATGGTAAAATCGATGTATGCGTATGTCAGGGACGCGTGGGCAAGACCTGACAAGTCCGAAGTAAAAGCCATGCTCTGGGACCGGATGCAGGAGTGGCGCCGCGAGGGCAGCGTCACCCGTGTCGACCACCCGACCCGTATCGACCGCGCCCGCTCGCTTGGTTACAAGGCAAAACAGGGAATCGCGGTTGTCCGCGTCCAGGTCCGCCGCGGCGGCCGCAGGAGCTCCCGGTTTATCCGGGCGCGACGGTCCGCACGCATGGGCAAGAACCGGCTCACACCGGGAAAAAGCATCCAGCGGATCGCCGAGGAACGCGCATCCCGCCGGTACCCGAATATGGAAGTGCTCAACTGGTACTGGGTCGGCCAGGATGGTAAGCTGAAGTATTACGAGGTTATCCTCGTTGATGGCCATCACCCCTCGATCCGGAGTGACAAGAACCTTGCATGGCTCGCAAACCCCGCCCACCGTGGCCGTGCCGAGCGGGGAAAGACCTCTGCGGGACGCAAGGGACGAGGTATGAGGACCCGGGGCAGGGGTACCGAGAAGACCCGCCCGAGCATCCGCTCCCATGCCAACCAGGGCAAATAATCTTATCCTTTTTTCCCGCTAAGGGTATCTTCATGAAAATCACCGATGCCTGTGTTTATCCATTTCCTGTCGGTGATTCGTCGATCCGCAGGTTTGCGATCGAGGCGCGCTCGTACGGCTATGACAGCATTGTGGCGGCTGACACGCCGGCTGCCGAGGTCTGTGGCATCACCGTGATTCCCGGGATCTTCCTTGCCGGCATCCCGGCAAAGGACGTCCAGAGCAGGGTAAAAAAAAGCAGGGGCACCGGTGCAGTCGTGGCCGTTCAGATGGGGGACAACGGCTTTAACCGTTCGGTTGCCGGGACAAACGGCGTCCATATCCTGCGGGGTATCCATGCTGCAGACAAGCGTGCATTCGATCACGTGGCAGCGAAGATCGCAGCGGACAATACCACAGCCCTTGACGTAGACCTGTCCTTGCTGATCTTCGGGCGGGGGCACCTCCGGCAGAAAGCGATCCACCGCTATCTTGACCTGATGATCCTGTACCGCAGGTTCGAGTTTCCCCTGACCATCTCTTCGTCGGCACAATCGGTGCTCGGCCTGCGGGCGGTGCGGGAAGTCACCGGGCTTTGCTCGCTTTTTGGTATGGACGAGACGGACGTGCAGGCTGCGCTTGCCGGTGTCGGCCGGGTGACCGATCCGGGCGAGAGTGTTGTGAAGGTGATTACGTGAGCATCCGCCCCCCCACGCTCCGGGAAAAACGTCGGTATCTCCTCGCCCGTATCGATCCGGCTGGAACCACTGCCGGGGCAAAGGATCTCTATTATTCAGTGTACGAAGCGGTGGTCTCGCTCTTCGGGGACGTCGCGGCAGCCGCCATGCAACCTTCGGTACTTTCGGTGGAGAACGGGTATGTGATCCTGCGCTGTCGCAGGGGTGCCGAACGCGAGTTTGCCATTGCCCTCTCAACGCTTTCGGCCTGCCGGGATAGCACCGTTGCCATCCGGGTACTCGCCGTTTCGGGAACCATCGAGAGCCTTCGGGAACGGATAACAACGCTCGTGCCGCAGCAACCCACTCCCCCGGCGCAGGATACCGTGTCAATGCAGGAGGGAACGCCCGATAACTGCGAGTACCTTTTTGGCTCCACCCCGGTCGAAATCGTTGTATGGAACGGTCATAAGGTTGATGTGATAGAAAAGGGATTTAAAAATACACGCCGATTGTTCTTAACAACAGAAGATCTGGAGAAAATACATGCAACCACAATATCAGATGGGCTATGACCGGGCGATCACCGTTTTTTCGCCTGACGGCAGATTGTACCAGGTGGAATACGCCCGGGAAGCAGTAAAGCGAGGCACCACTGCGGTCGGTATCAAGGCACAGGACGGGATCGTGCTTATCGTCGACAAACGCATCAGTTCCAAGCTGCTTGAAGCAGCATCGATCGAGAAGATCTTCAAGATCGACGATCATATCGGGGTCGCGTCTTCCGGCCTTGTCGGCGATGCACGGGCACTCGTAGACCGGGCACGGATCGAGTGCCAGATCAACCGGGTTTCCTACGATGAGCGGATCGAGGTCGAGGCGCTGGCAAAGAAGCTCTGCGACCATATGCAGACCCTCACCCAGTACGGCGGCATCCGCCCGTACGGAACGGCGCTTTTGATCGCCGGGGTCAGTGACGGCGAATGCCGGCTCTTTGAAACCGACCCGTCCGGCACCCTCCTTGAGTACAAGGCGACCGGCATCGGCATTGGCAGGCCGGCGGCGATGAAGATCTTCGAGGAAGAATACACGGCAAGCCTCTCGTTTAAAGATGCAATCCTCCTCGGTCTCAAGGCGCTGCACTCGGCAACCGAAGGCAAATTTGATGTTGACACCGTGGAGATCGGCATCGTTGAAAAGAGCGACGCGACGTTCAAGAAGATGACCAAAGAAGAAGTCGCATCATACGTCGAACAGTTCAAACAGTGATCCGGTATGATCTCTCTTGAGAACGCGGTGGTGGCCCGTCTGGAAAGTTTTGGGGAACGGTTCGAAATTTTGGTCGAACCCCACCTTGCAGCCCGCGTACGGCAGGGTGAAAACCTCAACATCGAGGATGTTGTCGCGGCCCTCGACGTATTCGGGAATGCTTCAAGGGGGACCCGGGCATCCGATGAATCGCTTGAAAAGGTCTTCCACACCACGGATTTTGCAACCGTGGCAAAGAAGATCATCGAAAAAGGCGAGATTCACCTGACCGCCGACCAGCGCCGGGAGATGACTGAGGAGAAGCGCCGGCAGGTGATCACGTTTATCGCGCGGAACTCGATCAATCCCCAGACCGGCCACCCGCATCCGCCGGCCCGGATCGAGAGGGCGATGGAAGAGGCACGGGTCAATATCGATCCGTTCAAGCATCTGGATGAACTGGTCAAGGAAACGGTCAAGGCTCTGCGCCCGATCCTGCCCATCCGGTTCGAGGAACTCCGGCTTGCCGTAAGGATACCGGCGGATAACGCTGCCCGCGCATACGGCGACATTGCGGCGGCAAGCACGATGGAGAAAGATGAGTGGCAGAAAGATGGTTCATGGGTCTGTGTCGTGCGGATCCCGGCCGGCATCCAGGGCGAGTTTTACGATCTGGTCAATAAGATCAGCAAAGGCGAAGGACAGGTAAAGATCCTCAATCAAGTATATTAATTGCGAGGACAAATATAGAGAGTCAATTCGGTGGATATCTATCATGGCAAGCTCGGAAAACTCGGCAAAAGGAAAGGTAACTGGAAGTGCAGGGCGTTTTGGCTGCAGGTATGGAAGATTCGTGCGCAAGCGTGTCGCTGAGATGGAGAAGATCTCCCGGGCAGATCACCGGTGCCCGAAGTGTGATACGATGTCGGTGCAGCGCAGAGGCACCGGTATCTGGGAATGCCGGAAGTGCGGGTATAAGTTTGCCGGCGGCGCATACCAGCCCGAGACCCCGGCCCTCCGTGTTGCCCTCCGTGCCATCGACCGCACCAGCGTCGTTGTTGAAGAAAAGACCCAGTAATCCGGGAATCTCTCTATGGCAAGTACCTACAAGTGTGCACGGTGCAAACAGAAAGTGGAGATCGACGTCAACGTACGTTGTCCCTACTGCGGCCACCGCATCCTGTTCAAGGAACGCGGCGCAGCAATAAAAGAGCTGAAAGCCAGGTAACATCAAACCGGTGCCGAAAGATCCGGCAGTTCCCCTTTTTATCCTAGTTTTTCCCATATACTTTACGAGATACTCCTGTGCCGCTACATGAAGCCCTGTTCCGGTTTACAACCGATCATGCGGATCAGATCTACCCGGTCGCTTCTTCCGGAATTACAGGAGGATGTGAATCCTAGGTCCGCGACGCAGTGCTGGGTGGAGGGAACCGATACGCTGGTCCTGCACGTTGAGGCGCAGGATATCGCAGCGCTGCGTGCGGCGCTCAATATGTTCCTGCGCCTCGTAAGTGTTGCCGACGAAATGCAGCAGATCGCCTGAAACTATCCGGTGCCCGCGCCGTTTTTATCCAGACCTGGGTTTTTGTATACGGCCGGTTAACGGGCACGTGCGGAATCATTTTTATCGCTGGGAAATGAAACTTGATACGGAAGATCATGCAGAACATTTCCCCCAAAGTCCAGAACCAGTTTGCGATGCTCCAGCAGGTACAGCAGCAGCTCCAGACGGTCCTTTCACAGAAGACCCAGTACCAGATGGCGGTGCGCGAGGCCAAGCGTGCAGAGGAAGAGATCAAGGATGCGGCCGACGATACCCCCATGTTTATGAGCGTTGGTACCGTTATGGTGCAGAAGAAGAAAGAGTACGTAAACCAGAAACTTACCGAGAAGGTGGAGAGCCTCGAACTCCGGATCAAATCCCTTGAGAAGCAGGAGACAATGTTACAGGGTAAGTTCGAACAACTCCAGGCCCAGATAAAGGCTGCACTCGAGGGCAAGAGCACCCCGAATGCCGCATAACTTTTTTTTTAAACCGTGTGACCAGATTCCAGATGTCCCCTTTATCGGGAGTACCGAAGAACAGATTCTGCTTACCTGACCGGCGGAGTGCTGATCGGCAGTACCTTTACCGATAATAAAAAGGTAGGCAGGTTTAATCCCTGCTGGTCAGGTTGATCGCGTTTACCAGTGCATCGACCGAAGCGAGCACGATATCGTCGCCGCTGCCACTTGCGTCATAGATGTGCCCGTGCTCGTCCTCGACGGCAATTGTCACGTGGCACATCGCGTCCGAGCCCCCGCTGATCGCTTCGATGTTGAACTCGGTCAGCTGGATCCGGGCCGGGATGATACCCACGATTGCCTTGAGCGCCGCGTCTACGGGACCGTTCCCGACACTTGAGAAGACATGCTCGATGCCATTGACCTTCGCACGGACACTTGCGGTCGGAATCACGTGGTTGCCGGTCATGATCGCGATGTCGTCAAGCTGGAGCACCTTTTTGCCGATCTCGATGCCCATAATGCTCTCGGCTATCTCGTAGAGATCGGCGTCGGTTACCCTTTTACCCTTGTTTGCGATCACTTTCACGCGCTCGACAATCGCATCGAGCTGTGCGTCGCCCGGTTCTATGTGGACGTCAGAAAGCATCTGGCGCACCGCGTGCCTGCCCACGTGTTTGCCGAGAGTGAGCCGGCGCCGGTGCCCAACCATCTCGGGGGTCATGATACCGGGCTCAAACGTCGCGGAGCATTTGAGGACGCCCTGTGTGTGGATGCCGCTCTCGTGCGAGAAGACATTCTCCCCGACCACCGGCTGGGTGGGGGGGATGCAGATCCCCGAGAACCGGGAGACAAGACGGGAGGTCTCGACGAGACGCTCTTTTTTAATCCCGGTATGAATGCCATAGATCGATTCCATGATCATCACGGTCTGGGCGAGATCGGCATTCCCGGCTCTCTCCCCGAGACCGTTGATGGTCACCTGAACCTGCGAGGCGCCTGACTCAACTGCGGCGATGGTGTTTGCGACCGCAAGGCCGAAGTCGTTGTGGCAGTGGACGTCGAGCGGGCAGTCGACCTCCCGGGCGAGCCGGCCCATCAGGGTCTTCATGCCCGACGGCGAGATGACGCCTACGGTGTCCGGGATGTTAATGATCGTTGCCCCGGCCTGTGCAGCGGTGCGGCAGACCTCGACGAGATAGTCGGCATCCGTCCGCGTCGCATCCATCGGCGAGAACATGCACTTATCTACATGCCGGCGGGCGTATTGGACGATCTCGCCGGTGAGCGCGAGCACCTGCTCCCGGCTCTTGTTGATGGTGTTCTCCCGCTGGATGTCCGATGTCGGGATGAACACGTGGATCATGTCGACATCGCAGGCAATGCAGGCATCAACATCGGCTTTGACCGAACGGGCGAGTCCGCAGATGTTCGCATCAAGTCCGAGTTTTTTGATAGCTGACACCGTCTCTTTTTCGGCCACCGACGACGCAGGGAAGCCTGCCTCAATGGTATGGACGCCGATAGCGGAGAGCTGACGGGCAATCTCGATCTTCTGTTCAAAGGTGAATGCTATCCCCGGGGTCTGTTCTCCGTCCCGGAGCGTGGTATCAAAAACGGTCACGTCTTCATGCGCACGGCTGTCCGTGAAGAAGACGATCCCCCGCAAAATCCTTGCGAGCCATACTAAATCATACGTCCGCGGATTATTTAAAGAAACCCTGCACCGCCCCGGTTTTCACCGTTCCCGCCCCGGTAACCGTGGCAATCGTACGATATGTTTAATAGGAAACTGTCCCTACATTACTAGGCAGTGCCCCGCCTTAACTCAGCCTGGTAGAGTGCGCGGCTGTAGTATGGTTTGCCTGATAGAGGCAACTGCGCGGCTACCGCGATGTCCCCGGTCCGAATCCGGGAGGCGGGATATACTGTATCAAATGCCCAGGTAGTGTAGCGGCCTATCATGATTGCCTGTCACGCAATCGACTCGGATTCGAATTCCGACCTGGGCGTCGAACAGTTTTAGAGAATTTTTCTGGAAACAGTGAAGGTTATTTTCACCGGGTTTTCCTGATTTTGCTGAAGTTCTTTGCTTAAGAAGAGCGGGGGCTCCCCGCATCAGGGCCCCTCACGGGGCACGGCGGGGCAAGAGAGAATACGGGTGATAAGTCCCTAGCCCGCCATGGGGGCGCCCCGTCGGGGGGCGGCGGCGTTCCTCGCTCATGGGGGTATGGGGGCGACAGCCCCCATTTTCTTAATCCGTTTCTGGAATCTGAAAGGATCATCTTCTTGAGGGGTACCCTACCCATGATCGTAAGACCCCCACCCGCTCCTCCATCAGCAAAGGCAGGGGTACCCCCTTCACTAAAGCATCCGGCCCACCGCTTCCCGTGGACTTCCGTCTGAAGCCATAGTCCAGTGAAACAAAAGCAAGGGGGGTAGTCCCCCCAGGTCCTCCGAATCTGCGGGTGGATCACTTCACCGGCCGCATTATCTGGATTAAAAAATCTTTCATAAACGTGACATAATGTCACATGCGCTTTCCGGACACGTTTATTGCTTATAATAAAAAACTGAATACATTGTCATTTCCTCGCAGAAGTCACGACGCCTCATCACCGGTGATCGGCGTAATCCTGATGCTCGTGGTCACCTTTATTCTTGCAGCGCTTGTCCTGCTTATGATGGTTCATCTTCCCTACCAGTACGATGACTCCATTCCCGCGATCTTCAAGATCACCAAGATCCGGCATGTCAACGAAAATGGAGTCATGAAATTTGACAGTTACATGGTTGTCAAGAATACGGGAACAACCGGCTATGTGAACCTGAATCTCTATGCGCTGACATACCGGAACGGGAAACTTCTGGAGTGCTCCATCACTACCATGAACGGGTATGCATACATCCCCACGCATCACTACCAGATCCAGACACTTGGGGGCCCGGGATCGCAGGGTCGGATATGGGATCCGAACGAACTTATCTCAATTAATTACAAGGACGGGACCTTTCACCCGGGGGACGTAGTAACCTTCGAGGTCTACGATGTGGTCACCCAGCAGATCATCTCACGCCACACGTATACTGCATAAAAGATTATGAAAAAAAATGGGCAGGGATTGGCCTTGATATTTATTCATCGAGCCGCTTGAACACGCCTTTCTTGCATTTAAGAATTTTGCATTCCGGACAGCGCCACGTATCCGGCAGATCCTCGAACAGGACTCCCGGAGGAATCCCCTGGGTTTTATCGCCTTTTGCCGGATCATAGATATAGTGGCATTCAAGACATATCCAGCGGGCGGATTTTACTGTCTGTTGCGTCATCAGGTTACCTCGACATTTCTTTTTCATCCATCTACCTTGCCAGATATGAAATCTCCTGTGGGGGCAGCCTGGGTGATGTCTCCTCTCCTGATGGAGTCGTGACCGGTCACGTAATAAAACTGTGAACGGCCCGGGCGGTAAGCCGTGCAACACGAAGGGGTTCCGGGATCTTCCCCTCATGGGTAAATGCCGTGCAGAGACGGCCGGCATCTGAAGGATCAAGCCCCCAGCTGCGGAGGTACATCGTCTGCCCGTCCGGCAAGATGTGGGGGGTGCGATCGCCCAAGTGGCGGTACGCGTCCAGCCGTGGGGTATCCCCGGGAAAATGGTGGCAGACGTCTTCCTCAAGTCCAGCGGACTCCTCATAGGTCACGCAGACGACCGGCAACCCCGTACGATCGTGCACCCGACCGGGGTCGATGATGTTGAAAAAGGCGATCACGCATCCTGAGAGGAAGATAACGTTGATGTCCCGGCGGTTGAGGGCATGAACGATCGCAAGGACTCCATCGGTTGCATCTATGCCGCCAACCGTCACGCGGGAGAATGCACATCCGTCGATTATGAGGTCTTTGCGCATCACGATCCCGGCAAGGGTCGAATGCTCCCGGCCAGTATAACTCTCCGCAATGCCAAGTACTCGGAGGCCTTTTTTGGGGATATGCATAGAAGCACTTATGACAACCGGTTAAAAATACTATACCAATGAAATTCAACAAAGATGAGGTCTGTATCCTTATCCCTACGTTAAACGAGAGCCTGTCTATCGGCCCGGTGATAAAAGAGTTCCGCAGTCTCGGGTATACCCATATCCTTGTCATCGATGGCAAGAGTTCGGATAACACCGTAAAAAATGCCCGGGAGGCCGGAGCACTGGTCAGGACGCAGTCCGGCAAAGGGAAAGGAAATGCGATTATCGAGGCGTTTGAGGTGATCGAGCAACCGTATATCCTGATGGTCGATGGGGATGGCACGTACTCCGCAAAGGATGCAGAAAAGATGCTCACCCCGCTTTTCCTGGGATTCGACCAGGTGATCGGCGACCGGCTTATCAACGCCGAGGAGGGATCGTTCTCACGCCTCAACCTCTTTGGCAACCACATGCTCAACCTCTTTTTCAAGCTTGCCCACAGCCGGGATCTTCACGACATCCTCTCCGGGTGCCGGGCGTTTACCAAACTGTCTATCCAGCAGATGAACCTCAAAGAGACGGGTTTTGAGATCGAGACCGAGATGTCGGTGGAAGCGGTGCGCAACGGACAGCGGATCATGGTGGTTCCTATCCGGTATTCACGCCGCCCGGGAACACCGACAAAACTCTCCCCCTTCCATGACGGGATAAGGATTGTCACCACGATCTACCGCCTTGCCCGGGTTAATAACCCGCTCTTCTACTTTGGCATCATGGGCCTGTTTACAGCCCTTCTGGGGATTCTTACGGGCGTATATGTCACTATTGAATGGCTGCACGGTATCCAACATATCCCGCTGACGATTCTTACCGTGCTTCTTGTCGTTGTCGGTATCGAGATCTTTATGTTTGGGATGATATCAGATATGCTGCTCGTCTTCCACCGGGAGATCATACGGGAGATCCAGCTGAACCAGCCGCCACGGCAACCGAAATAATATACGATAAAAAAGTGAGATTCGATATTTTTTTGGTTATTTTGAAAACGATTTTGTTACTCTGGAGAAAACCCATTTCATGAGATCTTATGGCCCCCCTTTGAGCCAACCCTGCCCCCGCTGGGGGGCGGGAGGCGCATGCGATGCCTCGGTATTACCTGTACAAAAATTTTCTGTGTTTTTGTGTACAGGTAATACGACACTATCGCAACCGGGGCGCCATGAGCGGCGGGGCGGAGCCCCCTGGAGCGTCAAGTAATCCTTAATGATTTCTACAGAGCAGAATTTGTTGTATTTTTTAAAGAAACATCTTTTTGAACGCGATGACATTGCATGCATGTTCGGCAAGCGACGTAAGAAGGAACGCTTGGTCAAGCGTTTCACCAGCGGCAAATGTCCCGTGCCCCCGTGCGATGACCAGCTTGTGGTGCTGCATCAGGCTGGCGATTGCGTCCGCAAGCCCCTGGGTCCCGGGTGCTCCCGAGGTCACCGGAATTAGGGGGCAGAACATAAGTCCCTCGCTGTCCAGCGGCCGGATCTCGTCTGCACCAAGCGAGGCAGCCACAGCGTATGGCGGGTGGGCATGTACGATCGCCCGGTATGGTGTCTTTTTATACACCGCAAGATGGACTCGGTACTCACTCGAGGCAATTTTTGGGACCTCGCCATTGAACGGCACGAACACGGGATCGCCCGGGTCGTCAAGGAAGGCGCCCGTCCTCTTGATAAAAAATCCCTTCTCCCCCTCCCGCATGCTTATGTTCCCGAAGTTCCCGCCGATAAGGTGTTCGGCAAACAACCGTTTTCCTATCCGTTCAAAGCCATAATCCTGCATCCTTCGCACCTCTTTTTTGTACACCAGCCTTTGGCGTATTCAACGATATGGGCATGGGTCTGGTGGTACACATGGGGATCCTCTTCAAGCACGCTCTCGAAAAGAGTTTTCAGTGCAGAGCGGGGTGTGGTAATCCCGGCACACCCGGCGATGCGTTCCGTATACGCATCGACAACAAAACTGGGACGGCCAAACCCGTAACAGAGGATGCTGTCCGCAGTCTCCGCGCCGATCCCCTTTACCCCGAGCAGGCCTTCGCGGAGCGTTGCAGTTGGCAGGACCTCCATGCAGGACACCCGTCCGCAGGTCTCCACAACAAACGCCGCAAGCGCCTTGAGCCGGCGCGTCTTCATCCGGTAAAACCCGGTACACCGCACGGCCGCCTCTATTGCTGGTATATCTGCCGTGTTCAGGGCCGCCATAGAACACAGGTTCCGCTCTTTGAGCAGCTGGAGTGCGAATTCCACATTCTCCCACCGGGTCTGCTGGGTCAGGATCGCGCCGATCATGACCTCTTCGGTATCTCCCGGCCACCAGGTGATCTCCCCGAACCGGGCCTTGAGGATATTGACAATATTTCCGGCCTTCGCGGCGTTGTTACCTGAATAGGATGCCGACATCCCGCATCTTGTTGTACCGTGCAATATTGAGCACCAGCGGTGTGAGCGATTCTATAAGTGGTGAAACGGCAAGCGGACCGGCGTTGAATGCCTGAAGTTTTGAAATCCGGTTCACAATCCCCATCACCTGCTGCTTGGCGTCCTCGTCATCACTGCAGACCGGCACCGAGTAGGTCAGGTCCTCGTCCAGCGCCTTCCACCGGTTGGCGGCGATAGTGTTGAACGCACAGCAGAGCCGTGCCTCTTTTGGCAGGAGTTTTTTGATCAAGAGCGCTGCCGATCCTTCAGGAGGAGGAAGAAAGACGAAGTGATCCTGCTTCTCCATCGGGTTGACCGGGCTTATGACGATCTTGTCCTCAAACCCATGCAGGGTCGAGAGTGTCGGGACGACATGCCGGAACGGGATAGCAAGGATGATAACCTCTACCCTGTCCACGGCGTCCTGGTTGGTGACGCCGCACAGTGTACATTCCTGCCCCCGGTTTTTCAGGGTCTCCCGGGTGATCGTGCAGCTTGCCTCGGCCTTGTCCTGCTCCCGCGAACCAACCACCAGTTCAAAAATCGTGGAGAGGCGCATGGCCATGCCTTCCCCGATATCCCCGGTCCCGCCGACAATGCCGATCTTCACTTATCCCACCAGCGGTCGGAGCAGTTTTTCGAGCGTAGCGGTATCAGTGACGCCTTCCATGGTCTGGACAACTTTTCCGTCTTTCTCGATGATCAGGGTCGGGACCACGCGGATTCCGTATTTTTCCGCAAGATCCATGTGCTCGTCAACGTCCACTTTTTGTATCTCGACGGAGTCGCCCAGTTTCTTTGCCAGCTCCTCAATAATCGGTGTCTGCATCCGGCAGGGGCCGCACCAAGTGGCAAAAAAGTCGTACAGAACAGGTCTCGTCATGTAATCATACCCGGTAGAGTAGTCGGTTAAAAAAAAAGATAAATCTATGGTATTGTTATTCGGAGAGGATATCCATGATAATCCTGCCGTAAGCCGGCCGGGTCACCAGCACACCGATGATGACACCCATCATGGTGATGATGGCAAATCCCTTGAGTGTGGAGAGGTCCATGAGTGCGAGCGGCAGCATCGCAATCAGCACCGTTGCTGCGGCGATCACGATGATGGTGAGCGCCCGGGCAAGCCTCTTTAAGTAGACATTTGGTGACGGGACAATTCCTTCATGCAGGATCTCATCGGTGATCACAACCAGCTGGTCGATACCAGTACCCAGCACGGCAATAAGCCCGGCAACGGTCGGGAGATCCATCTGGAACTGGATTACACTGATAAACCCGAGCAGGATCACGATTTCAGATGCGTTGATCAGCACCATGGGGAGCACGATCCGCGGTTCGCGGTAGCGGTAGAAGATTACAAACGCGACCATGATGAGCGCAAGGATGCCTGCGATCAGGCACATCTCCATGTAATGCTGGCCGAGGGATGCCGAGGTTGAGCCGGAACCGGCGACTGATACGTCTACCGGTAGCGCACCCGCACGGAGCTGGATCTCAAGGTCTGTTGCCTCCTGCATCCCGTTCGTCCCGGTTCCCGTGGAGGCAAACAGCTGACGGATGGGTCCGCTCTGGAGCGATCCTGCCAGTCCCGCAGACAGCGGCGCCGAGTATACGCTCTGGTTGTCGAGGAGCATGGTGAGTTTGTGGTTGCTTGGGTCGGTTGTTGCGCCGTAATTGATGGCTGCATCCTGGAATGTGGAAGCCCCATCCTCACTTAAGGTGAACCCGACGCCCCAGTTCCCGCTGCCGGCCGGCGACTGGCTGGGTACCTCGACACTCGTTATGGAATCCCCATAGAGGACGTGTTCGGTAGAGTTACCCGTGGTCTGGATACGGATCTCGAATTTGCCCTGCTTCCCGATGATCTGCTGGGCCTGGTTCATATCGACGCCGGCCATCTCCACGCGCACGTACTGGGCGACGCCGTTCAAACCCGTGATAGTATTGACTTTTGCATCCTTAGTGCCCATCGAGTTGATCTTATCTTCAAGGATCTGCTTTGCGAGTTCCGCCGTGGTCGATGATATACCGGGCTGGTAAGAGACTACAGTCCCATCTTCTGCCGCAAAGTAGGGCTGAAGCTCTGCCTGCGTAAAGGATTTACGGATCTCGAGGTGATTGGCATCGACCTGTACTACATCAGTATCGAGGCTCTTTGAGAGGTTGGCAACAAAAGTATCGACCGGTTCTGTCGTTGTAAACCCGACGACTTCGGCCTTGAATTCGAGCTGGAGCCAGGATCCCTGCTGGAAATCGAGACCGTACTGGAGATTCGTCGTTAAATTTCCATTGCTGTCGAAGTGCGGGTAGATGGCAACGACCGAAAGGATCAACAGGACGATCAGCGTGAGTACCCGCCAGTCACTGAAGAGATCCTTTATCCTCTCCTGCTTCATTTCCCGCCTCCTTTGAGGACATACCATTTCAGTATGCCTACGTTTGTGAGCCAGGTGTTGAGGATATCAAAAATAAGCCCCATCAGAAGGACTGCTGAGATCTCTTCGATCACCTCGACCTGCCCCACCCAGGATACAATGAGCAGCACCGTGACCGCCGCAATTGTTGTCGAGGTCATGATAATACCGGTACGGAACGCTCCGGTCAGCTTGTCGTTGAGTTTTCCCTGCCGTTTGAGCACCCGTGTGGTGAGCAGGATATCGCTGTCCACGGAATAACCGATCAGCATGAGCAGTGCCGCGGTAGTCCCAAGCGAAAGCTGGATGCCCACGACATTCATCATGGCAGCGGTCATGACCATGTCGGCAAAGGCTGAGAGGACGACAGCACAGGACGGGACAAAGGTCCGGAACGAGACAAAGACCACGATTGCCATGCCGATAAAGGCAATGATGAGGGCGATGAAGGCCTGGTACTGCAGGGTTTTTCCAAATGATTCACCGATCTGGTTGATCTGTGCATCAGGGTATTTGCTTGCGACCAGTGAAGTCAGGCTCTGGTACTGCGCATCACTCATCGTCCCGAATGTGATGAACTTCCCGTTATTTAAGCCCTGACTGATACTCACGAGCGGATAGCCGGCAAATTCTGACTGGATCTGAGCGGCAGTATCAGAAGTGATCACCGTTACGGCTGTCCCCCCAGAGAAATCTATCCCCGGTGTGACCGGCATCCCCACCGTCACCGTAACGTACGCAAGCACCACCAGCGATATGGCCAGAAGCACCATCGGGATTATCACCAGTTGTTTTGGTGAATATTTTTCGATATTGTAATGGAATAATCCCATGGTATACTCATCTGTTCATCTACGATTAAATAATTACCAGATGACAGGTGACACCCGCACTCTCTTTTTAGTGCCGGTACAGGTCCCGGCACCCGGGTTAATTTCGCAGAATATCTCTGTCCCCTCCCGGAATCGCGGGATTTCTGAACGGGGTTTTTAAAACGGGAAAAAGCAAAAATTATATATGCAGAAAGCCGTGACACTACCTCATGAGATCTCAGTTTGAGATCGAACAGATGATTGAGGGCCGTCTGAGGTCGTATCTCTCACGGGATAAGACCGGCATCCGCCGCGAGGTGCTCCGGCTCCTCCTCCGGATCAGGCAGACGACCATTGCAGATATTCTTGCCGAACTGAAAGAACAGTTCTCGGTTTCCTTCCACACGATCGCATCGATGGTCGGCATCATTGCCTCCCGGATCGGCATCCTGAGAGTCAGCCGGAGCGCCGGGGGAGTAACGACCTATGAACTCAAGGAGAAGTATGCCTCCATGGTTGTCCGGCTCGTAGGTGCATGAACATCGAGCCCTCACAATAACCATAATCGTTTTTTAATTCGGCCTTACAATACTACTGGCATAATGCCTGAGTATCTTTCTGATTCTTCCGGTGTTTCCCGGATCGCCATTTCTCCCGATGTCATGGACTATATCGAGAAGAGGGACTGTGATTTCCGCATCTGTACTTCCTGCGGAGGCCCGATCCTTCTCCCGGTACGCATAAAGCCCCCGAAAAAAAGTGATGTCCTTCTTCAGGCCGCCCGCCATATCATCTATATTTCCATTCATCAGGTGCGTTTCCTCGATGAAATACGGAGCGACATGATTCCTTTCTTTGAAGAAGAGCCGGAAGGGTACGACCAGAGATGAGTTACGAAGAGCTGACCCATACCGCAGATGTGAAGATACGGGCCTGTGCCGCCACGCAGGATGCCCTGTTTTCCGAGGTCTGCCAGGCGCTGATGCAGGTGATGTACGGGGAGACCGGCAGGGCGGGATACTGCGGGTTATCGACATCAGTGCACCGGACCGGGAATCGCTCGTCTGTGATTTCCTGTCGGAAGTGCTGTATGTCTCTGAAGTGGACGGGTTGGTCTTCCGACATGCTGACGTCCACCTCGACGGGATGCACCTCCATGCGGTACTTGACGGCGAACCATTTGATCAGGCACGGCATAATAGGGGAACGGAGGTAAAGGGCATCTCGTACTCGGGTATGTCCATAACAAAAAGCACCAAAGGATATATGCTGGATATCTTATTTGATGTATAGCGGGGTGAGATGATGCTCGACGGTGTAATACGGGCCGGTGCGGACGAATGGGAGATCCCGGTCGGATATGTACCCGGCATGCGGGTGCCGGGAAGGTTTTTCCTTTCTGACGCACTTGCGGCAATTCTTGAACCTGGTGCAGTTCAGCAGCTGGCAAACGTCGCCACCCTGCCCGGGATTGTCCGGTATTCACTTGGCATGCCTGATATCCATTGGGGGTACGGGTTTCCCATCGGCGGCGTTGCCGCGTTTTCTCTTGAAGAGGGCGTCATCTCCCCCGGGGGCGTCGGGTTTGACATCAACTGTGGGGTCCGGCTCTTTACCACGCCGCTCAGAAAGGAAGATATAAAAAAGGCCCGCGATTTCATTGAGTCCCTGTTCCACGCCGTACCAACCGGTGTGGGCGCAAAGAGCTCCCTGAAGGTTTCTCCGGCTGCGCTTACGGCAATGATGGAGAAGGGGGCAGGCTGGGCGGTGGATGCCGGTTATGGGGTAGAACGGGATCTTGCCCGGTGCGAGGAAAGCGGCGCAATGAAGCAGGCTGACGTCCGTGCGGTCTCGGCAAAGGCCCGGGCACGGGGGATCCCCCAGGGGGGAACGCTCGGCTCGGGCAATCACTTCCTTGAGATTCAGGTTGTCAGCGAGATCTACGATCAGACGGCAGCGGCAGCGTTCGGTCTTTTACCGGGCCAGATCTGCTGCATGATCCATTGCGGCTCGCGGGGGCTCGGCCACCAGGTCTGCACTGACCATCTCAAGATTCTCGAATCGGCGACAAAAAAATACCATATCACGCTCCCGGATCGCCAGCTTGCCTGCGCCCCGATCCAGTCCCCGGAAGGAACCGCTTATTTTGGCGCGATGGCTGCCGCGGCGAACTATGCGTGGGCCAACCGGCAGCTGATCATGCACGCGGCACGTCGAGAGTTTGAACGAATGTTTGGCATTGAGTACGAGAGCATGCCACTTGTCTACGATGTCACGCATAACGTGGCGAAAATTGAGGAGCACACGGTTGACGGGCACACCCGAAAAGTCTGCGTGCACCGCAAGGGTGCCACACGCTCGTACGGGCCGCAAACTCCAGGCTTACCGGGAGATCTGGCCGCGATTGGCCAGCCGGTGATCATTCCCGGCAGCATGGGTACGTCCTCGTTTGTACTCAAAGGAACCGCGATCGCAATGGAGCGCACCTTTGGCAGTACCTGCCATGGGTCCGGCCGGGTCATGAGCCGGTCGCAGGCGAAGAAGAGGATGACCGGAAAAGAGGTGGCTGACCATCTCCTCGCACAGGGCATCATCGTCCGGGCCCCAAACGAAGCAGCGATTGCCGATGAAGCACCGGAGGTCTACAAGCCCAGCAGCGAGGTGGTGCAGGTGGTTCACGATGCCGGGATCTCGGCCCTTGTCGCCCGCCTCTCCCCGTTAGGAGTGATCAAAGGGTGAGCTGCCGGGCGGGATTTGTCTGGGAGACACCCCAGCATTTTGTCAGGTATATCGAAGATTGCGGTGTTCCGTGCGAGCTGGTCACACCTTATATGCTGGCTGCCCCGTATTTCCGCGGCTTGTTTTCCTGCCTCGTCATTCCCACCGGTTTTGCAAACCCGGCCTATTGCCGGCTGCTTCCTACGCTCCGGGCGTCTTCAGGCCGCATCAGAAAATTTGTCGAGAACGGCGGCAATCTCCTTGTCTTCGGGGCAGCGATCGACAGGGCGGACGCGTATGACTGGCTGCCGTTCCCGGTCACGTACCGGCATGAGGCTTTTCCCCGGAAGATCGCGTGCGGGCCGTCGGATCTGGGAATGGCTCTGGTAGAGGATTACGATCCCTCCCACATAGAATGCGATGGAACATTTCCTGTGCACGGAGGAAACACCGCAGGGGCCGCTGATAACCTGGCACTTATTATCGAGAAAACGGTGGGGCAGGGAACGGTGGTCGTTACCAGTGTCCACGAATACCCCTCCCGTGCATTTATAAAAAAATTCTGCGCTTCCGGGATACAAACCTTATTCTAGCAGGAAAAATACCAGATTGATATGAGGTTAAGTCCGATGCACCGCTATACCTTTTGCGAAACTGCGGAGGCAGCAGATCTTGAACCGGTGGTACTGGCCATCCATGAAATTATCCACCGCCTTCCGGTGACGGCGAAATCGCTCCGGAGACCCGGCATACGGATCGAGGACGGACGGGTGATCGATCGCAATTATACCGGCCCGGTACTCGAACAGGCAATCGCGATGAACACGGTGATAAAAACAACGCCGGAACAGGGTGCCTATAAAGGAGTGCCAGTGACCGTTGCACCCATCCGGGATCATGAGGGGCACGCGCTCGGGGCGCTCGGGGTTGTCGATGTCACCGGCATATTCGATCTCGCCACGCTCATGGAGCACCAGTCTGCCATCCTCAAGCAGGTTTGCGGCAAGGATCCCTGCCCGCTGCCGGAAGAATCCAGCAATTCGAAGAGGTGATCTTCACGCCAGATTCTGCATTCAGGGTCATGGAAATCCTCGAAAAATCGGACGGACCGGTCTCGGGAGAGGTTATCAGTAATGAACTGGGCATTACCCGCTCCGCTGTCTGGAAGCATATCAACGAACTGCGCATGATGGGGTACGACATCTCCTCATCGCAGAAAGAGGGGTACCGGCTCACGCGCATGAGCAACAAGCTGCTCCCGTATGAGATCCACAAGAAACTCCAGACAAAGTTTATCGGGAAGAAAATGAGGTACCTGGAGAATACACCCTCCACAATCTGGTCGGGAAAACAGCTCTGCGCCGAGGGCGATGTGGAAAAGATGCATGGCATGGTTATTATCGCCGAGGAGCAGACCGGGGGCGTTGGCCGGATGGGACGCGTGTGGATCTCACCCAGCGGCGGCATCTGGATCACGATCGTCTTAAAACCCCATATCCCGATCGAACGCATCTTTATGATCACCATGGCAGGTTCCGTCGCGGTGGCACGGGCGATACGAAAGGAGTTTGATCTGGGCGCGTTAATCAAGTGGCCCAACGACATCTTCATCGGGAACAAGAAGGTGGCGGGGCTGCTGCTCGAGCTTGCGGCAGAGGCAGATGCTGTGCATTACTGCCTGCTCGGAATTGGTATTGACGCGAACGTCTCCCTGAACCAGTTCTCTCCTGCACTGCAGAATAATATTACCTCGATATCCGCAGAACTCGGCCATGAGGTGGACCGTGCCTCGTTCCTTGCCCGGATCTTAAAAGAGTTCGAGAGCCATTACCTCCTGCTTGAGAGCGGGGAATACGATACCATCATCCGGGAATGGAAAAGCCTTTCCTGCACGCTTGAACACCGGGTGGATATAAGGACGCTTAAAAACAGTTTTTCCGGTGAAGCGGTCGATATCGACGAATATGGCGCGCTCATCATACGCAAGGACAACGGCAAAGTCGAGCGTGTGATCGCCGGCGATTGTTTCCACCAGTAGGAACAACACTCTTTTATCGTCAACCTCCAAAATTTTAATGGTTTACGATGTTTGGCGATCTCAGGCGATCACGCCTTGTTGCATATACTGCTGCGTTTATCGGCCTTGTCACACTCGGCGGGTGGATCTCCGTCCCGTTTGTTCCTTCGCCCTTTACCCTCCAGACATTTTTTGTCCTGCTCGCAGGAGCGGTCATGAAGCGTGATGCCGTCATACCGGTCGCGCTGTATGTGATCTTAGGTGCCCTGGGGCTGCCGGTCTTCCATAATGGTGTCGCCGGCGTTGGAGTCCTTCTGGGTCCCACCGGTGGGTACCTGATTGGGTTTATCCCGGCGGCCCTGATCGTCGGTTTTGCATATGAATCAGTCTCGCCGGTGCGCCGGATTGCGGGGCTTGCTGCAGCATCTGTGCTTATCCTCCTGTGCGGTGTGGCATGGCTGATTGGCTCCACCGGTATGGCCCCGGCCGCCGCGTTTCTTCTTGGAATGGCAATCTTTCTTCCCGGTGATGCAGTAAAAACCGGAGCTGTGTACCTGATTGCGCGGCACCTGCCATGATCACGATTAAAAATATCAGGTACCGGCTCCTTGCAATCGGCACACTTGCGATAATCCCGGGTATCACATCTGTCATCGGCCCGAACGGCAGCGGCAAGAGTACGCTGTTAAAACTCTGCGCTGGTATCGCAGAGCCTGCCTGCGGCACGGTGCTCGTGGATGGCAGATCTCCCAGAAAGACTGAGATCGGGTTTGTGAACGAGTTCCCGGACCGGAACATCCTCTTTTCCACGGTAAAAGACGAACTGGCCTCGCCGCTGCGCTTCCGTCACACTGCCTGTAAAGAGACTGACCTTGCAGTTCGTGACTGTGCAGAAAGGCTGGGGATTTCCCGGCTGCTCGACCGGGATATGCAGGACCTGAGCGGGGGGAGAAGATCATCGTGGCATTCGCAACGGCATGCATCAGCCGGCCGCGAGTCCTTATTCTCGATGAATGCGATTCGCACCTTGACGCAGACCGGATTGCATGGCTGGAAAAGGCGCTCCGTGCATCGGGCGCCGGGTATATCATAAAGTGTACGCAGCAGATGGAAACCGCAGCGGAAGGGGACCACCTAATCTTTCTTGAGAAGGGGCGGGTGGTGCATACCGGCACTCCGTCTGCAGTCTTTTCCAGGCTTTCCGGTACTTCGTTTTACCCGCTTTCATGGAGGTGTCCGGTGTGAAACTTGTTCTCGATCACCTCGCCGCGTGCCGCCCGTTCTGGTCGCTTACGGCAGACGGCGTTTTTTCCCCGGGTGTTCATCTGGTGAGCGGGGATGTGGGCAGCGGAAAATCCACCCTTGCCCTCATGATGGCCGGGCTGCGTGCACTGGAAAATGGGACAGTGATCAGGGAGGGCATAACCAAGACGATGCTCTCGTTTCAGTTCCCCGAGTTCCATGTCACCGGACTCACCCTCGCGGAGGAATGTGCATCCTGGAACCTTGAACCGGATGCGGTCATCCGGTCAGCAGGTATCGATGTTTCGAAAGAAATGCCGGCCCTCGCGCTGAGCCGGGGAGCTCAAGCGCCTGCATCTCGCCTGTGTTCTTTCCCGTGATTATGATCTCCTGCTGCTCGATGAGCCTTTTTCGTCGCTTGACTGCCCGGGAAAAGAGCGTGTATGCCAGCAGATCAGCGAACGATCCGGTGGCATAACCGTGATCTTCACCCACGAGCAGAGCATCTTTCCCGATATAACCCACATCTGGGAAATTGCGAACGGGGTACTGGTCGATTGCGGCGATATACCCGAAGCGATCGTGCACTGGCAGCACGCACCGGCACTGGTTAAAAAACTCATTGCAACCGGGAGAATGCCGCTGGCACTCACGCCGGACGGTATCAGGGAGGCAGCATGCAGGACCCGCGGATAAGGTTTGCCTGTGCGTTCATGCTCTCGTGTGGGGCATTCGTGAGTATCATTGGTGCTGTTGCGGTCTTTGTCTGGTGGCTGGCATTTACTCCACGGTGGCACAGCTTCCGGCACCACACAGCGCTCCTTGTAACGTTTGTCCTGTTTGGTATTGTCTCCGGGATCATGACCCTTTCGGGGAACGATGGTTTCTCCTATCTCGTCCGTATGGTTGCGATACTGCTGGTCGGTACCTGGGTATATACCGATTCCGCCACGGGGGATTTTCTTGCTGCCAGTACATGGCTTTTCGGTACGAGGCTTGGGTTTGAGGCAGGGATGATTGCCGGGATGGCGATGCAGATGGCGACGGGACTCTCGGATGATTTTCGCCGGATACGGACAGCGACAGAACAGAAGGGGCAGTCATGGGGTATCCGCAGTATCGTGCCGTCGGGTCGTGTTCTCGTTCACGATGCACTCCGTCGGGCAGATGATACCGCCGAAGTGCTTGCAATGCGGGGGTACCGGAACGGGGGGACGATCTGCCCTCACTTTCGCACACCGCTCCGCGATGTGCTGGCTGGTATCTGTGCCGCCATCGCTCTCATTCCTGCGGTTATCCTCCGTTAGTGAATTTTTTATACTTTACCAGTGAAGTTTTGAGAGGCTAATTATATAACCGGAGCCCATCCGAGGTTTCCCATGTGTGCTGCCGTTTCCAGCAAACTTCTCATCACTGATACCACGCTTCGTGACGCTCACCAGTCACTCATTGCCACCCGGCTCCGCACCGAAGATATGATCCCGCTTGCACGTGAGATTGACGCATGCGGTTTTTTTTCAGCAGAGGCCTGGGGCGGGGCCACATTCGATACCTGTATCCGGTTCCTCAACGACGATCCCTGGGACCGGCTCAAGGCGCTCAAGGCAGAGCTGAAACATACCCCGATCCAGATGCTGCTCCGCGGCCAGAACCTGGTCGGGTACCGCCACTATCCTGATGATGTGGTCGACCGTTTTGTCGATGCATCCTACAAAAACGGCGTGGACATCTTCCGGATCTTCGATGCACTCAACGATATCCGGAACATGAAGCGCTCGATGGAACAGGTGAAAAAGGCCGGGGCGCATCTCCAGGGAACCATATCCTATACGACGAGCCCCGTCCACAGCACGAAGATGTTTATCGAGATGGCAAAGGAACTGGCAGCGCTCGACTGCGACTCCATCTGCATCAAGGATATGGCCGGGCTCATCATGCCCGGGGCCGCCCGTGAACTGATCGGCGGGATCAAAGAGGCGGTCGATATCCGGGTCTGCCTCCATTCCCATTCTACAAGCGGGATCGCCCCCATGAGTTACCAGGCGGCGATCGAGGCAGGCGTGGATATTCTCGATACTGCCATGTCCCCGTTTGCGATGGGGACCTCGCAGCCCCCGACCGAGAGCGTGGTCGCCTCCCTTGCCGGAACGTCCCGGGATACCGGGATCGACATGCTCAAACTCAGAACAGTCAGGAACACCTGCGTGCAGATCCGCGAGAAGTATGCGGGGCTCGTGAGCCCGATCTCGGAGCGCGTGGACAGCAACGTGCTTATCTACCAGCTGCCCGGCGGCATGATAAGCAACCTTGTCTCGCAGCTGATGGAGCAGGATGCACTCAACCGGCTTGACGATGTCTTTGCAGAGATCCCCCGGGTGAGAAAAGATCTCGGGTACCCGCCGCTCGTGACCCCCACGAGCCAGATCGTGGGGACACAGGCGGTCCTGAATGTTCTCGTGAACGGCAAGCGGTACGCGAACGTGACCAAGGAGGTCAAGGACTACGTACGGGGACTCTATGGCCGCTCACCGGCGCCGGTCAGTGCCGAGATCCGTCACCAGATCATCGGGGACGAGATCCCGATCGACTGCCGGCCTGCCGATATGCTTGAACCCTCCTACGAGCGCATGAAGGCAGAAGCGGAAAAAGCAGGTCTCGTGAAAAAAGAGGAGGACGTCCTTACGTATATCATGTACCCGGCCATCGCCCCGGCATTTCTGAAAGGCGAGCGCCAGCCCGAACCAATCCCCGGGAAACAGCCTGCCGCCCAGCCTGCTGCCGCAGCCGGTGGCATACCGGACCAGATGGAGGTTGAAGTGGACGGGGAGGTATTCTCCGTGCGCATCGTCTCGGTCGGCGGCAACCAGGTACAGGTAGCATCTGCCGTCCACCAGAAAGCACCACGGGGCGAGATTGCCGGCGGGATCCGGAGCAACATGCAGGGCATGGTGCTCCAGGTCATGGTCAACCGGGGTGCGACCGTGAAGAAAGGCGACACCCTTCTTGTCCTTGAGGCAATGAAGATGGAGAACCCCATCCACAGCCCGGTGGACGGCAAGGTCACCGAAATTTTTGTCGATACCGGCGATGTCGTCCAGAACGGCGATGTCCTGCTGGTGGTGCAATGAAATTTTTTGAGAAGATCCTGATCGCGAACCGGGGCGAGATCGCGATCCGGGTGATGCGGGCCTGCCGGGAGCTCGACATCGACACCGTGGCGATCTATTCCGAGGTGGATAAAAACGCCCTCCATGTCAAGTATGCCGATGAGGCGTTTGCCGTCGGTGAGGCGCACCCGTCCAAGAGCTACCTCAACATGGAGCGGATCGTGGACATCGCCAAAAAGAGCGGTGCCGAGGCGATCCACCCGGGCTACGGTTTCCTTGCAGAAAACTACCGGTTCGCCAAGCTCTGTGCTGACGAAGGCGTGACGTTTATCGGGCCACGGTCGAAGACCATCCGGGCCATGGGCTCCAAGATCGGGAGCAAGCAGATGATGAAGAAGGCCGGGGTCCCGGTGCTGCCGGGGACCGATGATGGTATACAGGACATTGATACGGCCAAAAAAGTGGCAGCGGAGATCGGTTATCCCGTGATTGTCAAGGCAAGCGCGGGCGGCGGCGGTATCGGGATGCAAATCGTGAACGACGAGGCTGCGCTCGAAGAGGCGATCACCGGGAGCATGCGGATCGCCCAGTCAGCGTTTGGCGACCCGACGGTCTTTATCGAGAAGTACCTCATCAAGCCCCGGCACATCGAGTTCCAGGTGCTCGCGGACGAGCACGGGCACGCGGTCCACCTCTTTGACCGCGAGTGCTCTATCCAGCGCCGGCACCAGAAACTGGTCGAAGAGGCCCCCTCGGCGATCATGACGCCGGAGCTGCGTGCACGCATGTCGGCTTCTGCGCTCAAGGTCGCAGAAGTGTCCGATTACACGAACGCCGGTTCGGTTGAGTTCCTGTACAGCAACGGAAATTATTACTTCATGGAGATGAATACCCGCTTGCAGGTCGAGCATACCATCACCGAGTTTATTACGGGTATCGATCTTGTCAGGCAGCAGATCGCCATTGCCGCCGGAGAGTCCCTGCCCTTTGACCAGCAGGACATCTCGATCCGGGGCCACGCGATCGAGTGCCGGATCAACGCGGAAGACCCGCTCAATAATTTTGCTGCGGACCCGGGCAAGATCCTCCGTTATCGTTCGCCGGGCGGCCCGGGCATCCGGGTGGACAGCGGCATCCACATGGGATACATGATCCCGCCCAATTACGATTCGATGATCGCCAAGCTCTGCGCATGGGACAGCACCCGGCCCGAGGTGATCATGCGGATGCGCCGTGCGATCTCGGAGTACATTATCCTCGGGATCAAGACCACGCTCCCGCTCCACTATGCGATCATGAACAACCCGCAGTTCATCGAGGGCAATACCCACACTCACTTCCTGCAGGAGGAGCATATCGGAAAGACTCTCGAACGGTACAAACTTGACGAGGAGGCGCGGATGCAGACCCTCGCGGGTTCGTTCTCGCAGGCGGGCAAGGTGGCCGCGATCACGGCCGCGGTGAACGTTTATCTCCAGCAGAAAAAGGACTGATACGGGCAAATCCTCCGTATCAGAACCTTTAATAGTTTTTACGGTGTTGTAATTATGCACTTTTGTGCTGCGGTGGCCTAGCTGGTTAGGGCGCCAGACTCATAGGGTTTGATACACGCACATCATTGCGTGAAAACTTTGGGACATCTGGAGATCGTGGGATCGTAACCCACCCGCAGCATTTTTTATTTTCTGGCACTCCCGGATTTTTTTAATTTTGCGTACCGCAGTTAAAGAGGTATATTTACCCGGAATGGCTGTCTGGGCACGGATTCAGAGGATTTTAACCTCCTGCCGGGGATATATTTATGTGCATCGTCCACCCACAGAATATTAAAATGAGGTGAGAATATGATTCTTTTAAATGCAGCTGTCGGCATTATCCAGTTGATCATCGCGGTTATCCTTGCCGTGGTGGCTTTGTATATCGGCTTCTCTGTCTTTGGCAAGATCACCAGAGACGTTGACGAGCAGAAGGAACTTGCGAAAGGCAATGTCGCATTCGGGATTGTCGTTGCCGCAATTTTTGTCGCGATCGCGGTTGTCGTCCAGTCCGGTGTTTCGGGTATCTCGGTGGGCATCAGCAAGGCTTCGGTATATGGTTTACTGTCCGTCGACGGCCTTATTGCGATAAGCGTTGCGATCATCCAGCTGGTGCTGGGGGTCCTCCTTGCGATCGGTGCGATCTATCTTGCCTTAAGCATCCTCGACAAGCTCACCACAGGTGTCCAGGAGTTCGAGGAACTTAAAAAAGGCAATGTGGCTGTCGCGCTCGAAATGGCCGGCGTCATCATTGCAGTTGCCCTGATCATCCAGTCAGGTATTGTCGGTATCACGGCTGCACTGGCCTGAAGAATCTAAAAAAAGTTTCTTTTTTTAATTCCAACAAAAAAATGCCGAAATAAAATCTTTTACACCTGCTTCAGGAAGGAGCAGGTGGTACCTGTTACTCCCGTACGTGTAAGGAATCCTCCATGGGGTGACTGGGATGCCGGTAGGGGCGGTACCGCTTGTAAATGAATGGAGGAGGAACACTCTCGTCATATCCAAACGATTTTGTATTTTATCCTTTGTTTAGAAGTATGGTTTTCTATAGAGCAATTTTTCCCAAACTGCTCATTTACGTTTTATAGAAGATATCGTATTACTTCCCATGCAGGTTGATTTGCTGGATGAGATTTGAGAAACCTTCCATCTCCAGCGCAAGCACCTGATTCCGGGTCATGCCCATGCTGGTCTCGGCATCGGCCGTGAGCTGTTCCGGTCCCGGATCACCCCGCGGTGCGTTCCGTCACGGCTCAACACTTTTTGGGCTTCCGCATCATGGACAAAGGCACGGCTCGGGATTATGACAGTCTGTTCGAGAGATGAAAGGTCGAGTTCTTTGAGATCGTCGATCGTGATCAGGCAGGCGATCTCCTTTTTTACCGGAATAACCGGGGACAGGGAACCGCGAGCTGACAATATTTCGCTGATATATGGTGCGGCTACGGAACCGGTGATGACCGACGCCCGGCGCCGGATCCGCGGGAGTTTTTTAAGGAGTGTCGGTTCGTGAAGGATAGCAAACGGCGAACCGATCTCCGGGTCCCAGAGCGGCGTACCGGATATCTTCATTTTGAAGCGGCTGCTGAGATCGGTCACCATGTCCCGGAACGCATCCACCGTTTGCACGGACTGTCCATTGATGACCGGGGCATTTTCGAGGATCAGCCCCTGTTCCGTTGAATTCGCAAATCGCATGAGGATAAGTCCTTTTGCGCCGCGCTCTTCGAGCCATTCGCAGGTGCGTTCCAGAACGGGGCCATCGTTCGCCCCGGGCAGCACGACCGCCGCGGCATAGACATCGGCCGCGTCGCAGAGCCGTTCCAGGATCGCAAGCGAAGCGTCCGGTGTCGGGTCGTGCATCCAGCGCTTCCGCAGGCCGGGATCTGTCGCAAATACCGTAAACGAGCACTCGGCCAACCCGTTGTCGATGAGGAGATCGGCAACTGCCGGGTCATCCCAGCCCTTGCCGCTGGTGTACCCGATATGGAGCGGCGCCTCCGTCGAGCCGAGAAGTTCGATGAGATCGGTAAACTGCGGGTAGCAGCTGGGATCGCCACCGCCGCTGATGGTGACGCGGTCGAGATCCCCGGATTTTGTCTGGAGGGCGGCAAGGGTTTCCTGTGCGATGGTCCGCAGATCCTTGAAACCCGCATACTCCTCCCGGACGCCTTTGGTACAATAGTCGCAGCCTGTTTTGAACGGCATGCAGTAGCGGCAGCCGAACGCCCGGGTCGTTTTCACGCGTTTAAAATAACAGGTACTCGCAGAAGCCCCGGCAGTCTATGCCCGCCCGTCCCCCGATATCCACGGTCAGCTGAGCCATTCGTTGTTAGATTACTCCGTTCCGGTACGTATAATGTGTTTGGAATTGAATGGTTGTGGAACCGGGAAAAATCATTGTTTGTGTTGGGGGGAGATATCCCAACGGCGGTGCGGATTTTCACAAAAAAATGGTGAGCCGGTACATTATATCCTGTTATACGAGGAGATTTCCGGAAGAGCACCACATTTTTTACCAGTAACTGCCTATTGTATATGGCGCCTCAGTGGCTTAGCTGGCAGAGCGGCTGACTTGTAATCAGCAGGTCCCGTGTTCAAATCACGGCTGAGGCTTCTAACTTTTTGTTCATAACCTACCGATAAGTATTTGAACACTATTTTACAATCCTAACGCATGGGATTTCACAGCCAGGACAACCTGAAATACGGCGATGCGTCGATAAAAAAGGCTCTTGCATCAGGACAAATCACGCACGATGACGCGGACCTCATCCGGGCATATGCAGCACAATATCAGGCCGAGCGTCACGTCTCCAACCTCCGTGTCCTGAAAAGCATCTTTGAACTGGTCAACTGGCGCCGGTTCATCAAATCCCCGTACCGTGAAGTCACCATCACCCAGATACACGCGGCTCTCAATGAACTCAATACCGCAAACAACCTCCGGGGAACACCCTTCAAGCAGAATACCAAACACGATTACGTAAAAGGCCTCAAATGGTTTTTACAGTGGATGATAAGCGAAGGGCACTCATCCTTATCGAAGGAGAAAATCGATAAAATCAAAGTACCCTCCGTGGATTCCTGCACCACCACCCCGGACGGCCTTTTACAAGAGGACGACATCCTCGCCATGGTCACCCAGGCCCGGACATTCCGGGACAAGGCCCTCCTCTTTGTCCTGTATGAATCCGGCTGCCGTATCGGGGAACTGGCCCGACTCAAATGGAAAGACGTCGTTTTTAACGATGACAGCACTGTCGGCGTCACGCTCACCGATACAAAAACCCGGAAACTCCGTCACGCCCTGTTAGGCGCATCCGTTGAATACCTCGCAGGATGGCGGAACAATTACCCCGGCACTCCCGACAATGAAAAATTTGTTTTCATATCCACGAACGGCGAACCCATGGAGTACCGGGCACTGTCGCAGGTTGTCGGCAGGACCGCGAAGAAAGCAGGCGTGGATAAGCGGGTGACACCCCACCTGTTCCGGAAAAGCCGAATCACCAGCCTGATAAAACAGAATTATCAGGAGAGCGTCATCAAACAGGCCATGTGGGGCAACCTCGGCACAAACATGTTCAAGACCTATGTTGTCCTGAGCGAGCAGGACATCGACGCCGAGTTCCGGGAAAAGATGGGGATAGAGAAGAAGGAGATCAAGGAAGACAAGAAGATGCTCCCCCGGCAGTGCAAATCCTGTTTTGCCATGAACGGGCCCCAGAGCAATTTCTGCCATGTCTGCGGCAAACCTCTGACCGCAGAAGCCCAGATGAATGTAGCCAGCGGGGGCGAACAGGTCCGGCAACTCTTCATAGAAAATCCCAAGGCCCAGGCCGCATTTCTCGAACTCCTCACAGAATTGAAAAAATAACCTCCCTCCCCTCATTTTTTAGCAAATTATTTATAATAGGAACACTCAGGTGTACCTTATGACGAGAAACGTCAAGTTATCTGAGGAGGTCTACGAGGCCCTTCAGATCATCAAGGTGTACCCGTCGACGTCCTTCAATGACGCTATTAAAGGGTTAATCGAGACGCAGTTCCCCGGTATTTTCTTTCACAGCTTCCCCCCGGTAGAAGACAGTCCGGACGATGAGGAAAGGATCCTGTACCGGCATGTGATAGAAGCAGAAAAAGTGAGGTTGAGAAAAAAATGACATCAACATTTTGGATGAGAACAGAAGGTGAACACGGGCCGGCTGGGTTATCCCTCTTCTGCCCGGTTCGTTACTACCCAGGGAGGTCCGTATGCAGCAAACACTATTTCAGGTTCGCTCGTCTCAAACGGGAGGTGCTGAAAAAGTCCTCGTACTCTCCCATCAGGTCTTCAGAGCGCTGCATCCGCTGGAACAGTTAATGGCCCGGGCTCTGGAACGAGTCGGAATAGCCCGGATTGAAAAGGACAATCTGACGAGCGGGTGATATTTTGACTTTTCAAAAGACTGCTGTACCGAGCGGAGCAGAGGCTTTCAACCTCCCTGCCCAGCGAGGACCCGACGAGGCGTCCGAGCGACCCCAGCTGGGTGGGCACACTCCTGACAGGGCAACGCGGCGCGCAGCGCCGCAGGGGCGCGGATGCGCCCCCCTTGGCTCATATAGACTAAATGATACCTCCCTCTCCCGAACGGAAAATGATTCAAGAACAACATCATCTTTCTCACGGGTGAAAGAACATCCCCGGCTGTCCCGGTATTATACCTGGTGCTGGCAGTTCATCTCCTATCTCCGGGACAAAGAAGATGTCCGTATTATCATCAGAGGCGTTAATCCAGGGCGGAAGAAGCGATGGTCCCGGCGTCGTCGCGGCATCATTATCTCCAAACCCTACATGCACCGCTGGAGAAGTCATTACATGAAGATGCGCATCGCAAAACTCTATCTCCTCGACAAATGGGCAGCAGAGAACCCGCTCCCGCTCACCCTGCTCACGTTCACGACCTACCACGATTCAGCGTATGCTCACAGAAAGACCGGCCGGAGATACAGCATCGAAGAATCATGGCATATCCTGAACACCGGCTTCCGGAAAGCCTCCCTCATCATCAGGAACAGGATGCGGCCGGGGGTCTCCTATTTCTGGATTGTCGAACCCCAGCCGGAATCAGGATACCCTCATATCCATGCAGGATTTTTCACCGAGTTTACGGATGCCGAAATTGACCGGCTCAAGAACCACTGGTCAAAGGTCGTCAAAGCCGGTGATAAAAAGCATGGTCTTGACATCTCCCTGAAGACAAGGCATAAAAGCGGCGAAATGGCATCCCTGCGGAATTACCTGATGAAATACCTGGGGAAGACTTTCCATGCAACCATCCCGGACTGGTCCCCGGAGGAACTGGTCTTCAACGCGATTGCATGGAAAAAGGGGTACCGGTTCTTTGGCTGCTCGCGTGACCTGTCGCAAGCGATGAAAAGGACCGTGAAAGAACACCCAAACTATGTTTGGCGCAGCACTACCCTGCATCGCCCTGACCGAGGGCCAGAAGGTGATATAATTATTCGGCAAAATCCGATGTGGAAATTATAAAATTTTTGGCATATCATAACTTTTTAGAATTCTCATCTCCAACCGATTGTTAAAAATAGTAGTCAAAAATTATAGTAAAATATGGATGACTCCTTGATTGATGTCTTATTAGTTTTATGGTTTTTAGTAACCGCTCTTTATTTCTGTGATTTGGTAATTGGTAATTTAATTTCTGATAAAATAATGAAATATAGTTCCCCCACAAAAAAGGAAATAAAGAAGACCGATATAATGGTTGGTAATTGGATAATTTCAATCCTAATAGGAATTTTGACGGGAACCGTAATTGTCTTTTATAATAATTGGATATACTGTTCAGTTAATACATGCCAAAAATTATTATCCAACCCAAATTGGTCTAATGGATGGTTTTTCCCTGCTCAAATGTGGGTTGC
This sequence comes from uncultured Methanoregulaceae archaeon, assembly GCA_963808285.1. Classification (GTDB taxonomy): domain Archaea; phylum Halobacteriota; class Methanomicrobia; order Methanomicrobiales; family Methanospirillaceae; genus Methanoregula. Next base: position 47,710 of record CAWEFI010000032.1, read on the forward strand.
TCTTCTTATACTCGTACTGATTGGGTTATTCTTACTACGAGGATGGATACGACGAATGAATCAAGATGATGTATCGAGCGATTCAGAAATGATCAGATGTCCGAGATGTCATACTCTTGTTCAAAATGATAAAGATGCTAATTATTGCAAAAAATGTGCTGAGCCACTTTGGTCGAACAAACATTAAAATACGTGCGCGCGCATACTAATTTAAGGAATTTTCACGTCGTAGGATTGAAACAATAAAGGTCAACCACGGCTGAGGCTTAACTTTCTGTCACTTTTCATAAAGACCCAGCTAAACAACAATAATAGTTTGCGATATTGGCAATCTCTAACAATTGTCCCCCATCTAATACAATGCGAGCTGTGCATGTACCTACCTTGTGAAAATCTTAAAGCCGGGAATTACAGGACGAAATGGGAATATATTCCGCAGGATTTTATTGGTTCGCGGAATGCGTACCTGGATATACAATATGCCTTTTCATGAGATTACCACAAACATGAAACTCTTTACTTTAATGCTTGGGGGTTGAGCGCAAATCTTTGTGTACGATCAGGAGAGTTTTTTAGAGCTGATGCACGGTGTCATGCCAGGCTGGAATTTCATACAATATCAGGCAATTTCACCAGACTATAAGTAATGCAAAAACAAATTTGATGGTAACTTCTTATGGCCACGACCCCTCCTGTTCAGGAATCCACCGTTCCGACCCTTATCATCCGCCCGCCCCGGAAATGGGTGCCGGTTGACCTGCATGAACTCTGGGCGTACCGGGAACTGGTCGCCTCGTTTACGCTGCGCGATATCAAACTCCGGTACAAGCAGACCGGCCTCGGGATCGCGTGGGCGGTTCTCCAACCTCTCCTGACCATGGCGATCTTCACGATCTTTTTCGGGGGGCTGGCGCATATCCCGTCCGATGGCGTGCCGTATCCTCTCTTTGTGCTTGCGGCCCTGCTCCCCTGGACGCTCTTTGCCGAAGGGTTGACAAGATCCACGACAACCATGGTCACGAATGCCAATATCATGACCAAGGTGTATTTCCCGCGCCTGGTCATGCCGCTCTCCAGCATTATCTCGCCGCTCGTAGATTTCGCGGTCTCCTTTATCATCCTTCTTGTGATGATGGTCTACTACGGCTATGCACCGACGCTGAACATCGTATTCCTGCCGCTCTTTCTCCTGCTCGCACTTGCAACCTCATTCGGAGTCGGACTCTGGCTCTCGGCCCTCAACGTCAAGTACCGCGATTTCCAGTATACAGTCCCCTTCCTGATCCAGATCTGGATGTTTGCATCGCCGGTCGTGTATGCATCCAGCCTCGTGCCGGAATCTCTGCGGGTCTGGTATGGCCTCAACCCGATGGCTGGAGTGATCGAAGGGTTCCGCTGGGCGCTTCTGGGCACTGGTACGCCCAGCGCAATGGTGCTCGTCTCGGTGGGTATGGTCGTAGTGCTCCTTGTCTCCGGTATGTTTTATTTCCGGAGAATGGAGCAGTACTACGCGGATATTGTGTGAGAAAAAACCCAGGAAATCCAGACCCCGCCCCCCTTCTGTTGCTGTTCATCATATGTTCTCGGGCGGTAAATGGGGCCTTATTCGGGCTTTTTTGCGATGTACTATGCATCAGGGGATCTTTTGGGGAGATGGAAGAGTTCGGGATATCCGGTTGCGCATCCATCCGGACGAGTCCTTGTGCGAATGCAATCATTTTTCAGAGAGCAGGTGGATGAAACTTTAATTCACCATCATCACATACCATTATAGAATCACAGGAACTGAATTTCCATGAAAATTTCCGTTGTGGGCGGGGGATATGTCGGTCTCGTAACGGGAACCTGTTTTGCTGAGCTCGGACACGATGTCACTATCCTAGATGTTGATTCGGAAAAAGTTCTGGCAATCAATAACGGAAAGCCACCGATACATGAAAACGGGCTGGAAGAACTGCTCAACCGGAATGCCGGTAAACGAGTCCGTGCAAGAACCGGCTATGAATCACTGGCAGATGCAGACATCATTTTTATCTGTGTTGGAACGCCTCCGGAACCTGATGGAAGTGCGAACCTTTCGTATATTGAATCAGCGAGCACCGCAATCGGTGCCTCGCTAAAACGAAATGCTTCGTATTGTGTTGTCGTAGTAAAAAGCACGGTTCCACCGGGTACCACAGAAAAAATTGTTAAGCCTATGGTTCTTCAGGCCTCCGGAAAGACTGTAGAAGAGATCGGGTTTGCGATGAACCCGGAGTTTCTCCGGGAGGGCCGGGCCGTTGAGGATTTCCTGCACCCGGATCGTATAGTGATCGGCAGTAATGATCCTCGTGCGAGTGACCGGGTTGTGGAAGTTTATACAAATATCCGGGCCCCGGTCCTCCGAACGGGACTTACTGCGGCAGAGATGATCAAGTATGCATCAAATGCATTTCTTGCCACCAAGATTTCGTTCTCTAATGAAATTGGAAATCTCTGTAAAAAACTTGGCATTGACGTATACGAGGTAATGAATGGGGTGGGCATGGATCCCCGCATCGGGACGCTCTTTCTTAACGCAGGGGCCGGTTTTGGAGGTAGTTGTTTTCCCAAAGACGTATCAGCCCTTGTATCCCTTGCAAATGAATCAGGTGAAGATCCTATCCTGTTGCGATCCGTTCTCAAAGTAAATGAGCAACAACCGCACCGGATGGTTGCGTCTCTTGAAACCCGGCTTGGCAGTGTAGCCGGCAAGCGAATTGCCGTACTTGGACTTGCATTCAAGGATAATACCGATGACATCCGCGATTCACGTGCAATCCCGGTGATTCAGGATCTTCTCAAGAAAGGTGCTCAGGTTGCTGCCTATGATCCCATGGCAGGTCCTGCAATGCAGAAGGTTTTTCCCTCACTTGAGTATGCACAATCTGCTGCTGATGCACTCCGAGGGGCCGAAGGTTGCCTGGTAATGACCGAATGGCCGGAGTTTTCCCGGCTCGATAAGGAATTTGATCTGATGGTGCAACCGGTCATTATTGAAGGGCGGAGAATTCTTTCGCGTAAAGGGGTTGAGGGCATATGCTGGTAGAAAACTTTAATGCCGTGACCAGATATCTGGAGTCAAAATGAAAAAAGAGCAACTTATACACAAAGCGGTTATCCCTGCGGCTGGACTAGGCACACGGTTCTTACCAGTTACAAAATCACTGCCAAAAGAGATGCTGCCAATTATCGATAAGCCCGTTATTCATTATGTGGTTGAAGAGGCAGTTGCATCCGGTATTGATGATATCATCATTATTACCGGCCGGGGGAAACGTGCGATTGAGGATTATTTTGACGCAGCACCTGAACTGGAGATGCGGTTGAAAGATCAACATAAGGATGCTACTCTCGATAGGCTCAGGGAAATATCGGATTTCCCCACTATTCATTATGTCCGACAGAAGGAGCCCACAGGACTTGGCGATGCGATCCTCAAAGCTGAAAACCATATTGGCAATGAGCCATTTGCTGTGCTGCTTGGAGACGATATTATCTCTAATTCAACACCCTGCACGGGGCAGTTAATGTCAGTATATTCACGGTTTAAGTCATCGGTGATTTCGATAGAACATGTACCCCCTGAAAAAGTCTGCAGTTATGGTATTATTAAGGGGAGTGCAATCGAGCCCGATCTATTCAGGATTGAGGATATCGTTGAAAAACCAACACCGGAAAAAGCGCCATCGGATATGGGCGCTGTTGGCAGGTATATTTTTGTTCCGGAAATTTTTGATTGCCTGAGAACTACAGAACGCGGGATAGGAAACGAGATCCAGCTGACCGATGCGATTCACATCCTCCTCAAAGATCACCCGGTATATGCATTCAAATTTCATGGCAAACGTTATGATACCGGTGATAAACTGGGGTATATTGAAACAATTATCGATTTTGCACTTCGGGATCCTCATTTAAACAAAGAGATTATGGACTACTTGGAGAAGATGGTTTGTTCATGAAGTGTCTTGTTACCGGGTGTGCAGGATTTATCGGCAGTAACCTGACCGATCAGTTATTGGAAGAAGGTCATGATGTAACAGGAATCGACTGTTTTACTGATTATTATTCCGAACGCATTAAGAAAGAGAATATTGCACCTGCGTTGGAAAATTCCCACTTTGTATTTATAGCCAAAGACATCCTGGAATTAACCACCTATCCCGAGGTTGATGTGGTTTTTCACTTGGCCGCCCAGGCAGGTGTACGGGCATCATGGGGATCGGATTTTTCCGTCTACACCCGGAACAATATCGAAGCATCGCAACGTCTCCTTGAGTACCTACAAAGATAAAAGCCTGAAAAAATTTGTCTATGCCTCATCCTCATCAGTATACGGAGATGTCCCGCTTCCCATGCATGAAGACATGCGTCTGCAACCGGTTTCACCGTATGGAGTAACAAAGCTTGCCGCAGAACACCTGTGTCACTTATACTGGAAAAATTTTGGATTGCCAACCGTTTCACTCCGGTATTTTACGGTCTACGGTCCCCGCCAGCGACCGGATATGGCTATCAACAAATTCGTGACCGCGATCCTGAATGAAAAACCGATCCCTCTTTATGGTGATGGTGCCCAGACACGGGATTTTACCTATGTGTCGGATATTGTTGATGCAAATCTGAAAGCCGCCTCTTCAGGCACTCCCGGATCTGTTTTTAATATTGGGGGTGGGAGCCGGATTACGGTTAATGATTTGATACGTGAACTTGAGAAGAATTGCCGAAGGTCTGCAAAAATCCAGTTTGTCGACCAGCAAAAAGGAGATGTGAAAGACACCCTGGCAGATATTCGGAAAGCGGAATCAGAACTTGGGTGGAGGCCCCGTATTTCTCTAGGGGAAGGTGCCAGAACATATGTTCAGTGGTATCTTCAGAAAGTTCATTAAAGGAAAATAACAAAGATATTTATGAATTATGGGAATTTTGTATTTTTATCGGCGTGAGGGTGTTATATGAATCTAACTTCTTATTTTCTCCTTTATTATTGATATTGAGTTTAGTTAAAATAAAGTGGATTCCATGTCAACAAATAAGATTGTTATCCGCGTCAGCCATCTCGGCAAGAAATACCAGCTTGGCGGACCGCAGGAACCCTATCATACCTTCCGCGATGCGATTGTCAATTCACTTAAAGCACCAATGAAGGTGTTCCACAAGGCGCCACTGGTGGAAGGATTCTGGGCTTTGAAGGATGTATCTTTTGAAGTGGAGCAGGGAGAGGTTGTCGGGATTATCGGGCGAAACGGTGCCGGGAAGTCGACGCTCCTAAAAATTTTATCCCGCATTACAACACCAACTGAGGGAACGGTGGAGTTGTATGGACGCGTGGGATCATTACTTGAGGTAGGTACCGGGTTTCATCCGGAGTTAAACGGACGGGAGAACATATTTTTATCCGGCTCGATCCTTGGTATGAAACGTCGGGAGATTGATGCCAAGTTAGATGCGATTGTCAAATTTGCTGAGATTGAAAAATTCCTTGATACGCCGGTGAAACGATACTCCAGCGGAATGTACGTGCGGCTTGCTTTTGCCGTTGCAGCACACATGGATACAGAGATCCTTCTCGTAGATGAAGTGCTCGCAGTTGGGGATGCATCATTCCAGAAAAAATGTATGGGAAAGATGGGGGACGTGGCAAAAGAGGGGAGAACCGTGTTGTTTGTGAGTCACAATATGGGTGCAATAACCTCTCTTTGTTCGAGAGGTTTGTTGATCTCCAACGGACAGATATCGAAAGATGGGGATGCACGAGTGGTTACCTCCGAATACCAATCGATGTTGTATTCGCATATTGATACGTCGTCAGATCTGACAAATATTGAACGGTATGGAAATGGTAAAGGTCGATTTGTTTCTGTTAAAATTATTCCACGTGATAGCGAACAACAGCCTCAGGAATTTTTACATGTTGGTCTGGATTTGGAAATTACATTAAAAATTCTAGCACATCAGGATATTTTTGATGCTAATGTTGCCATGATCATTTACGAGCAATCCGGATACCGGTTAATTGATGCAAATACAGCAATGAAAAATTCTTTTCTTTCGTTAAAACAGGGACAGATCGCAACCGTCACATTTATACTTCAGAATGTTTTGGTTAGGCCGGGTAATTATTTGCTGGGATTATGGCTGGGTCGTGCAAATATCGAAGATATTGACGGAATCCTGTATGCAAAACAATTTTCTGTTGAAATTGATCCGTATTTATCAGAATCAGCCCATAATTTTCCCGGAATCTATTTATGCAATTATAACCACTCAATTAAAATCAATTAATGAAATAGGGATTAGGAATCAATCATGCAAAAAATAAGGACTTTATATACTATCATAAGGAATAAGTTTTTCCGGAGTGCTGCGGAATATCGTCTCTTAAATTATTACACAAACCGATGGGATGCAATAGATAATCTGACTGATTATCTTGTCGGAGCAGAAATCCCCGGAGACTATCTGGAATTCGGCGTTGCTCAAGGAGAAACATTTTCTTATGCATGTAACGTAATGTCCAGGGTTTTCAAAGATATGCGATTTATTGCTCTGGATTCCTTTGAAGGTTTGCCAAAACCAAAGGGTATTGATAATCTCGAAGGATATGCAAGCTCTTTTTATGAAGGCCAATATTCCTGTTCTGAAGAAAAATTCATCAAGAACCTAACCAAAAAACATGTAAACTTACATAAAGCTACAACGGTGAAAGGATGGTTTGATCAGACGCTAACTGAACAAAATGCCCAGAAATATGGTATCAATAAAGTCGCAGCGGCATGGATTGATTGCGATTACTATGAATCAACGGTTCCTGTACCTGAAGTTTCTTACCAAGAGAGTTAGTGTCGGGTCAGTTCTCCTGTTTGATGATTGGCGGTGTTACAGAAATTTGCCAGACTTTGGAGAACAGCGTGCATGCCAGGAATGGCTTTCAGCGAATCCTCAAATTAAACTCTATGAATTGTTTTCATTCGGGTGGCATGGCAAAGCATTTACCATTGGATCTTGCTGATGTATCCTACCAATGTGGAGTGTCGTTATAAATGGGATTATTTCCAAGCAGTCTGAAAATTCTTCTTCGTTTTCATCAGCACTATTCATTCGAAGGGCCGGTGTTGACACTGGGAAATCAGGAGATCTGGGCCACATACACTGATTTAAGATCGTATTTCAACAACCTAAGTGTTCCAATTACAGAACCCAAAGAAATCGCGCTTCATAGTAGCAAAATGTTCAAACAAAATTCCGATCTTTCGAAAATTTCAGAACGATTTGTTCACGCCAAAGTCTTTTTTGAAATGATGGGCATTCACGAATATTTTGATATAGATAAGTTCGATACCGATAAACCCTATTATTTACATGATCTCAATGAACCCATGCCACCAAAATTACACAATGCATTTTCCTTGATTTTAGATGGAGGTACGGTCGAACATATTTTTGACATTCGACAGGTTATGGAAAATATTGTGCATATGATAAAACCAAATGGCTGCATCATTCATATCAGCTCATTCAATATTGATCATGGTTTTTATGCTATCAGCCCTTGTTTTTTCTTTGATTTCTATTCCGTGAATGGCTTTTCTGATTTTTCATGTTATATCCTCCAGGTTGACGCATCAAATATTATAAAGAATTACTCAAAACGAAATATTTTCTTTGAATATACCTATGGAATGCCGTTGGAGGGATTAATCGATCCGGAAAAAACGGTTTTGATTTTCTTCGCGGCACGACGAGATGAACCCCCCGCAACATTTCAGGTTCCCACACAGGGAATTTTTGATCCTGATAACAGGCACCTTCATCAGAATGCCAAATTAAAATCGAAACCATGCACGTTTGAATCCCTCATACCTCTCCGTATAAGACCCATATTACAACCATTGCATCTCCATGTGCTTGTATTAAAAAACAGAATTGATCGATATACTGCAAAACATCGGATAAAAAAACAACTTATTTAATTTTAAAACATTGGATGGAGGAATTATCTATTTCGCAACAAACTCATCATTGTCCAATATGCGACAGCATATTAGAACCAACGGGTCCACAGTATTCTATCGATCAATTATTTGATTTATGGAAACCCACCCTGTTCACTCCTGAAACAATAGAAGCTCACCGGGCTCAAAGCGAATATACCCAATTATACTCCTGTCCAAACTGCGAACTGGATATTTTCCTCCCTCAAATCATCGGGGCACCCCAATTTTATGTCGAAGACTATAACCTCGATAATTCACAAAATGTTGAAAATGTATTTACCTATATTGATGATAAATGGGAATTCGATGAGGCGCAGAAAGATGTCAAGGGTGTTCAATCAATTATTGAAATTGGATGCGGTAACGGTGCATTTCTAAAAAAAATTCAAACTATTGTTCCCCTTATTATAGGAGTGGAATATAATGAACAGGCCCTTAAAAAGGCTCGTGCTTTGGGATTCACCATATATGGTTTTAATGAAGATGCTTTAATCAAAAAACAGTATTTTGACGTTGCATTATCGTTTCATGTTCTTGAACATGTTGCAGATCCGATCGAATTCATTCGCCACTTATCCACCTTGATCAAAGAAAATGGAAAAATATGTTTGTCTGTACCCAATCAAGATGGCCCCATAAAGTTTATTGAACCCTGTGTTCAAAATATGCCTCCTCATCATGCAACCCGATGGCATAAAAAAACCTTTGAAGTATTGGCAAAACGTTTGAATCTCTCAATTGAAAAAATTGATTGTGAACCGTTATTACTGAAAGACCATTATTATTATACATACTACTGGATCAACTCAAAAATTATTGGTGATTCTTTTATTAAAAGAACACTCCGTTATTTTGGGAACAAATTTTTTGGTGGTTTCTTTAAAATTTTAATAAAATTACATATCAGTCGCTTCAAAATACTTAAAGGCCAATCTCTCTACGTAGTTTTAAAAAAAACGAATCTCCCTCCTGAAAAACACATTTTATATGAAAAAAAATCATAGTAGGATGATTGTATGGATATAAACAAAATATTTGAATTTACGTTAATTTCACCGAAATCCGGCTTACCATTAATTAAAGAAAAAGATTATTTAATATCCCAAAACGGGGAAAAATTCCCGATTATCAACAATATCCCCCGTTTTGTCCCCAAAGATAATTATGCATCTGCTTTTGGTTTGCAATGGAATACCTATAGAACAACCCAATTGGATTCATTTACCGGAGTTCCCTTATCAAGAGTGCGTTTAACCAGAATTGTGGGAGGTTCATTGGATATCTTTCATGGAAAAAGTACATTAGAAGCAGGATGTGGGGCGGGCAGATTCACAGAAATTTTGCTCCAATCCGGCGCTAAAGTGTTTGCCGCGGATATTTCATCAGCCGTTGATGCCAACTATCAAAATTGCTCAAAATATCCAAATTATTTTGTTATTCAGGCAGATATTGTAAACCTCCCGGTACCTCCAAATCAATTTGATATGGTTATTTGTATCGGAGTCATTCAGCATACTCCAAATCCGGAAAAAACAATTGCTGCATTATGTTCGTATCTTAAGCTAAATGGAATGTTATTTATTGATCATTACTCGAAGGACTACCCCTCCACACCTATAAGAAGAATTTTTCGATTTTTTTTACTTAGAACAAGCGAAGAAACATCATTGAAATTTGTTCAGAGATATATACAAATATTCTGGCCATTACACAGATTTTTTTATAAACACCAAAATATTTTTGGATTTGGCAAGCTAAGGCAATTGTTTTTATATGTGTCTCCGGTTGTAGATTATCATGATGCTTATTTTGCTCTAGGTGAAAAATTGCTATATGAATGGGCAATTTTAGATACCTATGATACCCTAACAGATGTTTACAAACACTTACGTAGTGCAGAAGAGATTAAAGAATCCTTAATGAAGAACGGAATGAATATAATTGAAATTAAATATGCTGGAAATGGAATAGAAGTGCGTGCAGTCAAAGTATAACTGAAGATAAATTATTCATTAAAACGGTTAATATGTGTGGCATAGCTGGCATCTGGAATTTTTCTGATTCTGCGAGCATCAGCTCAATGGTTTCATCCATGCGCCACCGGGGTCCGGATGATCAGGGCATCTATCAGGATAATCAGGTTGCCCTTGGGATGACACGGCTCGCCGTAATTGATATCCATCCATCCGGTCATCAGCCGATGTCAACCCCCGAGGGGACCATCTGGATCGTCTATAACGGTGAAATTTATAATTTTAAACAGGAAAGGCAGATCCTTGAATCATTTGGCTATTCATTCCGGTCCACTTCGGATACTGAGGTTGTGCTCAGGATGTATGAGCACTATGGCGATGATTTTCTCAGTCGTTTGCGCGGAATATTTGCCCTTGCAATTTACGACAAACGAAAAGGGGTTGGGCGTGAACGCCTCCTTCTTGCGCGGGATCAGTTTGGAATCAAACCCCTGTTGTATTCAGAATCCGGGGAAAAATTTATTTTTGGATCAGAGATTAAAGCGATGCTTGCAAGCGGACTTGTGCCCCCTATTATCAATCCTGCCGGGCTGCGTCTGCTCCTCACATTTGGATCAGTATACCAACCCGATACGATACTAGAAACAGTTCACATGCTTCTCCCGGCTCACCGGTTGATCCTTGAGAACAACAAAGAGAAACGCATCGAACGCTACTGGTCGCTTGGCATCGATCGAATGCCGGGAGTCCGGGCACTTGCTTATAAAAAGCAGGTTGCCCTTCTGGATTCCGCGTTGCGTGAAACCGTCGAAATGCAAATGGTAAGTGACGTACCTCTCGGGGCATTTCTCAGTGGGGGTGTTGATTCCTCAATTCTCGTTGCACTCATGGCACAAGTGGCAGATCACAGGATCAAAACGTTTTCTGTTGGGTTTGAGAGTGAAGGTGCAGATATTGATGAAAGCAATGATGCAAAAAAAACCGCACACTATATCGGAACCGATCATTCGCATGTGTTGGTGAGGGGTTCCGAGGTTTATAAACGTATTCAGGATATTGCATCAGGACTCGATCAACCCTCGGTCGATGGTGTAAATTCTTATTTTGTTTCCATGGCAGCAAGAAAAGAGGTTACGGTTGCTATATCCGGAACGGGAGGAGATGAAATCTTTGCCGGCTATCCCTGGTTTATCTCAATGGAGAAATATCAACGTTCTCTCAGGCGAAGTCCTTGGAACATTTATCGACAGGTAAAAACTATACAACAGGTTTCACGTCATCTGCTCGATCTGGGTTTGCAGAGGGAGCGGCCGGAGAAAGATACTGATTGCGATCCGGATGGTTTCCTATCAGAATATGCATCAAATTATTATATTTTTGGCTCAAAAGGCGCAAAAGCATTAATTCCTTTGTCATTGCAGGATAATTCACAGGCAGGACAGCAGGAATGCCGTGACTTAAAACCGACTGATGAATTGTTATATGGTTCAGCAGTTGAGCGGGTATCAGGACTTGTTTTACGGGGCTATACCAATAATCAACTGCTCAGGGATATTGATGCAGTTTCAATGTGGCATTCACTGGAAGTTCGGGTACCGTATCTTGATCCGGTAATTGCTAATCTTGCCCTCTCCTTACCAGACGATGCAAAACTTGGGGATCCAGAGAAATTCAGGCATTCAAATCGAATAACTTACCGTTCTTCAGGAGCAAAGCGTATATTAATTGATGTAGGTCGTTCAATTTTACCAAAAGATTTTGATTTACAACCCAAACGAGGATTCAGTATGCCGTTTGATGCATGGTTACGGGGCCCCCTCAATGCCGTATTGGAGGACACACTTTCCAGCCGTTGCGTAAAGGAGAGAGGATTACTCAAACCCGATGAAGTTCAAACGATAAAAAACCGGTATTATAAGAGAAAAACCGGGTGGGGACAGCCATGGTTACTGATGATGCTTGAACTTTGGAGCCGGGAAATATTAGATTCATATTCACCATCATAACCGGAGGAGAAGAAAGAGAAATGCCACGTATTCTTTTTATCGCCATGACAGAGAGTGTGCATACCGCCAGATGGCTGAATGAAATTCAGGACTTGAATTGGGATGTGCACCTGTTCCCCTCATGGGGATGGGAAATGTACCCGACAATAAAAAATGTGACGGTTCATGGATTTGTCTTTATACCAGAAAAAGCGGATAAACATTTGCGTTTTTCCGGTGCATTTCCTTTCCCGGTACCCCAAGGTTTTGATAAGGCAAATTATGTATTGCAGCGGTTGCAGGATCATTTTGCAAAATCCCCAACAAATGACGGGGGATATCGCGCACGACAATTAATAAGGGTAATTAAAAAAATCAAACCGGATATAGTCCACACGCTTGAAATGCAGCATGCCGGTTATCTTGCGTTACACGCCAAAGAAATAATGGGGGATTCATTTCCCCCATGGATTTACACACCGTGGGGGAACGATATTTACTTTTTTGGGCGTCTTCCGGATCATCGAGATAAAATTGAAAAGGTACTTGCTTCCTGTGATTATTATGGCCCAAAATCTGAACGGGATATCCGATTAGCCAAAGAATTCGGATTCAAAGGAGAATTTCTTCCTGTACTACCCGGGAATGGGGGTTTGGACACATCAGGATTAAGAGGGTATTGGCAACCGGGAAAATGTTCGGATCGGAAACTGATTCTGGTAAAGGGTTACCAAGGATCCATGGGGCGCGCTCTTGTCGCGCTCCATGCTCTCGAATTATGTGTTGACGTACTGAAAGATTTTTCAATATTTATCTACTCAGCAACAGAAGATGTGAAGATTAAAGCTCAGCTCGTCTCTCACGATCTGGACATTCCAATCACCGTCCTTCCCTCACAATCCCATGAAGAATTATTAAAGATATTTGGGAAGGCACGGATTTCGATAGGCCTAAGCATCAGTGACGGAGTCCCCAACTCCCTTCTGGAATCTATGGCGTTAGGTGCCTTTCCCATTGAATCAAACACCAGTTGTGCGGATGAATGGGTTATAAATGGTGAAAATGGATTTATCGTTCAGCCGGAAGATCCGGATCGTGTTGCAGTGGCGATCCGTAGTGCACTAACAAATGACAACCTGATCAACCAATCAGCAGAAGTTAATTATAAGATTGCTCAAAAAAGAATCGATAATTCCGTGATTCATCCCCAAATTATATCATTATATAATGAAGTGTACAAAAAGAAAAAGATCTCATAATCGGACAAAGATTCTGTCAACAAACACGGACATTAATTTGTGAAGTAAAAATAATAAAATGAGTGCAGATATAAAAACGACACGTAGTTAATCCTTCTTCAAAAAAAGCGGAGACCAAATAATGAAAATCCTCATCCTCGGCGCCACCGGAATGCTCGGCCATAAACTGATGCAGGTGCTCTCACGGGAACATACGGTTACCGGAACCGTGCGCAGAAATGCATCCGTTCTCGCAAATTATCCCATTTTTTCGAAAATGGATATTATCGGGAACATCAGTGCAGATAATTTAGAGACGGTCCGCACTGCAATCGATAAAGCAAATCCTGAGGTAATTATCAACTGCGTCGGCATTGTGAAACAGCTCCCCGCCGCACAGGACCCCTTGCAGAGCATTGCTATAAACGCCCTCTTCCCTCACCAGCTTGCACAAATCTGCAGGCAAAAAAGCATCCGGCTCATTCACATGAGCACAGATTGTGTATTCTCGGGACGGAGAGGATACTATACCGAAGAAGATCCGTCCGATGCTGAAGATCTGTACGGTAAAACAAAATACCTCGGGGAGGTTGATTACCCCGGATGTCTTACCCTCCGCACATCCATAATCGGCAGAGAGCTTGATACATCTCATGGCCTCATTGAATGGTTCATGAGTCAGGAAGGAAAAACGGTATCCGGTTATAAAAACGCTGTTTTTTCCGGCCTGACAACTCTGGCCCTGTCAGAGATCATCACAGAAATTATCACCGACCATCCCCGGCTCTCCGGGGTTAACCAGGTCGCATCCGAGCCAATTAGCAAGTATGATCTCTTGAATCTGGTAAAAAAAACCTATGGCCTGACCATCGCTATTGAGCCTGATGACACGGTTGTCAATGACCGGAGCCTGAACCCGGAGAAATTCAAAAAAGAAACAAACATTAAGATTCCATCATGGGAATATATGATAGAACAGATGCATCGGGATCCAACTCCTTATACAGCAATCAGGAAACAACATGCTCAGCAATAAAACCATCCTTGTTACAGGCGGAACAGGTTCGTTAGGTAAAGTACTGATCCGCCGCCTTCTGTCAGGTGAAATAGGAACCCCGCGAAAAATCATCGTCCTTTCCCGCGATGAAGCAAAACAACATGAAATGAGATTATCGTATCTCAACAGCAAAGCTTCGACAGATGAGATTATTTATAATAATTTCAGACGCCTGCTTGAGTTTCGTATCGGGGATGTACGGGATTTCCACAGTGTCAGTTCAGCTCTTCAGGGCGTCGATGTGGTTTTCAACGCCGCTGCATTAAAGCAGGTCCCATCCTGTGAATACTTTCCCTACGAAGCGGTCAGGACAAATATCTCCGGGCCTGAAAATATCGTCCGCGCGATCCGCGAACTGAAACTCCCGGTAGAAACTGTTGTCGGAATATCCACAGATAAAGCATGCAAACCGGTAAACGTTATGGGAATGACAAAGGCGCTTCAGGAGCGCATTTTTATTACAGCGAACCTGGATTGTCCTCATACCCGCTTTATCTGTGTGCGTTACGGGAACGTGCTGGCATCCCGGGGTTCGGTAATTCCCCTGTTTCATGAACAGATCCTTGCAGGGGGCCCGGTTACCATCACGACTTCGGATATGACCCGGTTTTTACTGAGTCTGGATCAGGCGGTGGATACCATCTTTGCGGCATTACAGGGTGCAAAGCGCGGTGAAACCTATATCCCACGCGTGCCCTCGTCAAAAGTTACGGATATTGCTTACGCCCTGATTGGAGATCGTAAGATAAAAATGGTCGTCACCGGAATCCGGCCCGGAGAAAAGATTCACGAGATCCTTGTTTCCGAAGAAGAAGCCCATCGGACAATTGAACGTGGGGACTACTATGTCATACAACCCATTCTCCCCGAACTCTGCGTTCCCGATGAGAAAAATATTCCGCTGGGCCATGAATTTTCATCGAAGGACAATGTTATGACTCCAGACCAACTTGCGGATACGTTAAAAAGATACGATCTGTTCGTAAAAGAGAACGGAACTGCCGATGGGGAACTCCTGCGATGAAAGTCATGACGATCCTGGGCACGCGCCCTGAACTTATCCGTCTGAGCAGGATAATCGAAAAACTGGATGCGCAATGCACCCATGTCCTGGTTCATACCGGGCAGAACTTCGATAAAAATTTAAAAGATATTTTTTTTGAGGAACTCTGTATCAGAAATCCGGATTATTATCTCAATGCGCAGGGTGAAACCGCCGGAGAACAGATCGGGCAGATCTTAACCCGGACCGAAGAAGTGATCCAGAAAGAACACCCGGATCGGATCCTCCTGCTTGGGGATACCAACAGCAGTCTTTCGGCCATCATTGCAAAACGCAGGGGAATTCCTGTTTTTCATATGGAGGCCGGGAACCGCTGTTATGACGACCGGGTGCCGGAAGAAGTAAATCGCAGGATCATTGATCATACAAGCGATATCCTGATGCCCTATACCGAACGCAGCCGGGCAAACCTGATCCGGGAGGGAATACCCCATGAACGAATCTGCGTCACGGGTAATCCCATTCTTGAAGTAATCAATCACTATTCTGACCAGATAATCCACTCGGATATACGGGAGCGTCTCGATATACAAAAAAACCAGTTTTTTCTTGTAACCCTTCACCGTTCCGAAAATGTCGACCTGCCTGACCGGCTCCGCGGGTTTATCACGGCTCTCACTACACTTGGTAAGCGGTATAACCTGCCGGTCATCTGCAGCTTACATCCCCGTACGCGGGACAAAATCCGGCAGTTTGATATTGAGATAGATCCCGATGTTATCCGGTTTTATGAGCCGTTCGGCTTCTTTGATTTTGTCCGGCTGGAACAGGATGCGCGATGTGTCTTAAGCGACAGCGGGACGGTCCAGGAAGAATGCTGTATATTCCACGTGCCCAATGTCACTATCCGGGATGTGACAGAACGGCCTGAAACAGTTGAGTGTGGGAGTAACATACTCTCGGGTGCGGATCAGGAAACGATTCTCCGGTGCGTGCATCTGGTTCTGTCCACTCCTCCGACATGGGTAGCACCCCGGGAATATCTTGATGAGCATGTCAGCAGCACGGTCCTGAAGATACTTCTGTCATACCATACGATACATCAGAGTAAAACCGGCAGCAGCTGAAATCCGGGAAGCCATGAAAAAATTTGCATTTATCTCGTTGGGCCTACCCCCGTCCCAGTCGGGGCAGTCCGTGGCGGTATACCACCTGCTCAAAGGTTTTGATCCGGCATCGTACTGCCTGATTACCCTGAAAAATTTTTATCAGTACAACCATTTGGGGAACTGTTCAGACAGACTTCCGGCGCACTACCATTTTGTCAACCCGGATTATCAGCTGGTCAGGGCATTCGTCAACGCTGCAGCAAAACTCCGGATCAAATTTTTGCTGGCTCTCCTGCTCAGGTTCAGGATTCACCAGTACAAACGAATCCTGCGTGCCGAAAATTGTACTGCCGTTGTTGGTTGTACCGGGGATATTCTGGATCCCCCTGCAGCGTTTTTCGCAAGCAGGGATCTTAATCTCCCGTTTGTCCTTTACGCATTTGATTATTATTCGCGTCAATGGCCGGATCCGCTCCTCCGCTCTTTTGCAGATGTGTATGAAGAAACTATTGTAAAGGGTGCTGAAGGGATCATCGTACCCAATGAATGCCTTGGGAAGGAATATCAGCAGAGGTATGGTGTCCATACAACGGTTATCCATAATCCGTTCGACATTTCAGACTATGAAAAAAATATCAATCCCTCTTCTCCTGAGAAAGATCAGACAGAAAAACAGATTGTCTACACGGGTGCCGTATACGAAGCCCATTATAGCGCGTTCAGGAACCTGATATCTGCAATGAAGAAGGCCCGGATCCCCGGTCTTAAACTTCACATCTATACTCATCAGTCAGATGTTCATCTTGAGACGAATAATATTGCCGGGCCGGTGGTGATCCACAAGCACCTGCCCAATGCCCGGATGCCGGATATCCAGCGTCGCGCCGATCTGCTCTTTCTCCCCCTTGCATTTGGGTCTGAGTATCCGGATATCATCCGGACCTCTGCCCCGGGAAAGATTGGTGAATATCTGGCCGCAGGGACACCGGTACTTGTGCATGCACCCA
Organism: uncultured Methanoregulaceae archaeon; assembly: GCA_963808285.1. Taxonomy (GTDB): domain Archaea; phylum Halobacteriota; class Methanomicrobia; order Methanomicrobiales; family Methanospirillaceae; genus Methanoregula. Next base: position 65,100 of record CAWEFI010000032.1, read on the forward strand.
AAGATTCGTTTGTCTCATGGTTCTTTTCCCGGAACCAATGCGGGATGGTCATCAGCGATAACGATCCAGAACCGCTTTCAAAGGCAATTGAACTCCTTTTATCTGATGGTGAACTCTGCAGGACCATGACCAAAAATGCCTGCCTGATTGCCAGAACTGATTTCGATGCACGGTATGCCCGGGAAAAATTCATAAAGCTCCTCTGCAGTCTGCCGTGACAATCTCATTTTGCGAATGATGCAGCCGGCTTATTCTCGAGTACTCTTGTATGAACCTCGATCAAACGATCGGTCTGCAGCCGGTGGTCGAACCTTTCACATACCGTTTTTCGTGCGTTTCGTCCCATCTGTTTTCGTTCTTCCTGATGCGCACCCATCCATTCCACGGCCATTATAAGTGCCCGAAGATCGCCGATGGGGACAAGGAGTCCATTTTCTTTATCTGTGACAATTTCCGGGCAACCACCGATGTTTGTTGCGATTGCAGGAATTCCGCAGGCAAACGCCTCCATGACCGATGTCGGAACTGCTTCTGTATGGGTTGGAAGGACAAAGCAGTCTGCAGCATTCATCCACGTTCGGATTTCTCCATGCGGCTTTGTACCGGGAAAGATACAGTTTTCAGGATGAGCTGGCGGTGTGCCGGGACCGACAAAGATAAACAGGTATTGGGGACTGGCTCGGGCAACCTCGATAAGCTCGGGGACACCTTTCCATGAATGGATCCTGCCCACAAAGAGAAAGATGGTTTTTGTGAGGGGAAGACCCAGAAGGGCCCGGGATTCCTCTTTGTCAGTTGCCACAAAGAAATCGGTATCCACCCCGGAATGGATTGCGGTAATCTGATCCGCTCGTGCCCCGATACTGATCAGTATGCGGCGCATTTCTTCACTCGCAGTGACTACATGGGCAGCTTTCCTGAGCATGACCTTTGTCAGGGTCATGTTGAACCGGTTTTTAAATGGATATATGCGGGCATCATCACCGTGGAATTTGAGAATAAGCGGGACATTTTGCCGTTTTATCAAGGCTGGAATGATACTGCTGTGCGGTATATACTCAGCCTGCAGGAGATCGAGATCATCTCTTCTGGCAAGGTAAACCGAGTGGCAGCCGAAGGATAGGTACCCCAGTGGTGAAGGTGTTGTTTTTGCTGCAATTTTAATCTTTATTCCCCGCATCTCAAGATCCATGACCATCTGCCGGATGAATATACCCCGGTAGTCTCCTTCGAAACCAGGGTACATATTTGCAAAGAGTCCGAGTGTATACTCTGGCATTTTCCCTCGTGGTATTATAGGGCAGAATCCAGATATTCTGCGCAGTCTATTCTCATATTATTTCACCAGCACAAGAAGTGAATACCCGCCGAATACCCTTACGGTAAGATCCGGCATAAAAGGGTAGAGCAGCGTGCGGGGGATCCTCGATATTGTGTCTTTTATCCCATAATGGTGATGAGGAAGGGCATATCCCCCCGTGTAGGTAAAATCTATGATCTCATACCCAATATCCCTTAACATCTGAATTGCCGTATCTTTTGAGAAATAATGGAGATGGCCTACTTTTTTTCGTTGTCCAAGCAGAAATTGAGGATAAAGAACTGAGATGGCAAACATCTCAAGAGGGATATGCAGAATTTTATACTGGCTTTTCCCTTTGATATCCCGCAAAAACTGGAAATAATCCTCCAGATGCTCAATGAGATCAATAAGGAGGATGAGGTCACAAAAATTATCTGACTCATCGCAATAATTGTTTAGCTTAAAACGGAGTCTGTCATTCGATCGCTCTTTGCAGAGTTCATATGCCTGAGGGGATATTTCGTACCCGGTAAATTTTGTAGTTGCCGGCAGTTTCAGCTGGATCTGGCGAAGGATCTCCCCGCACCCACAACCGACTTCGCAGATGGTTGTCGGCCTGATCCGGTGTTTTTCCATCATGCGGAAGATGAGATCGGCCTTCCATGGAGCATCTTCTACATCCCATGTGGGATTATTCTTCAGATAACCCCCGTCAGTATACATATCTCTGGCACTCATACTTCCCTCAGTTTTTCAGGATCCCCATTTCACTCAACCGGGCCGGCAGGTACTTCTTCGTCACAAAGTCCAGCCCCCGGGCCGCAAACGCCTGCTGTTCTGACTTGAGTCCCAGTTCGAGCTGTAAGTTGATCTGCTTTTTCCAGTACGCTGTTGCAAACCGGGGGTCGGTCAGCTCCGCGTTCAGAGCCTCGACATCTTTGTCGGATAATTTGTCTGAGGGCAGGTTGTAGTCCCGGATATCGCTTGGCTGAAGCCCGAGGAACTGCGCCTTGGGGGTTGCGAGCAGTTCGGACATGTGGGCACTCTTGATTGCGCCGTAGGCAACCGACGCGTAGATCCGGTACGACCATGGGTCGCCATCGGTAAAGACGAGGATGGGGAGGTTCCAGGTCTGACTGATCCGGTTGAGCATCCGGCGCGTGGAACGGGCCGGTTGGCCCTTGAGGTGGAGGAGGATCGCGCTGTACTCCTCATCAAACCCGTTCTCGATGAGCCGGTCGTACATACCGCCTGTTTCCATCGCGATGACAAATTTCGCGTCATGATCGACGAACTCGATGCTCTCCACATTGTTTGGGATGGAATACCCTGCCGCCCCCACATCGTCCTGGCAGTGGATGGTCTTGAGGCCGCGCCGGGTCTGCTCCTTGATCCGCATCGGGCCGTAGATGCTCGCCCCGTCCTCTTCGGGGCGGAGGTGGAAGCCTTCGCGCGGCACTTCCGAGATAATCTCGAGGTCCTCGACAAGGAAGTTGCTCTCGTCCTGCGCGGCAAACTTCGCACGCTTCCAGCCCTCCGAGATGTAATACATTTCCCTGAGTGTCGAGGAACGGTTCTCGATGAGCTGCTGTTTTACAAACCCTATCACGTAGGCCATCTTCAGGAGGTGCGTCGCGCTCTTTGCCGTCGCTGCGGTGCGCAGGCTCTCCTTGTCCCCGTATTTCCAGACCTCGCTTGCGTCATCGTACTCGATGTTGTATTTTGTCCGGGTGGGAAGCGAGATTGACGGGATTTCCCCGGCCTTCATCTGGTCGTACCAGGATGAGGCAATTCCCATGAGGGCTTTCATCGACCGTGCATCGAGTTCCTCTTTAGACATCGAGATCCACCACCATCTTCTTGTTGTCCTCTATCCCGCGGATATCGAGCATACCGCCGCCCCTGCCGGAATACGAGACACGCCATACGGTCTGTTTCGGGATCGCCATCTTCCAGACCTTGGTGAACTGCCCGTCCATCTCGCTTGAGAACGCCGGCGGCACTTCCGCATCGGCTGCATTGTCAGCGGAGATATCGTAGACTGAGATTCCGGCATCGCTGCCGGTATAGTTGTTCACCTCGATGGTCACTTTCCCGTCCCGTGTCCATTTCTTCGCGATCAGCTTGCGCATCAGCCGGCCCTCGATGGGTGTGGTGTCAACGACAGGCTTCTCCACGATCTCGCTCACCTTTGCCGCGATCTCCGGGATGACCGCGCAGACTGCACGCGCCCGGTCTTCGGCGAGCTTGTTCCGGTCCCGGCGCGAGAGGAAGGTCTTGAGCTCCCGGCCAAGATCCTGCAGGGCGAGCACGATCTCCTTTTCGATCTCCGGGATGCTCGCGATTGCATCCTTACTCTCGCTCGTGAAAGGTACATTGGTGGATGCCACATGGACAAGGATCAGGACCGGTCCCATCGGGAGGCCCTGCTGGGAGATGGTGTACGACTTCCAGTTGATGTTTGATACGCACTCGGTGACCGCGCAGGCGCCCTGCTGGTACATGAGCGGGACCCGGTTTGCGAACCTGAGGATCGTTGCATTTCCCTCGGGGGGGAGCCGGCCGCCGTACCCGATCGCTGCTTCGACTACGAACGGGTGGCCGGAGTAGACTGAGCTCGGCCTTGTCCGTGCCGTGACAAAGTCCATCTGGAACTCCTTGTCGAGCCCGCGCCGGATCAGCTCTTCTCCTATGGGGGAGAGGCACTGGGTGGTCGGCGGGGCGGGCACGGCAACCGACTGCGATCGCGGCGAGCAGGTTTTTGAGTTCCTCTGCGGAGAGCCCCTGCACTTTTGCGGTTGGCTTAAGCCCGGCCCGATCGCACATCTCCTGCGCGGTCTTTTTTCCCACCCGTGAGAACCCGTTTACCAGAAAATCGATCAGTTTCTCGTCACTTGCCGCGGCCATCCTTTTCAGCTGCCCGAACTCGATCCCGTGCGGGTGCGGCTGGATCGCCACCGGGCATGCGATCACTTCCTGGCTCACCCGTTCGAATGTGAACGATTCGTCGTCCAGTTCCACCCGGAACCGGGCGTGTGGGTTCACCACCGAAGTGTATTTGAGATATTCGAGTAGTTTCTTCTTTGCCGACATCGTGCTCCTGAACTCGATCTGGACCCGGGTGCCATGGATCCGGTCCCACTCGAAGGGTTGCTGCGAGATAATGTCTGGCTCGTTTGTCTCGATCTTGATCTGGACCTCGAACTTATGCGCCGGTTCCTTTGCCCCGGTGCGCGAGATGACGACCGTCGGCAGGCCGCTGGTCAGCTGTGCGTAGAGCACCGCGGCCGAGATCCCGATCCCCTGTTGCCCCCGGGTCTGCCGGATCTGGTGGAACCGCGAGCCGTACAGGAGTTTCCCGAAGACAAAAGGGACCTGCGCGGGGACAATGCCCGGGCCGTTATCCTCGACAATGATACGGAACATCTCGGCGCCGGTCTTATTGATGCTGATGTAGATGTCGGGAAGCACCTGTGCCTCCTCGCATGCGTCTAGGGCATTATCCACCGCTTCTTTGATCGTGGTAATGACGCCACGTGTCGGTGAGTCGAAGCCCAGCAGGTGTTTGTTCTTCTCGAAAAATTCCGCGACACTGATACTGCGCTGCTGCTTCGCGAGTTCCTCAGCGAGCACCATACGCTTTCACCTCGGCAATCGCCGCGGCCGGGTCGAGGGTCTTCTGCTCGCCCGAGTGGAGATTTTTGAGGGTAACCTGACCGGCTTCTGCCTCCCGTTTGCCGATTACAACTGCAAAGTCCGCAGATTTTGAAGCGTGGGCAAGCTGTGCGCCAAGCCCGCGCTCCGTGAGGTCCATCTCCGCCCGGATTCCTTCAGCCCGGAATGCCCGGGCCACGGCAAGCGCGAACGTCCTGCCCTCGGTTGTGCACACAATTCCCGCTATGGTATCTTTTTTAGGCTGTACATCGCCAAGCGAGACCATGACACGGTCAAAGCCGATGGCAAACCCCGCTGACGCGACATCGTCTCCGCCGAACAGGTGCGCGAGCCGGTACGCCCCACCGCCGACGATCTGGTTTTCCGCGCCAAGGTTCTGGGCAAAGCCCTCAAAGACCATGCCGGTATAGTAGTCAAGACCCCGGGCAATCCCGAAGCTGAGGGAGTACCAGACGCCGGAAACATCAAGGATGGCGGTCATCTGCTCCACGCGCTCTTTTTCCGGTATTGTGCCTGCAATCTCAAAAGCTTCACCAAGCGTGCGGCACTCTATGAGTGCCGTCAGGGATTCGCCGAGATCCGCTTTGCCCATGTCCGCAAGGGTGACATTGAGGCCTTCGAAATCCTTCTTGTCAAGGTGCGCCATCACCCGGCGCTGCGCGGCCAGGTCGAGATCTTTCAGGAGATTTTTCATAAATGCGAGGTGGCCCACCTTAAGGTCCCACGTGACACCGGTCGCGTTGAGTGCGTCCGCGGCAAGCAGGATCACTTCCGCATCGGCAATCGCGGTGTCGGCCCCAATCAGTTCGGCGCCGAACTGCCAGAACTGGCGATACCGCCCCTTCTGCGGGCGCTCGTACCGGAAGCAGTCAGCAAAGTAGCACCATCGCAGGGGCTTGGGCGCGACTCTGGCCTCATTGATGTACATCCGGATCACGGCCGCCGTGATCTCCGGGCGAAGGGCCATACTCCGGCCGCCCTTGTCCTCGAAAACGTACATCTCCTGCATGATGCCTTCGCCGGACCTGATCGTGAAGAGCTCGAGGTCTTCGAATTCTGGAGTGCATACTTCCCGGTATCCAAAGCGGCGCGCTGCCTCGCGCATCTTTGCCTCGACGCTGCGCCGAGCTTCCATCTCATCGGGAAGAAAATCCCGTGTCCCGCGTGGTTTCTGGATCATGCCTGGTAAAATCCCTTATGGTGTATTTCCCGCCTCAAGCATTATTTTTTGTTCGCTTGAGGTCGATGTGCACTGCCCAACACCCGTTCGAGTGTGTTTTCTGTTCCCGTCCAGATCTTCTCCCGTATCATGCGTCCCTGCAGGTACAGTGCGGCGAGGATCAGTCCCAGTCCCAGGAGTTCGAACGTATAGCCGGCGATCGTGCAGAGGAGGCCGAGCGTGCCAAGGGCCCCATACAATACACCCCAGTACGCCGCTTTCCGGTACCCGGAGAGGCCGGTCAAAAAGAAAATCCGCGCGTCGCGCAGCCAGAGAAAGATTACGGCCGCCGCGCCAAAGAATGCGATATAGAGCAGGTATGACATGGCAATGAACTAACTTATAATACGCCTCCCCATATCTGTATTATCACATTATGCGTGTAAACCCGGTGCTCTCGAGCTCTCCTCGAACGATATAAAAACGGCGAGATCGCCCTCGATGATGCCGCCCAGGAGATTGAAGGTCTCCGCCTTGATCAGGTCGGCGACTTTGCCTGCCTCGATCTTGGGCGTGCTGTCCGGTGCGGGATGCCCGAAGTGATCCTTGCCGAGGGAAAAGACCCGGAACAACTTTCGGAGATTGCCGTCCGGCATGCAGAGTCGTCCGGCCGCTGCATTGTCACGCGGGTGACCCCCGGTCAGGTGTCCGCGGTGCAGACCCGGTGTACAGGAAAAGGGATTATGGCAGAGTACCGCACGCCAGCCCAGGTACTCGTCCTCTCGACCGGCGCTGCCCCGGAACAGACCGGTGGGAAAGTCGCGGTCATTACCGCAGGGACATCGGATATCCGGGTCGCAGAGGAGGCCAAGATCATCGCCGAGGAAATGGGCTGCACGGTACGGACTGCCTATGATGTCGGGGCTGCAGGTATCCACCGGTTGTTCCCGGCGCTCAAGCCCTTGCTCGACGCGGATGTGTTTATCGTCTGTGCAGGCCGGGAGGGAACGCTCCCGGCAGTTGTCGCCGGTCTCGTAGACAAACCGGTCCTCGGCGTCCCGGTCAGCACCGGGTACGGGTACATGGGTAAGGGACGGGCGGCCCTCGCGAGCATGCTCCAGTCATGCTCGGTCATTGCCGTCGTCAACATTGATGCGGGATTTACGGCAGGGGCCTTTGCCGCCCGGATCGCAAATGCGGGAGGAAAACCATGAAACGGGGTTTTTATGTCGGCAGGTTCCAGCCCTATCACAACGGGCACCAGGCCGTCCTTGAGGAGCTTGCACAGACGTGCGACGAGATCATCATCGGTGTAGGAAGCGCGCAGCTCTCCCATACGATCGAGAACCCGTATACTGCCGGAGAGCGTGTGCTGATGATCACCCGGGCGCTCACGGCCCTCCAATGCCCGTATTACGTAATCCCGATTGAGGATGTGCAGCGCAATGCACTCTGGGCGGCGCATGTGATGTCGATGACGCCGCCGTTTGATACCTGCTATTCGTCAAACCCGCTTGTGGTCCGGCTTTTTTGTGAAGCCGGTGTGACGGTGCAGTCCCCTGCCATGTACGAGCGCGACCGTCACAGCGGCACGGAGATCCGGCGCCGCATGCTTGGCGGCGATCCGTGGGAACACCTTGTCCCGCCTGCCGTTGTGACCGTGATCCGCGAGATTGACGGGGTGGAAAGGCTTCGCCAGATCGCCCGCGATGACCATTGATGATGAACCCTTCGTTCATGAACAGATGATTGCGATATCTGTTACCCCCATAATCTGGTAGTTCCGGAGTGCCCCATGCTGAAATTTTTGAAATCGCTTCTCGGTTCTGCACCCGACAGACAGATAACCCTGACCTTTGAGGAGGTCCCCTCATGGCTGGATGAACGGGAGAAAGCGGCTCGCGAAACCCTCCATGATGAGGTGCAGGAGCCGATGGAGAATATCCGGAATGCATCTGCGAACCTCCAGCTGATGGTCAATAACCTCAAGGATGCCGATCAGGACCCCGATACCCACCCGAAGATCAAAAGCATAGCAAAAAATTCCCTGCCCCTGTTCATCAGGGCGATGAACGCATCGCTTGCAAAGGAACTCCCCAGCGAGCCGGAAGCGTTCTACACCGTGGCGGTTGAATGCGTAAAAGGCGCCTTAAACGCAATCCGCGGTCAGGGCCGCTACCTGATGGTCGCCTTCCCGGAAGAGATGAAAGTGACGAAGGCTGGCATCGATATGATCGGCCGCGAGATTAACGTGATGACAAAGGCGATCGGCCGGTTCAAGGAGGAATCCACCCGCATCCAGGCAACACGTACTGCCTATGCTGCGCTGTGCGAGGCCCGTAAGGATCAGGAGCGGGCGGTCGGAAAAGAGGAACGGATCAGGGCGCGAATCGCGGAGATCACCGAGCGTCTTAACATTATCTCCACAGAGACCACCCGCCTCTCGGCCGATCCGTCTTTACAGCTGCTTGATGCGGAGCGTGGCCGGTGTGCAGACCTGGTCCGGCAGCGGGACGATCACCTTCGGCACTATGCCTCTCTTGCCATGACGGCTTCCCACGTCTTCAGGAAAGCCGAAAAGATCGCCACCCGCAAGCACCTGTCAAAAGAAGTGCATATTCTCAAAGATGCCATGGATATCCTGTCCGATCACGCGGTTGCTTCAGCTGAACCGGTTACCCATGCTCTGGATGCAGCATGTCCTGTGGCACAGAAAATGATCGATGATGGTGATATTATCTTAAAAAACAAGGAAGAGCATGCGGTCTTTTCCGACACCCGGAAATTCTGTGGCGAGGTGAGGGTGTTATATCACCGGTACCGCGATCTCGAGGCCTGCTGCCGCGAAGCAGAGGAAGGCTTTGTGAGTCATCCGGTTCTTGCACGGCTGCGATCGCTGGAACACGAGAAAGAGCAGCTGAAAAGTATGCATGTTCACGAAGAAGAGGGGCAGAGGGAACTCCTCTTATGGAGAACGAAAATTCTGGCATCAGCTCCGCTCTTACGAGAGGAACTGATAAAAAAATTAAAAGAGATGATAGGGGAGACGGTGCAACTCCAGATGGACGAACCGGTGCGAGGGTAAAGCACCGGCGCGATCCTCTGAGATTGTTGGTTTATTCTTATTTTATGCGAACAAGTCTTCGATAATCTCGATGATTGATTTAAGGTTGTCCCGGGTAATGTCATTGCTGATATGCCAGCTTGGGTTGCTGGCACCTGCAGGATGCTGGACCGGTGTCCACCTCTCGTGGCGGGAAATCCCGATATTTTCCCTCACTTTGAAGTCTCCGTTCCGGCAAAATCCCCCAGTTCGCTCTGGTTGGGCGGGAAGGCATCCGACCAACCATAGCATTCATGGAGCATTTGTTCAATAACCTCGCTGAAGGTCATGTTGCCACGCTTGAGCGCGAGCAAAGCCTCATACACCTCGGGATCAATCCGGATAGATCGTCCCTCGCCTGCACGAGGCATAATTACCACTCTGTGGTAACTATATATAAATATATCTCAAAATTTATCGTTGGATTTTTAAATAATCCCAAAAAAGCCTCAAAATCGTCATTTTTCAGATAATGTTTACAGCCCACGCCGGCCACTAACGGTGTACTTTTCAGGTTCTGGAGAAACCATTAATTTTCAAAAAAAAGCCACATACCTGATGACGGAGGGGAAAGTGTCTGCCCCCCCGAACCGCCCCGGAGCAGTGCGATGAGTTTGTATTACTGTCCCGGGGATTATCGCTCTATTGGAGGGGTGGCCTAAGACGTGTGAGGGAAAGATAAGATTTGCCGGTGCCCCCATGAGCGTTAAGAGATATATTCTGATAATTTCTATAGAGCCGAAAATCAGATAAACGCAGATTCTCCTATGAAAATCGTTCAGAGGTGATGAGAGGATCATTACCTCCATTGCCATATACGATGAGAGCCGCCGCCCCCGAAGGGACGCCCCCGCGGTGGATCAAAAAAACAAGATCAACACAAAAACCGATACACAAAAACACCCTGCCCCGCCGTGCCCCGGAGGGGTCCTGA
>CAWEFI010000033.1:0-3872 GCA_963808285.1 uncultured Methanoregulaceae archaeon
AGGTGTCAAAAACGGGCGGGGACGTTATCCCGCGGTAAATCCGGACCATGTATCCTGAGATGACAAAAGAGAGGAGGATTCCCGCAATGCAGAGCAGGATGATCTGGGGCCACGGGATGAGCTCCCAGTGGACATGCGTTCCGGTAACAATGGTGTTCGGATCGCACACGAACTTGACGAGCGCAAACGGCAGGCTGCAGATGATGAAGATAAGCCAGGTCACCGGGTTCCCCACAAGGGCGGCCCGGGTATATCCTACAGCGTCTGAAACGATAGACTCCGTAATCCATAGTATAGGATGCCGGGCGACAGATGATAATGGTAGCGAGGGGGCCGGGAGGGAGGGGATTGGCCCCGGATTTCCCCGGACAACATTTTTGGTATGCGTGACCCCCTGCACAGGAAACAGTACAGGTTCTGATTGCAGAGGATCGGAGTTCTCTTCTGAAAAAGGGGGATTTTTTGTACCTTGGAATTAGACAAAATGCGATCCTCATGCAGGGGGTCACATGATCCATTTTTTGTTTTTGGCCAAGGGCCCATTCTCCAAAATGCCGGAAAACGTACAAACATCCCCACTTTTTTTACGTCGAACACCCTGCATATCCCAGAGGGAGAGCTGCTGCCAGAGGCGGGCAGGCCAACAACAGTTTTACACCACGTGACCCCCCCACGACCACCAAGGCTTTTTAGCTTCCCGAAAAAAGTACCGCAGTATATGCCGGTCTTTATCCCCAAACCCGGATCCAAGAGTGCCAGCCGGGCCTTAAAACGCCCGATCCCCGATATCGCCACTTTTGATTCTCTTGTCAGAAATCTCGTCCGGTCAAACCCGCTCGGCTGCACCTCATACTTCTCCACAAGGAAGAACTATCCGCCGGTCACGGTTGTCCGTGAGATGTACACCGCAAAGTTCGCGTACACGAACCCTGCGGGAAAACGTATCGGGACCAGCTCGGAGGTCTATGACTCAATGGACGGCTACGAGACCGGGGTTGCTGCCATGATCTCGAATGTGGCAAACATCACCGCCCACCGGGGAAAGATCCGGCACCGGAAGGACGCGGATCTCTTCTCGGCGATCCTGAAATGCAATGACCCGGACGACGGGATCTACTTTGTCAGCCTTGCCCGGAACCGTATCACCGTATCTTCATACCGGGATGATGCGATCAGGAAGAAGGTCGAGGCATGGGCAGACGTGGCACTGGGAACTGAATAGCAAAGACCCGGGACGGCCCTCATTGCGATGAATAAAGGAAGTTACTTGTTCTTCCGGCGGGAGAGAACAAGGCCGGATATTTCGAGAACGGCGGGCTGGATACACAGGCAACGGTTGCGGCCAAGTGCGCCTATGTAAAAGAGCACAACCTTGTCGGCTTCTTCGAGTGGCGGATGGACAACGACATGCGGCCCGACAACGGCTCCCCGACCTACAAGGTGACCGGCTGGATGTTGGACTGCCTGTCGCAATAACCTCTCTTTTTATTCTCCTTTGCAACGGGAACTGCTGCGGCAAAAGAATTATATGATAAATCAAACAAATAAGAAAAGTATGAAAAATATGAAACAGAAGCAGCAGGAGAACCTGGTCGATGAGATGGTGGCCCCAAGGAAAGAGAAGACCAAGCACCTCTTCGGGAGCGTGAAGGTTGGGGAACGGGGACAGGTCGTGATCCCCAAAGAGGCCCGTGAGATCTTCGGGATCGAGCCCGGGGACATCCTTCTCGTTCTTGGTGATGTGGAGCGGGGTATTGCGCTCGTGAAGGCCGACACCCTGCAGGATTTTGCGCGGAGGATTCTGGAAACATCCAGCCATCCCTCCGATGAATGATCCCGCGGGAGGTGCCTGCAATGAAGATTGTTGTCCTTAACGGGAGTCCGAAAGGGGATGTCAGCGTCACGATGCAGTACGTGGCGTACCTCAAAAAGAAGTTCCCGGAGCATAACTTTGAAACCGTCAATGTAGCGCACGAGATAAAGAAGATCGAGAAGGACACCGCGTATTTTGCGGCCACCCTTGATAAGGTCCGGTCTGCGGATCTCGTGCTCTGGGCATTCCCGCTTTATGTCCTGCTCGTCCCGTGCCAGTACAAGCGCTTTATCGAGCTCGTTTTCGAGCGGGGAGCACAGGGCGCCTTTGCCGGGAAGTACGCAGCGGCACTCTCCACATCGATCCATTACGCCGATATGATCGCCCATGACTACATCCATGCGGTGAGCGATGACCTGGGGATGAACTACCTCGGGGCGTACTCCGCGGAGATGGACGATCTTCTCGCCGCAGGCGAACGGGAACGGCTGGTAAAATTCGCATCCCTCACCTTTGAGGGGGCAGAAAAGAAGATCCCGGTCCAGCGCGAGACGGCCCCGCTCGTCCCGCCGTCCCTTACCTATGCCCCGGGAAAAGGGCAGGCAGGCGTGCAGTCCGGGAATAAGAAGATCGTCATCCTCACGGACGATGACGGCAGTTCCGCAAATCTCACAGCAATGGTTGCAAGGCTCACAACAGCATTCTCCGGCACAGCCGAGGTCATCAACCTCCACGATATCGATATCAAAGGTCCCTGCCTCGGCTGCTGCAGATGCGCCTACGACAACACCTGTGTCTACACCGACGAGTACGTGGTTTTCTACAGGAACCGGCTCGCAACCGCAGACATCCTTGTCTTTGCCGGTGCGGTGCATGACCGGTACCTCTCATCGACATGGAAACTCTTCTTTGACCGGAGTTTCTTCAAGGGTCACACCCCCGGCCTTGGCGGGAAACAGATCGGCTTTGCAATCGCCGGCCCCCTGCACCAGATTCCCTGCTTAAAAGAGGCACTCGTCATGTGGGCGGACAGCGGCAGGTGCAATGCCCGTTTCGTGAGCGACGAGGCTGCCACATCCGGGGAGCTCGATGCGCTGCTCGATGCGATGGCCGGATTGCTGGTACAGGGTGCCGAGGCGAGGTATACCCCGCCGCACCTGTTCTATGCAGTCGGCGGCCACAAGATCTTCCGGGACAACATTTACGGGGGCATGAGGTTTGTCTTCCAGGCAGATTACCGGTTCTACCGCGAACACAAGATGTTCGATTTCCCGCAGGCAGACCTTAAGACCCGGCTCAATGAATGCGGTCATGATGCTCTTAACAAAAAGCAAAGCGGTCCGGGAAAAAGTGTACGGCGACACCAAGCACCATATGATAGCGCCGTTTAAGGCCGTGCTCAAGGATGGCTGATATGGGATCTCCGGGAGCGGGCAGCAGGGCGGGGATCCTGCTTGGGTTTGTCCCCCTGATTGTCTATGGACTCCTTGCAGGGCCTTCCGTCCAGAGCAGGATCCTGGCACTGGGTGCGGCGACACTGGTCACGGTCGTGGTCGGGTTTGGCGATCTCAAAAAAGGGAGGATCCTGGCGTGGGCAAGCCTCGTCCTCTTCGGAGGCATGCTGATCGCAACAGGTGTGTTAGCCCTGACCGGGATCCTTCCCTGGAGCGGGATCCTGATCTACGGGGTGCTTGCGGCCGTAACGTTTGGCTCGATCCTGGCCGGTGTCCCGTTCACCCTGCAGTATGCCCGGGATATGGTAGACCATGCGCATCACGATAATCCGGTCTTTCTCCGGGTCAACATCCTGATGACCGGCATGTGGGGCGGCGTCTTTGCGGTCAATGCCCTGCTGGATTACCTTGCGCTGGTTTTCCCGGGCCCGGCAGGGCAAAGTGCTGCCCTGATTACCTATGGTTTCCTTATCGGCGGGATCGGCTTTACCCTCTGGTACCCGGTTCACATACAGAAGAAATATGCCAAGACTTCGCCATGTGGTCAATAAGCCGGCTCGCCACGGGTTTTTTCTATCACAGGATCCTGTCAGGACTCCTCATCC
>CAWEFI010000034.1:0-11492 GCA_963808285.1 uncultured Methanoregulaceae archaeon
CGGCGGATGTGCTGGGCAGGCTCGGCGATATGAGGGCGGTCGGCCCACTCACAGGTGCAACCGGGGATCCCTTTGACGACGTCCGGGAGGCGGCTTCCCGGGCCCTCACCCGTCTTTTGAAAAAAGCATGACCCGGGGAGAGGCATCGTACCATCCCACGGTTTTTTAATCCCGTACCGTCCACCTACTGGTACCTGTTCAGGAGGATATACCATGCCAGAAAATGCCCCCGCAGCACAACTGCCGGTACACCAGCCCGGTCTCGAGTACATCATCAGGTTCTTCTCACTGGTCCCGATGGCGCTGTACATGATAGTCGCCGCAATGCTCACGATCATCGCCGTCTTCTCGGTTTACGATGCGGCGCAGCAGATCGTTTCCATGATCACCCTGCACGATTTTGCAGACGGCCTCCTGAATGTGATCTACTCCCTGCTCCTCACGATCACCATTATCGTGCTCTTTGAGACGGTCACGGTCTATTTCCGGACCAAGCATGTCGAGGTGCGGGCACTTTTAATCGCCGGTCTTACCGGGATGGTGCGGCACATCCTGATCTACAACGTGGCAACCACCGATCCACTCCAGATGTTTGCCACCGTGGCGCTGCTCGCGGTCCTCATCGCCGGCATTGTGCTCGTGAAAAGCGAAGGAGCAATATCCCCGGTCTGATTTTTTTGGCATGCGCCTGCTGTGCACACCTGATACCACTTCCGATCCCATCGCGAGAATTTTATGGATTCACGATGTACTGATGGATACGGAGGAGAACCGATGCCCGGTATCATCGAAGCCGACGACCTGACCAAGACCTACAACGACATGGTTGCCGTCAGCCACATCCGGTTTTCTGTACAAAAGGGGGAGATTTTCGGCTTTTTGGGGCCAAACGGCGCAGGAAAGACCACCACCATGCGGATGATCGAGTGCGTCTCGCCCCGCACCTCAGGAACGCTCCTGGTTTTCGGTATGGATCCCGACAAGAACCCGGCCGAAATCAAACAACGGATCGGTGTAGTACCCTCAGGAGACCAACCTCGACCCGGATTTCACGTGTACAGGTAACCTGCTCACCTATGCCCGGTATTTCGACATCCCTCCTGAAGAGGCAGAAAAACGGGTAGAGAACCTGCTTGAGTTTGTGGCGCTCACCGAGAAGCGTACTACAGCCATCGATAAGCTCTCCGGGGGCATGAAGCGCCGCCTCATCCTTGCCCGGGCACTTATCAATAACCCGGATCTGCTTGTACTGGACGAACCGACCATCGGCCTCGACCCTCAGGCACGCCACCTGATCTGGGAACGCCTCCGGCTCCTCCGGGCTCAGGGGAACACGATTGTCATGACCACCCATTATCTCGACGAGGCTGCCCGGCTCTGCGACCGTCTTGTCATTATGGACCATGGGACGTTCCTTGTGGAAGGAGCGCCTGCCGATCTGGTGCGGGATCAGGTCGGCAGCGAGATCATCGAGATGGACAATACCCAGGAAGTGATCTCCTGTCTCACGGAACTCGGGGTGGCGTACGAGAGCTTAGGCGACCAGGTGCAGGTAGCCACCGATGCGTCCCGGGAGCTTGCAAAGACCCTGCTGGACCGGTGCACGACGAGCAGGGTGAACACTAGGCCGGCGACACTCGAGGATGTGTTTCTGAAACTTACCGGGAGGACCCTGAGGGAATAACATGTCATCTATCTGGTTATTCCCCAAAATCACCCGTCGCTCAGGGAAGGTCTGGCAGCGCAACCTCAGGGTCTTTTTCAAGACCTGGAAGGTGAATTTCTTCCCGCCGTTCATTGAGGCACTCCTCTATCTCACCGCCATCGGCCTTGGGATCGGCACGTACGTGGGCGCGATCGACGGTGTGCCATATATTACGTACATCGCGCCGGCCATCCTTGCGATCTCGGTCATGAACTCCGCGTTCTTCGAGTGCACGTACGGCTCATATGTGCGGATGTATTACCAGAAAAGTTTTGACGCGATCATCGCGACACCGCTCTCGATTGAGGACGTGATCGCAGGAGAAATTCTCTGGGGCGCGACCCGGAGCGTGATCTCGGTCGCGATCATGCTGCCGGTGCTCGTGGGATTCGGGGTCATCTCGCTTCCCTTCTCGCTTTTTGCAATCCCTCTCGCATTCCTTGGCGGCCTCACGTTTGCCGGTCTCGCGATGTGCTTTACTGCGATCACGCCGAGCATCGACACGCTCAATTACCCATCGTTCCTGCTCATTACGCCGATGATGTTGTTTTCGGGCACCTTCTTTCCCCTCTCCATCCTCCCCGCGATCTTCCAGTACGTCGCACTCGCGGTCTTCCCGCTCACTCACCTGGTAGCGCTCATGAGGATGGCTACGCTTCCCTCCGCAGGCGCACTGCTCCCCCTGCACATTGCCTGGATACTCACCGCTACCGTAATCTTCTGCGTGGTTTCGATCAACCTGATGCGGCGCCGGCTGATCATTTAAGGTGTGAAGGTTCAAAAAAAGGGTTACCGGAACCCGGCCCGTTTCTTTGGCATGCAGGAAAAAGGGTAGTGCTGCCGGACTGGAATGGATGTGCCTGCCACCTTTTCGGACGTGTCCCTCGTTTGCGGCATCGTACGTCCAGCCCCACGGATATTCCGGAACACGTCGTCAGGGGGTGCAACCGCCCGCCCGATATCTGCCGGGGGTGGCATTCCTTTTCAGGTACGCAACCGGCTTGTTCCGGGCGGCCTCCCGATGTTCGGCCTTATTCTTGCCACCAGCGGGGTCGTGCTCATCATCTGGCTGAAAAGCTAACCTTGTTTTCTTGTGATCCGCAGCACGTAAAGTTCCTCGTCCTCCACGGTCTGCTGCCGTGCAACTTCGGCGCAAAAGCCGCGACGGGAAAACAGCTCCCTGATTTCACCCAGCCCGGTCAGCGAGGAGAGGAGGAGGAGTATCCTCCCGGAAGGGGCAAGTACCTCGCGGACTTCATCGGCGAAACGCCCGATCACCGCCCGCCCGGTGGCGCCGCCATCCAGCGCATACTCCAGCCAGTCGTCGATCCGCTCCTCAGGCTGTGTCGGGAGGTAGGGGGGGTTGAAGAGGACGAGATCGAATGCGCCCCTGATGCCGGAAAAGAGATCGCTTCGCACCACCTCTACCCCTTTCTGTTGCGCACAGAAGACCGCATGGGGATTGATGTCAGTCGCGACAACATCGCAGTCCTTCACCAGCGCCGCGGCGATGCGACCGGAGCCGGTGCCGATCTCCATACCCGGTCCCCGGGCCTTGCCTCGGCCTTTGCCGCTGCGAGGAGGAGAAACGTGTCGGCCTCAGGCTGGTACACCTGATGAGGATCGTAGGGCATGACAGAAAGTGTGGGGCGGGAGGGGAAAAAGGGATTGTTCCTGCTTTCCTGTGGCACGGTACAAACCAATATGAAGCAGCAGGGGAAACGAAGATCAGATGGACAGCGTCAAACTCAAATGGCTGGCAGATCTCCTCATGGGGATCACCTTTTTTGTCTGTTTTGTCACCGGGCTTTTGAAATATACCGGTACTGTTGCAGCTGACCGGGTTAAGCGACGTTATCCTCCCAGCAGCGTTGATCTCCGACCTCCATGACTGGTCGGGCATTCTCCTTGGGCTTTTCGTCTTCCTCCACCTGTTCCTGAACCGCCGGTGGATTATCTCAACAACGAAAAAGATCCTTGCCGGGAGCAGGAAAGAGTCCTGATCCCCCGGGATCCGGTTTTTTAGTCATGGTAAATCCGGAATCCCGATTTTTCTCTGCACTGCATTCCATAAACCTGCCGGCAATTTATAGAGGGGAAAACCTACCCATTTCAGTAGTTCCGAAAGTAAATACCTATGGGCAAATTCAGCTTGGAATGGGTTCTGATAAGCTGGCGGTGCGTGGCGGTTGATGCCTATCCTCACAAACTGGATGACCCTGATCCAGAATGCGCAAGCGCAAAATAAAATTTAAGTTTTTTTCAAGAATTCCTATTATTCCATCTGCATCCACCGCTATAATTTGTACAACCCGCGTAAATTTCACCCGTCTTTTTTGCCGGTCTATACACAGTTGGATGCCCGCACAATGGGCAGACTCCAGCAATTTTTCCGGTAATCCTACCACCGGTTTGTGCCATACTAGATGTTTTTTAAACTTTACACTATATAAAAATAACAGTTATATCTCTTATTATATGCAGGATCTATACGCTATTACACAATTGAGAAAGGATATCCGGAAAAGGTTGAGTATATCGTAAGAGAGTGAAATCCAAAATTTTATTCTTGCGCATGAAACTTTAATTTCGTTTTTTGCTTTATCTTTAAAAGATTTGAAATGTATTTTACTGCCAACCCGATCATCGTCATCCAGCGGTTGCCGGTTAAGTCCATCGGGATAGTTGCCATCTGTGCCGGAACCATCCCGCCGATTCCGTGATGGGGAGGATAGAGAATATTTTCAAATATCTGGTGGCGGATCGTTGCCTCACAATCCAAACACTCTGAAAAGAATTGTTCCAGACAACTTCGCTGCAATAACCGGCGTTTTGGATCAATCCGGCCCACCCAAGACCAGAACGACATTGACCAGTTCCCAGAGATTGTAAAGATAATCCGAAAACAATTTGGGCCATACGAGGTGTGAACCACAGGAAACGGCCTTATTCAAGATTTGCGATTGTTGCAAAATCTTCCAGGTACAGTTCTTCCGGACGGCTTTTGAGAATCTCCTCGGGAAGCGCGGCGATAGCCCGGTCCGCCCAGTCCCGTTCGAGGATGCCCGACGACCCCCTGATACCGTTTCTCACCGTCTTTCGCCGGTGGGTAAAGAGCGCCCGCACCACGTCTGCATACCGCTTTTTGTCGTTAACCCCGAAGATCGGCGGGCGGGGCGTGATCTTTACCACCATCGAGTGTACCTGGGGCTTGGGCGAGAAGCAGGTTGGCGGGAGCGTGAAACACTGCTGCACGGCCGCATAGGTCTGCACCATGATCGAGAGCCGGCCGCAGTTCTTGGTCCCCGCGGGAGCGACCATGCGCCCGGCAAACTCTGCCTGGAACATCAGCACCGCCACCGTAAAGCCGATATCGAGGAGCCTGAAGGTGATCTTCGATGAGACCGAGTAGGGGAGGTTGGAGACCACCATGTCGAAGGGAGGGAGTTCGCACCGGGTCGCATCGCCATGCGTAACCGTGAGCGTCCTTTTCTGTATCTCTTCAGAAAATTGCCCGGCCAGTTCTTCGCAGAGCAGACCGTCGAGCTCCACCGCATGGACGGTCGCACCCCGGTCGAGCAGTGCCCGGGTCAGCGCCCCGTTCCCCGGCCCGACCTCAAGCACCGTCCTGCCCCGCACGTCAGCGAGATCTCGCAATCCGGAGTATGGCGTTCCTGTCGATGAGGAAATGCTGGTCGTGACGGGCTTTCATTTTGTTGTGAAGAGGTGGTACTTGACGGCCTTGTCCTGCAGTTCTTCGAGGACCCGCGCCTGTATCATCTTCTCCGGGTGGGGAATCGACTTGATCCGGGCCGAGATATCCGCGAAACTCTCAAACGGCTTTTTGTTCCGGGCCTCCAGCACCTCCCACATCAGTTTCTTTCCGATACCGGGCAGCAGGTGAAGCATGTGGAGCTTGGGGGTGATCGAGATTGCCTTATTAAAGAACGTGACAAAATCCATTTCCCTGTCGGTCACGACCTGCTCGATCATGAACGGCAGTTCGCCCTTTGCTGTCGGGGTCAGCTCGTCATAGCTGATCCGGCGTTTCACGCGTTCGATCTTGTCCCTCTCGGAGTCACCGATGTAGACCTTGTCGTGGAGGTTGATGACCACACCGGGTTTGGGGATAAGTTCAAGCAGTTTGAACTGCTCAAGCCCCATTGCCTGAACAACCGGTTCACGCTTAAACTGGGGCCGCGGATCGTCAGCGTGCCCTTTCATGAGCACATCCAGTACTATCGCGTTGACCTCTTTTTTCTCGACCTTCATGACCTGCACCTCAGAAGTGTGCCATGACCAGATCGATGATGGAATCAATCTCTTCAGGAGCGAGCGTGAACCGCTCCTTCGCGAAGATCGCTCGAACTTCGTCACGGCTTTTGGGCATGATATTTGCTATCCGGTAGGCGATCTCCGGCTTCATCTTCTCAAGTTTGAGGAGCTTGTCCACAAGATCCTTGGATTTCTCGGGCGTGGTCTTGGAAAGCTGGTTGGCATGTTCCATGCACCGTTTGAACTCGTAGGACATCTCCTTCTCGGCAGCGATCCTCTCTGATTCCACGCCCAGAAGAACCGCGCGGAGTTCAGGGAGTGTAACCTTTTCTTCGCTAAGAATACCCTTCACTTTCATGCCAATCACCTAAACAATTGAGTTTACTTTTGTGCTTTTAGATGTTGTGGTCGCGCAATGACGGTCTTTTCCGCATTGCCGTCGTGAATGGAGAGCATCCATGCACGGCCGCGCTTGCCGATCACGGTGCCCGTAAGCCCGTGGAAACGTCGGTGAGGCATTCCCTTCTGGATGCTTGAGTTCACAACGATGTGAACCTTGTCGCCGACCTCGAACTGTTGTATAACGGAGGTGACCGGCGGCAGCCCGCGCTTTCTTAATTCTTTCTTGAATTTATACCGTGTTTTCTTTCTGGGTCCATTGTGGTGTGCCATTGTCTAATCTCCCTCCTGTGGTCCTTCTACCAGCACGACATCAAGACTGGTGACGTGCGCCGATCTCTGCAGGATCTCGGCAAGACTCGGGATGGTCCTTCCCTGATCGCCGGATATGAGTTCCTTGATGTAGAGGCCGGCTTCCCCAAGGACTTCAAGGAGGAACTTTCCATCCTGCTCCCCTACACACTCGATATCGAGGACTTTACGCTCCCGGATCTTATCAGCTCTCCGGTGGGCGACCCGTACGGGCGTGCGCTGCTGTATTGTGACGCCGTTTAAGGCTTTCAGGGCATTTGCGAGTTCTTCCGCAGATAAATGCCCTTCAACCTCGACCAGGATCCTGTATTTTTTATGCGCTTTGCTTGATTTAAGGGTTTCCACGTCCGCACGGTCGCTCCAGTGGGAAATGGCAACCGAAACCCGTCCTTCCGCAGTCCGGTTGATCTCCGCTTCAAGTGCGGCGAGGTCCATCGAACGCTTTTTCGGGGCGACGACTTCGAGGATGAACGGCCTGCCTGTCCCGATCATCCGGGCATCGATATCTTCCCTGCCCGCCCCGTGAAGCACGGCGTTCTCCGCCACAAAGGCCTCGATCACCGGTCTCCCGATCAGTTCTTCAACCGAGTCAAGGTACTGTTTGCCGGTGTAGTTGCACTTCTCGCAGCCGGCCCCTTTGCAGGCCCGGCAGTTCCAGTGGGTCTGCGGAATACCCCGCTCGAACTTCAGGTATCTCCCGTAGAAGAAGATTGAGTTTACCTGGATCCCTACGGTACCTGATGCCGGGTCAAGCAGGGCGATGATATCGGGTTTCTTGAAGTCCACGGTCTTTCCCGTGAGCGCCGATACCGCCTTTCCCACCTCGCGGTTCACCTCGGACTTGAACGGTTCGGGATCGCCAAGGGAGAGGTCGCTCCAGACCATCTCCTCGTTCTCCGCGACCAGCGGGGGGACCCGGCAGCCGACAAGAAACGTTGAATACTCGTATCCCTCCATTGCGGCAATCACTTTTTTTGCCCATTCGGGCACTGCGTCAAAGAAGTTGCCACAGATCCAGCAGGTGCCCGAGAAACTCTCGTATGGCTGGTTGGTGGTAAGAGCCCGTGCAATCCTGAGCCCCCGGCCCCGTTCATCGTTCGTGAGACCGTGCGAGCGTTTGCCAAAGAACCGGCCGAGGCAGTGATCGCAGCATTCCCCGTAGGCAAGGATCTTTTCGACCTGTTCGTTTACTTCCATCCGTTCTTCCTCCGGTCAATTTCGTTTGCGATCACGGTAATCGTCTGATCGGCATGCAGGCAGGCAGGCCCCACCGAATAGCGGGAAGCGTCCTTCACGAGCTCCTCCTCGGCGTCCGATAAATTCTGGTGATCCGAGAGAAGGAATGCCTCAGGGACAGCCGGGACCGTGCGGATATCGGCACCCTTCTCGTCCAGTACCGCAAATGCGTGTTCCGGAAAAAGGCGCTCAAGACCGCCATTTCTCACGTACACCCCGGGCGATGCTTCGCGGAACTCGCTCCCGCAGGGAATGGAGAGCGCCTTTTTGACAAGCGCCCCGGCACTGCGTTCATCGGGTGAGAGTGATCGGATCCCGCTTCCCCGGAACAGCACGGTTTTTGGCGCTTTTGGCCCGCCGAGAAGGACAAGGTAGCAGTCCACGTCGCGGCGCAGGTCGTGCGAGAGGAAGAGCGAAGCGTTCACGCACCGGCAGAGCACGTCCATGCGCCCTGCACCGGGGAGATCGTTGAGGGAAAATTCCCCGTCCGTGCGGGCAAGATGCCCGACAATGGCATACGAGGTCATTTCACTGCATTCCGGAGAAGCGTTTCATCAGGCGCTGCATGTTGAGTTTTCCGCCGCCAGCGCCCCGCAGGCCTTTGAGGGTCTTGTGCATCATCTTGTAGTACTTCAGGAGTTCACGCACTTCCTCCGGCGTGCCGCCGGCGCCCCGGGCAATCCGCTGCATCCGGGAACTGTTGATGAGGCCGGGATCATCGAGCTCCTGCGGCGTCATCGAGTCCATGAGGATCCGGTACCGCACCATCTTGGTGCTCGTGACATCGTAGACCCCCTCCGGGAGTTGCATGTTGCCCATCGGGAGCATATTCATGATCTGCTTCAAGGGGCCCATCTTGTTGAGGGCTTCGAGCTGCTTGTACATGTCGCGGAGGGTGAAATGGCCCTTCATCATCGCTTCCATGTCAACCTCGTTTACCATCTGGGCTTCCTGGACTTTCTCGGCCAACGCCTGGAGATCGCCCATCCCGAGGAGCCGGGAAATAAAGCCGTTTGCGTCAAAACGTTCGAGGTTCTCGATGGTCTCGCCGGCGCCGATAAAGACAATCCCGCTTTTTGTCTCGGCAACGGCTGACAGGGCACCGCCGCCTTTTGCAGTGCCGTCCATCTTGGTGATGATCACCCCGTCAATCCCGATCGCTTCGTGGAACCGTCGTGCCTGCTCGCTTGCCTGCTGGCCGAGCGCGGCGTCGATCACAAGCCAGCGGTGGGTGGCTTTCGTGAGGGTGTTGAGATCAATGATCTCCCGGATAAGATCCGGCTCCAGCGCGTGGCGCCCCTGCGTATCAACGATAATAACTTCCTGATCTTTTATTGCGACAAGCCCTTCCCGGACTATTTTCCTCGCATCGGTAGCCTTCGGGTCGCCAAAGCAGGGGATGTTAATCTGAGCGCAGAGCGTCGCAAGCTGGTCGTAAGCACCGGGCCGGAAGGTGTCGGCGCAGATCACACCGACCTTCATCCCCTTTTTCTGGAAGTAACGGGCGATCTTTGCCGTTGTGGTAGTCTTACCGCTTCCCTGGAGACCTGCCATCAGGATGACCTGCGGCTCAAGTTTCAGGTCAGCCGTGGCATAGACAAGCCGGACGAGCTCCTGGTAGACGATACGGAGGACGTGTTCGCGGACATTGGTATTCTTGGGCAGTTCCTCGTCCAGCGACCGGGTCCGGATCGCCTTGGAGAGTTCCATGACGAGCTTGACATTCACGTCCGCAGATATGAGCGCCCGCTGGAGGTTTTTGACCAGTTCGTCGACTGCCGCACGGTCGACCACGGCTTTCCCGGCGAGTTTTTTCAAGGCGTCCTTGAGCGCGTCAGAGAGGCTGTCCATCATCATGCACCACTCCCGAGAAGTTCCTCGACGACTGCGCCGGGCTCGAAGGGCATAATGTCCTCATATGCCTGCCCGGTCCCTAAAAAGAGCAGCGGTTTTCCGATAGTATGGGCGATCGAGATCGCCGCCCCCCCCCGCGAGTCCATGTCGGCCTTGGTGAGCACAATGGCATCGGCCCCGACGGTCCGGTCAAACTCCGCCGCCCGGACAACCGCATCGTTACCGGCCACCGCCTCGTCAACGTAGACAATGAGGTCCGGTTTCATCACGCGCCGGATCTTGTCGAGCTGGCTCATAAGGTTCGCCTTGGTGTGGAACCGGCCGGCGGTATCCGCGAGCACTACATCGATCTTATGGGATATGGCATATTGCACGGTGTCGAAGAGCACGGCCGAGGGATCGGCGCCGGTCTGGTGCTCTATGACCTTAATCCCGAGCCGTTCGGCGTGCACGCCGATCTGCTCGATGGCCCCGGCACGGTAGGTATCGCCGGCCCCGATCACGACCGAGAAGCCCTGCTTCTTGAGATACGCACCGATCTTTGCGACCGTTGTGGTCTTGCCGGTCCCGTTCACGCCGGTAAAGAGGATCTTGACCGGCCGGCCGCGGCCCCGGATATACGCGGGGAGGTCAAGGCCGGTGCCGAGGACCTTGAGCAGGGCAGACCTGAGGGCCCGGACAACGAGCGTATCGACCGATTCCCCGATCCTGCGGTGCTTTCCCACGAGGCCGGTGCGGATATCTGCAATGATTGCATCGGCGACCGGCAGCGCTACATCACTTTCAAGCAGCGTCATCTCCAGTTCATCGAGGGCCCCGGCAACATCCTTTTCAGAGACAACCAGTTCACGGTCGATGATCAGGATCTTGACCTTGTCGGCAAGCGTCGGGTTCTTTCCCGGTGCGGCAGCCGTGGACGGAGCGGACGGTTCAGCCGGAACGGGACGGGAAGCTTCCGCTGCTGCCCCGATGCTCGCGCCAAGCCGGTTCCGTGCAGCCTGCAGCCGTTCCCTGAGACCCGAAAACATGTGCTGGGGTTCCCCGGTTATTCTTCGTCGTTATCGTCGTGATCGCGCCGGCGGGGGGCCGGGCTTTCTGTTGCAGATGCCTGCCGGTAACCCTGTTCGAGCCGTTTTGCGATCTCGTTCATCTGCCCTTTGAGTTTGTCCAGTGCTTCGGCTACCTTCTTCTGCGAGGCTTCCATCTCGGTGATCCGGTCCTTGAGATACCCGACCGCGTCCGGGTTTGTCTTTTCCACAATCACATCGGAACCGATATTGAGGAGCACCTTTTCCGGATCGAGGATCTTCGCACGGAGGCTTGCCCCGCCGCCGATCTGGAGGAGCACGGTGCCATCGTCCGTAGCAACGAGCGCTTCAAGCGCCTCGATCGCGGCATACGCCTCCATGCGCCCGTTCTCCATAAGCTCGAGCTGGCCGGCAAAAACCTCGGCCTGCTGTCCGTATTCTTTTAAGTAGTACCTGGAGCGTCTCAATTTCGCGCTGGTCCATGGGTTGTGCTGCTGCCAAGATTTCTGCCTCCCTTTTCTATTGCAGGTAACTGGATCTTTCTGATATGTTTGTCCGCAGGGAGCATAAATACATCATTGTGGGTCACTCCCCGGCCTTCTCCTTACAACGCGTCCCGGTCGTTGCGGCCTGCAGCCGTTTGTTCATGTAAAGGATCTGGCCGGTGTGTTTTGTCAGGGAAG
>CAWEFI010000035.1:0-3495 GCA_963808285.1 uncultured Methanoregulaceae archaeon
CGCATTCTGTTTTTAATACGTAAGGCAGGACTGAATCAACTCTACTGTTAATAATGTGCTTTTATCGCAACAATCCATAAGATGTTTTGATTTGCCAGCATTGAAGTGGGCGTATTCTACATGTTTACCGAGATCTTTAACAGCGTTTACGGCCTCTGCGAAATCACCGTCGCTACTGATGAGAATTGCGATATCATAGATATCGCTAAAGGCGTATTTCAGCATATCCACAGTGAGATAGATATCGACCCCCTTTTCGATCACGCCGCCATCCCTATGCTCAAGCCGCCCCAAGCGTAACTGAAAATATGGCATCTTCCTTAAGGATTCAAAAAACCGCTGTTGAGATTTATAGCGCTCTTCCCCGTCTGATTTATTGACGGGAGCATTATAGTAATAGGTTCTGACTAGTTCTCTATGGGGTGTGCATAGAAGAAGGCTCAACTTATGAAAATCGACGTTGGTTTTTCCGAGATTGTGTTTCAAACCATGGTAGAAATTGCTGCCATCGATAAAAATACATACGCGTGGGGCCATCAGAATAGTAGTAAGTTCAGAGGGTTATAAATCAGATCCTATAACCCCCTGGTGTTAATAAAACCCACATTGCAGTGCAAGGTGGGGAAGTAATATACTCAACTGTTATACACGGCAATATATAAGGTTTTCAGTCGAGAACCGCATTTTACTTGGGGTATATATTCTATATACCCGCCCATAGGCCCCGAGAAACGCCCACAGAAACGCATGGCGAGGCTTCATCCTGTCCTCGGAGAGTATATTTTCCGGAATCTTGTATCGAAATTAGGAGGGGGCGAATCACATTATAGCAGATTTAAAAAAGAGGGTTAGTTGGGGGTGAGATCTGCATTTACATTCTGGAGATGTTGGGTCCCATCTTGGATATTCTGGGCTGCAGCATTCATCAACGTCGTAGCTCCTGCCGTATCTCCGGAGTTGTAATCATCTATCGCATGGATCACCTCATTCATACCGGTTTGAAGATCTTCCAGAGAAGACACATATTCCTGCGTGACTGCCTGTTGTGTGGTAGCACTGCTGGCGAGTTGGGTCATTTCCGGGAGGTTCTCTCCGATGTAATCATTTATTGAGACCGCGGTAGATCTTTCCGTCGCATAGTCACCGGATTGCGCAGCGTTGGAAAATGTTGTCATGAGGGGGGATAGGTAATTGTTCATCTCGACCATTTTGTTAATTGCTGCCTGATCCCCGCTTGATAAAGTTGGTGCGGGTGTTGGGGCAGCGGTGACAGCCATCTCATAATCAACTTTGTATGTCGTATCCCCTATTTTTGTATCGACACCCAGCAGTTTATAAGTGACAGCATCGTCAGGGGCGATAATCTGTCCTCTTACCGTTGCCCCAGGATCCGCTTCCGGGAAATAGGTAGCCTGCTCGCTAATGACAACCCCTTTATTATCATAGAAATCCACCGCCGCCAAGTAATCCTGGGAGACACTGAGAGGATTAGTGATATAG
The DNA here is from genome assembly GCA_963808285.1 of uncultured Methanoregulaceae archaeon. GTDB lineage: Archaea > Halobacteriota > Methanomicrobia > Methanomicrobiales > Methanospirillaceae > Methanoregula. Next base: position 1,501 of record CAWEFI010000035.1, read on the forward strand.
ATACTAACGATACCGTTTTCGTCTTCGGAAATGCTGACTATTGCGGAGGGACCAGAAGTTATGGCGGGCGCCGCTGAATTGCCGGAAGAGTTGGTGCACCCGGCCAGAAAGATCATCACAGTACAGATGATTATTAATAAGAAAATTGTCCTTTTTTGCATATTCCTGTAATTATATTTCGATACGATAATTATTGCCCTTGACCACGTGAGCTGGGGTGTATTGCCTCATCGACAATCTTCACGATACCCTCCCGCAGGGCGATATCCAACACTTTTGCCATCACAGGCCGGTGTTGTTTCATCGCCGCTACCTCATCAGAAGTGAGTCACAATCGGCGCGGCTTCGGGGAAGTTGGTTACTGGGACAACGGGGCGGCCACAATACGGGCAGTAATTCGCATCGGTGGGAATGGTTCTATAACATCGCTGGCAGACCGCCCCGTATCGCGTGTGTGGTGTTTTCTCATCGGTGATTATAACATCCCCTGCAGCGGTCCAGCGCTCGATATCAGTGGCGCCATCTTCCGGGAATTTGGCCTTGTACCAGTCAACGGCAGATTGTGAGACAATGCACGGGGAGGCCGGTGTCGGTACTTTAACTCGATTTTTGCCTACCCCTCCGGAGAATGTGATCTCTCCTGCTTGTTCCAGGGACTTCAGCGCTTCATCGGTGCCGGGGATCCTGAACGAGTGCAGCCAGTCGATTTGCCGTTGTGATACTACGAGCGGCTCGGCAGCCTGCCCGGTTTTTGGTGTAGTCTTCGCATTTTTGGCCATGACCACTCATTATCGAACCGTTGAATATTATAGTAACCCTGCCGACGCGGTACCGGTGCATATTAATTATCGAAAGACCCCATGTTTGGGTAAAAACTCTTGGTGGAAAATATCAAACAGGGCATCGGAGAATGTAAAAGAGGGATGAATTTGGGTTTTTCACGCGGCCCGGGAAGCTGTCCAGATCTCGTCCTGTTCCTCTGGTGATAATGCATCCAGTCCCTTGATAAACGCCTCTTTCAAGGCTGATTTCATGTACTCGTCAAACACCGGTTTGAACTTCGGCGCGTCTACGACCAGTTTCACGAATTTCTCATCCGGAGTGATGGTTTTAACCGGGGCCTTGATCCCTGCGGCCTCGTCCCGCCACCACTGCGGGATCTTGTAGATATCGGTAAGCCGGTACTTATCAATCAGACGTATCCGGTCCTTTTTTGGGAGGAGCTCATCCTCGATCATCGCACACTCGATCGTTCCCCTTACCATTCCCCACAGTTCCTCATCACGATCCCTCCCGGTTACCTGACAATACTCATCGATGAAGTTCAGCCAGCATTCCGGTACCTTGATTTTCAGTTCTGCCATTTTTTCCTTTACCATTGTGTTCGCCTCATGAAATGTTGTTAAAAACCCGTCGAGAGTCCCTTCCGGATATCGCGGGACGGTTCCGGCTTTGGTGATTCCAGGGCCGCGCTCCTGATGCGGGAGACAGGGATCGAGCGGGCCTTGTGGTGGACTAAAGCTAGGAAACTTGACCAGGGCACGAGCAGATCCCCGCCGCTCGTCGTTGTCGAGATCTTGAGAGCCTTCCCGCACGCTGATCTTACTGCATACCCTATCTTGATGCGCTCCTGGAGCTGCCCCGGGGCACTGCGGTCCTCCATCACGGGTGCAGGCAGGGCGAACCGGTCACGAACCAGTCTGTGAGATCCCCGGACTCGATGAGGACCGTATGAGAGCCCCCGAACGAATCATAGGATACCCGCAGGTCCTGCTGCAGCATCTCGATCTTCCCGCAGTGCACGAATGGCGATCCCGTCGATATTTTGAGGTCCGGGCGCGATACTGGTACGGCGGTTCCGTTTCCCTTTGCTTCCAGGCCCGGGAGGGGGCCGCCATTCCTTTCTGACGTTGTTATTGTGTTCATGGTTTCCACATTTCAACAATGCCACGCATTGTATAATACAGTGTTGCACGGCACGCCGGTCGACTTCAG
>CAWEFI010000036.1:0-31490 GCA_963808285.1 uncultured Methanoregulaceae archaeon
CTCATGGCCGGATCTTTATCCCCCACAGTGCAGCAGGGATCCGGTGCCTAAGCAGACAGAGCTCCGCAAGGACCTGGCACTCCAGCCGGGCACATTTTGTGCAGTCATCGCACCAGAAGCGATGATGGCTGGCGCACTCAACGGCAACGCGGACCTCCAGCGTTTCCTCTTTCTATACATCGGGGGCAACTACTCCCGCATCCTGTCTGGTGTCAAAGAAAAGATTGTAATGTATTTTTCTGGTTCGGACTTGGCCCATTGTTGTCAAGAGTGGTAACATGAGGATTACCACCTGACCTGGGCACCTGCACGTTGATACCGGGGAACCCAGAACGCTACGAATATGACCATGTACACAATCTCAAAGAGGGTTACGGCAAGAACCGTGCTGAAGGGTATGTTGCAGGTATAATAAAATACACCCATGTTCATGACGATCAAGAGTGCCAATACGAATATGACTAATCTTTTCACAAAGGTAATCGGTAAGATTCTGCCAATTTCATCTTTTTTTTCATCCATCGTACATCCTCCAGTTGTTGTAAATCCCATGAAGTCCCGATCCAAAACTATCTGCGATCTCCGCTTTTCGGGCAACAGCCAATCCAGTGGCCAATTTCAAAAAAAAGGTCAATTTCATGCTATCTCCTTTGCTTTCGCGAATAACTCTCCTGCCATTGTATCAACGGTACCAGCGGGAGATTCATGCCCTCCTTCTCACAAAAAAATAGGCTATGGCGCCCGTCACCCAGGCGATTAACAAGCCCACTCCCACGCCGCGGAAATAACTGCTCGCAGAAATGTACCCGAGCGATATAAAAATCACGCTCAGGACAAGCTCAAGCGCTACGAGCCTGGCGTAGGTCAGGAGCCATTTGTCCATGCCCTTTCCTACATCTGTTTTTCTTTCAGGTACCTGATGTGCATCTTTTTTTTCATCCATCATGCATCCTCCGGTTGTGGTAAATTCCTAAAAAAAATCCTGATCCGGGACAATCTGCGGTTATGATTACCATCCCTCCAAATCTCATTTTTTTGTTCCCGGGGGACCGGTTTTGTCATACCCGAGTGGGCAGTTAGTGACCCGGGATAATTCTCTCTGCAGCATGAGACACGTTGCAAAAGACCCTCCCGTGGAAGGAGTGTATTGATCGCAGTGGTTTTGCTCGCAGAACTCCTCACGCATATACCCCCATGAAACGGGAGAGGGGTTAAACCTGACGCTGAGGGAAAACGGGGCTCCCGGCCCTTTCGCGGGAGTCTCGTATGGCCGACAGGCAGGTTATAACGGAACCTGTTTCAGGGTTTCCTCGTGGGGAAGAGCAGGTTCCCGCCACGCGAAGCCCGGAGAACGAAGGAGATATCCGAAGGTCCGGGTCCCGGTTGCAGGCAGCGTGCAGTGATAACCCGGCCGGCATACCTTTCTGTGAACCGCGGAATGAAAAAAAAGTATGGGCCGGATACAGGGGGAGAGAAGGACAGGTTATTTCAGGACAGGTGCAGACGAGGTTTTCACACCGGCGCCTGCTTTTGGATGGTCCTTCCGGTACTCGTCCTTGTGCGACCCGTGTATTAACGCTTTCACGTGTTTTGCAAAGGGGGAAATCACTTTCGGTACCACCGTGGACGGGTGCGCACCCGTGCCGGACCCGGATTTTGAGGGGGCGGTTTCCTGCATTTTTGTATCGGTTATTCTGGTATCGTGTGTTGTTGTATTCTGCATACGTATTCAACTCCTTTCATAACTCAAAAGCTGATATGATGATTTTTTTTCGAGGCTTTTTTGAGGAAAATCGTCCTGATAACCCGTTGTTTGAGTGTTATTTCATACCAAACCGGGTGAATACATGGCGTGTGAGTATAGAGACTTGCCTGTTGTTTGCAGGATCTGCTATTCATTTTTTTTTATCCATTCTCCCGGTGAGGGATCAGGAGGGATGAACGATACCACAACCACCGCAAAAGGAATGCACTACGGGAGACGGTCCTGTCACGTTGCCGGGAGCTTCGCGTACTCCACGGGCGAAACGATATATCAGAGGGAAAACCTGGTGCAATTTTGCAGTCGAAGATACTGATGCGGGGGGAGAGGTGAGTGCGGGAAATGATGTTAAAATACGTCAGATCCCGAAGACTTTGTAAAAAACCGCATACGGCATAATAAGGAAGGCATATATCATCACCCTGACAAGAGACCACGTCAAGTCTGATGAATACAACACATAAGGAGATCGAATATGAGCGCATACCATTTTTGTACAGGTTGTGAATACATCAAAATCAGGACGGTCCCGGGACCTGACACACCGGCGGCAAGCGAATGGTCATGCCCGGCCCGGTTCAACCCGAGGGAAGGGAAATGGCCTTCAACGGATGGGGCAAATCCGCACGAATGTCCGCGGAATGAGCAGTTTATGACTCTTCAGAAACAGAGTGGCGACCGCAAACTCCGGTGAAATCCCTGTCTTTTCTGATAGTGCGGCTGTATTTTCATCTTCCTGATCTCCGTCGCAATGCTGGCGCGTTGTCGGGAGTTCTGAACATACCACTCCGAAGATGATTGCCAACCTGCCGAAGACTTGACAGAACCCCATGCGTAATAAAAAAAGTGGGCGTTTTTAGTGCCCGAACTGGATATCGAAATAGATGTTCTTGCCCGAGGCCTTGAGGGGGATACCATAAGCGACGCTGCACCCCTTGAGATATCCGGCTTTCATGGCTACGAATCCGGCCGTGTACATGATCCGGTTGTCCACGTTATGGATCTGGGCAGTCTTTGCCGCGGAGCCTACTGCTATACCGAGGTCGGAGATCTTGAGCACGCAGTTGGGGCCGGCATAGGCTGAATCCTTGTTTTTCCGGCCCTTCTGCGCCTTTATCATCTCAGCGCAGCTTGCGTACCCGCACCCGCCGCAGTTAATGCCGAGCGTCTTTGTACCTTCAACCCCGAGCAGGACCGTAGCATCGCTTGCTTTTACCTGCTCTCCGTTGATTCTGAGGAAATCCATTCCGGTTTCTTTTGCCGCCGCTATCATCTTATCCCCGAGTGCCTTCTGTTCTTTCCCAACGAGAACCTCGATTTTTATCGAGTCAAGTCCACAGGCTTTCGGTGCCGTACGGGCGGCGATTGCCATGAGGCCGGCAACAGTTTTTACTGCATCTGATTCACTGGTCATAACCGGGAATTAACCTCACCGGGTAATAAAACCTCATAATGTCGGGAATGTTCACTCGTGAAAGTACTATTGCGGGGTTCTGTTCGTTTGATGCATACGAATGCCCACCGGTCAGCGGCGCATATCAGACTCTGATATTCGTGAACTTCTCGGGCTTGGCATAATTATCGAAGATTATCCTGATGACATGCCTTATCCCAGTTGTCTCGTATCGGGAACAATCAATAATCGTCCGCTTCACGTAGTCATGGCGTACAATAATGTAGACCGTGAGGCAATTGTTATCACAGCATATGAACCAGATCCGGATGTCTGGTCTGATCAGTTCACGCGGAGGAGATCATGAAGTGCGTTATCTGCAAGCACGGGGATACCAAAGAGGGCATGACCACGGTTACTTTTGACAGGGACGGAATGACCCTTGTAGTAAAAGATGTCCCTGCTCAGATCTGCACCAACTGTGGTGAGGATTATGTGGATGAGCATGTTGCCCATGAAATCCTCACCATAGCAGAACGCATGGCAAAGAGCGGGGCACAGGTCGATGTCCGAAGGTACGTTCCTGGCTCTGCGATGCCATGCTGACATAAAAATCTCCTTTTTCCCACAACCGGTGATCTCCCATCCATTTTGCATCATCGACTTCTCTGACCCGTAAGACAAAGCCCGGCACGAGCGCAGGGTTATTCTCGTCTCGCAGATGCCTGATCCCGAACAAGTGACTGAGATGACGACCGTCCCTCCCCTCCATCCCGCAGGCCTGGATCACGGGGCTCCGGGGATGGTCGTATCCATGCCGGTCAGGCCGTGCTTTTTCCTTTCCGCTGCCGGTACGCGACAAGTTCAGCGGCAGCACCGAGGATGATGCCGATGATAAAACCCCACGGGGAGATCCCGCAGACCCCCTGCCATTCTGTTATCGCCATGCCAAGCAGCGTGCAGGCAATAAGAATGGGTATAAAGAGCCTGCCGGGGAGCGGGTGCCGGCTGCCGCCGCGGACAACCGCACGGTCCTCCTCGCGGAAGTACAGGACCAGGAACAGAACTGCGAGTGCAAGGCCGAACAGGGCAATAATGGTGAGGGTCTGGGTCATGGTGCGCCGTCGTGATCGTGAAATGACCGGCCTCTTATTTTTTCACCTGGTGCGCCCGGTACATCTTCTCCAGTTCGGCAAGGTCGTTGACCGGTGTCGGGATCACCCGGGAATCGTTTGCCATGACCGCTTGGGCAAGGTCCCTGAAGATCGCCGCCTCAGGGGAGCCGGGGGAGTGCTCGACGACCGCCCTCCCCTCCATCTCGCAGGCCTGGATCACGGGACTCCGGGGGACGAACCGGACAAACGGGGTCCCCAGCTTCTCGGCAAACGCCGGGATAACCGCACGTTCGAACGCCTCGTCGCCGTTGCTGTTGCAGATGATCCCGGCAAGGCCCGTGTCACCACGCTTTGCAAGGCGCTGCACGGCCCGGGCGATGTTGTTTGCCGCGTAGATGCTCATGAACCCGCCGGAGCAGACCAGGTAGATCTCCTTTGCGAACCCTTCGCGGATCGGCATCGAGAAACCCCCGCAGACGACGTCCCCCAGCACATCGTAGATCGCGACGTCGATATGGTAGGTCCCGAACGCGTCGAGGTCTTTTAAGATCTGCAGCGCCGTCAGCACGCCCCGCCCGGCGCACCCGACCCCCGGTTCCGGCCCGCCTGCCTCGACAAGGTAGATCCCGCCGGGCGATTTAAAGACGATATGGTCCAGCTTGATCGCATACTCGTCCCTCCCCACCCGGAGCTGTTCCCGGTGCTCCTCCAGCACCGCGGGAATGAATTTCCCCCCCGCAAGGATCCTCGTCGAGTCCCTTTTTGGGTCGCAGCCGATCTGCATCACCGTGTGCCCCTGCTCGTGCAGTGCAGCGGACAGGTTCGAGGCGATCGTGCTCTTCCCGATCCCCCCTTTGCCGTATATCGCGATCTGTCTCATCACCATTTCGCCTCGTACCGTTTCTCTTTTGAACGCCATGCCATCGTCCACTCGTTCTGGACGCACTCGAACAGGTTGAGGATACCGGTATACCCGAAGTATTCCCGGTTGATCATCCGGAACTGGCGCATCATCCGCACCACCTCGACCACGTACGGCGCCCCGAGCCCCTCGCTCGCGTGCCGCTCGATCGTGCTGCCGAAGATGACCCGTGGTCTGATCTCCGCGAGGTTCTTCCTCGTCTGGTAGACATCCGTCCCGAACACGACCCGGGGGCGAAGCCCAAGGCTTGCAAGTTCCCCCGCGAGCAGGTCCCGGGCCGGGCGCTGCGACGTGTACAGGCAGACGAGCTCCGGGGTCATCTCCATCTCCTCGGTCACGAACCGGACGAGCGGGATCCCGACCGTGGCATCGGCAACAATCGCCGCCGGCGTCCGGTACAGGAACCGGGCCATCGGCCACTTGCGCCGGCACGTCGCCATCACCATGCGTTCGCCCTCCGCAACCATGCTCTCGGCGGTTTTCTCTGCACCGAACCGCTCCCCGAGGGCCATAAGCCAGCGCCGGGTGTTGGTCATCCCGATGGGCAGGGGAATCCCCGTGCAGACCGGTTCGATCCCATAGGTTGCAGAGAGATAGTCCACGGCTTTCTGCCCGGCATCGTGGCTGAGGAGGAGGGAGGTCTCGGCGGATGCAACGTTCTCGATTTCGGCAAGCGGGGTCCGGTGCGTGAGCGTGGCGACCACCGGTATCCCCATCCGGGAAAGCGATCTGTTTTACCCAGTCAAGGTCCGCCACCCAGGTCGGGTTCGCATTTGCATGCGGGGCGACAAGGCAGACGGAGCCGGGGACTTTCTCCATGCCCGCTTTTACCAGGCGCTTCAGCATCACGTCGAGCGCAATATCGATGCCGTCGTACTGCGACCCCCTAAAGCCCGGGCACGGGATGGGGACGAGCCGGAACTTCACCTCGGGCTGCAGCTCGTTGCACACGGCCGTGATGTCATCCCCCACGATCTCGGGGCCGCACGAGCTGATCACGAACAGGGCGGAGATGGGGAGGTCCTTTGCTTCACGGATGGTCCGGGCAAGAATGTCCTCGCCGCCATGCACGATCTCGTCCACGCAGAGTTTCGTGCACATCGTCATCGTCTCCATGTAGTCGCACTCCTGCGAAGCAAAGGCGTTGTTGACCAGGTAATCGCACCCCTGCGGCGAATGGGCGAGCAGGGCGGAACCGGCAACCCCGAGAGCAGTCTGGGCGGCGCCGTTGAAGGCACACCGGAGGTAGGGGTCAGGTACATTTATCCGGCGCCGGTATCCCGGCCTCACCCGGTGGTTTACTTTGTCCCGGTTCCATAGAGCATCCCCCTGAACAGGCGCGATCGCGGGAGGTCCTTGTGCTCAAGCGCCTGCCGGACGAGCGCCGCGATGTTTTTGATCCCCTTGAACCCGTAATGGGGCTGGAAGGCCGGGTTCATCAGCGTCAGGTTGACCACCGGGCAGGGAGGGAACCGGCCGGAGTTCCCAAAGAAGATCGGGTTGTCGTACTGCCCGACAATCGCCTCCAGTTCTTCCTCAGTCTCTTTCGAGGACCGGAAACTGCCGAGGTGGAAGAGGCCTTTGGTGAGGATAATCTCCGGATTGAGCCCGGTCCCGAGGATATATTTGATGCTCGGCATCCGCTCCTTAATTGTATACGGGTGGACGTTGATCACCACCGGGTGTGCACCGAACTCCCCGGCCATCCTCGCGAGCGAAAGGGCCCTGATGGGACCGGGGAACTCGGAGACCTCGATGATGGCCGTCTTTCCTTCGAGTGCCTGTTTCAGGTACGCAAGGTCCGGCTCCACCTCCCGGGTCTCCCGTTCGATCACGGCAAGCGCTTCCTTTTCCAGGCCAAGGGGTGTTGCAACCCCGAGGAGCCATTCCTTCGTGGCCGCATACCCGTAGGGCTGACCGGTCTTGCTGTACGGGATGCCGAAGCGTTCCTGCATCAGGTCGCCGAGCTTCTGCCCCCAGTCGTAGCACCACGAGGCGTTGAGCTCGACCTCCCGGGCATGCCGGATCTGCTCCACGGTGCAGCCCCCGGCAATCACGGCGTTTATTTTTATCCCAATCTCTTTTAAGAGCCGTTCAATCTCGTCGAGGTCCCAGTTGAACTCCGTGGGGGACGGGCCCCAGCGGGCCCCGAGGATATTGATCGTCTGCTTCATTGTGGTCTTCGGGGGGTCCATCAGCTCCATGATCAGTTTGAACGCGTCCTCGTACCCGCTCCGGAAGTCGCCGCCAAAGCCCTCGCTTTTGAGCGCCAGCACCCGGCAGCCGACCTGTTTCTCGGCCTCGCGGGCGATGCTCTCTACGTCGTCGCCGATGATCCCGGAACAGCAGCAGGAGAGGATGACGATGAGGTCCGGGTGGTACTTCGCGTATGCCTCTTTAACGGCCTCGAGCAGTTTTCCCTCGCCGCCATAGATCACATTGCTCTCGTCAAGGGTGGTGCAGGCGGTAGGTTCGAGCGGGACGCCGCGGATTTCGCAGCATTCCCGGGTCCGCACAAAGTCGGACATGTAGAGCGGGCACCCCGTGGGGCCATGCACGAGGGGGACCACGTGCCGTATACCGCTGATGACGTAGTACGCAGTAAAAAACTTGCACATCGGCGCGTGCGAGGCCTGCAGCTTGGGGATCATCTCGCCGGATTCGACTTTCTCCAGTAACTGCTGCAGGGTGCCGTGAAATGCGATGGAATCGTTGTTCATGATTCCCACACACTCCCATCACGCATGCAGGATATAAAGGTTTACCGGCAGTGGCAGATGGTTCCCTGAAGGTCCGGGCCTGCACAGCACAGGATTACCGGGACAACGATGAGGGATTGCGGATCCCGGCACGTGCCCGGCCTCCCAGGGTCGCCCTGGCAGGGCCGGCCTGCTCCTTTTAAAGAAAGAGTCCGGGTTAGTTCGTCATAGTTCGCTTTCGATCAAAATGACGATTTATCCTGCGGTATATTCCATTGATACAGCTGGGTAACAGGCCAATTATTGATATTTGCTGCATTTGGTCCAAACCCGACTTTTATTTCAATGGTCAGTAGTCCGGTTGAGTACCACGCAGGTGGATTGTGGTAATCAAACTGTAAATTTCCATAATGATGCGGGACCGTAGGATCCGGGTGAGGAGTCATTGGTACTCGATATTGAGCGCTGATGGTTGGGAAGTTGTTATCATAAAATGAAGACTTGTACATCATGGGTGCAGAGTTCGGAAAATTGGAGGGTACGAGCGGTAAGACATCAGTCCAAGCGTATCGCTGGGCCCCTGAGTACATAATAGCCATAATAGCGGGAACCGGCATGGTGTCATCCTGGTAGAGCAAATCCACATAAAGCCGGTAAAAATTCCCGGCATTATAGCCGGTCAGGAACGGACCCGGCTGGTACGTTATCTGGTTAAAAGGTGTAGTGTCAATCGGTTTTCCACTGTGTTTATCGCACACTATGATGGAACATCCCTGGAGTTGTGAAGGAATTGGCATAAGGAGCCATTTTTTTCTCAGGAATATAATACTTTTTATGCTTATTTTTGGATAATATGAAACCAGACAGGGTCTTGTGATATCCTGAATTCATTTCACTAAGTGTTGGCCGGGTAAAACCACGTCTGGTGCATCAAAATTTTTTTAAATTACGAGGGTGACCCCCCTCTCTCCCCCAGAGGGGGAGGCAGCATGCGGGGTGCGCCCCCTTGACCCCCGATTAAAATGAAGTGTTCAAACAGCATTCTTGCCCGAGCAGAGGCCCCGACGAGGCGGCCGGGCGACCCCCCCAAGGGGGTGGGCTTGCTCATTTTATTGAAAGTCTTGTGAAATTATTTCGGGATAGGACAACTTATACAGGGTCTTAACAAGAAAAAAGTGAGAGAAAGATTTCTTTGACATCTCAGGTATAAGTGATTTCGAAATTTCGGCTAACACATCATATCCAATCCATCGTTGAATCAGGATCTCTTATCTTCGAGAGAAAAATTGGAAAGAAATCTTACCGTCCGCGAACATGGGTGGCCGGGTACGGGAGCGAAAAATAAAAACAAGAGGTTTCATGTATCCTGGCGGTTGATCCTGATCTGTACCTGAACATCAAAAAAGATGAGAGAAATGCAGACAATCCTCGTGGTGGATGATCATCGAGATGTCGTTGATGTATTTGTAAAGATGCTTGAACAGGGAGGGTACCGCACCTGTGCTGCATACGGCGGTGAAGAATGCCTGGAGATCTTAACAAAGGTTGCACCGGATCTTATCCTCCTCGATATTATAATGGCGCCGATAGATGGCTGGGAGACGCTGGAAAAGATCAAAAAAAATGTGGCTACAGCATATACACCGGTAGTCATGCTTACATCAAAACAAATGACTCCAGCCGAAATGGAGAAGTACGGTAACGATATCGAAGATTATGTCCTTAAGCCTGTCACCGATTTTGAGATGTATAATGCGATCGAGCATGTGTTCCACCGCCGGCAGACTATCCAGTCCGACGTGGACCGGGCGATGAAGTGCGGGGTTGATGGTGACATTGTCAGGGAATATGCCCTTCTCTTGCGAAGCATCGATATCAACAAGCGATTCCTGAATATTTTCGAAACCAGGTATAATCTCAATAACTCGTTCATTGGCCCCAATGACAGTATCTGCCAGGCGCTGAAAAAATTAGATTCTACGATCAGGGTCCAGAAAACCCGCCTCCGGCAGATCGAAGAAAAACTCAGATAACATAACAGAGATCTTCTCCTTCCAGCAGCGGGTGCTTCTGCTTTAAAGGTACATAAATCGGCATGACAATTTTTATCACCCGTTAATGCATCAGAACCGGTCGATGAGGAAACGGGGGCGGTGCTGTGCGGGCGGTGTTATAACAGGGTAAGGAAGGGAGTGTCTCCACAATTACGATGAACGCTGCCGCCCCCGAAGGGACGCCCTCGCGGCGGATCAGGTGGGGTAAAACCGCACTCGCCCCGCCGTGCCCCGGGGGGCCTTCATGGCGGGGAACCCTCATACTTACGGTGTACTGAATGTTTCCCTGCCGGGGACATTCGATCTCTCCGGGATAAGGCGGGTGATGGCGGATCCCGGGATGTGCCCGGGCTCATGGTTGGCGGGGGACGTGGTAGTATTTCCGCAGTCACTGAGACTGGGCCGGGGCGTGGCGCGGGCCCCGGGTGGTCCAGATAAGGAGGATGGTCCCTGCTGCGGCAATAACGGCCGCGACCATGAAACCTGCACTGTACCCGACAAACGCCCAGATGAACCCGATCATCACGCTCGATGCAAGATCCCCGACCCCGTTCATGGTGGCCAGGGCCCCGAAACCGAGCGCACGGGACTCCTCTTCTACCATCTCGCCGGCGAGTGCGCTTTCGAGCGTGTCCTCGGCCGCGATGAAGATACCGCACATCGCAAAGAGGACTCCGTACACAACCAGGTTCGCCGGGGCGATGACAAAGCCGACAAAGGTCGCAACGGCAAGGGCATACCCAAGGACAAGCACCGGCCTCCTCCCGATACGGTCGCCGAGCAGTCCCAGCGGGTACGATGCCCCGGCATAGACGATGTTGCGGACGAGGTACAGGCCGGCGCCTGCCGCTGTGGCCATGGCAAACCCGAGCGGGGGGGTAAAGACGACAATGACAAACGCGATGAGCAGGGTCTGGGAGAAGTCCGCGATCCCAAAGACGAGCACGGCAGAGAGAAACGCCTTGAACCGGGACGGCAGCCCCTTAAGGGAGGCGACGAGCGGCCGGGGCCGCGGGTGCGGGGACGTGTCCCGCTCGCGCAGGAAGAGCCAGATCGCAACAAACGCAATGAAACCGGGGATGACCGCCAGCCAGAGGATCTTCCGGATACTAATGGATGTAACGAGAACGAGGACCAGGGCCGGGCCGGCGACCGCCCCGAGCGTGTCACTGGCCCGGTGAAACCCGAAAGCCTTGCCGAGATCCTTTTTCTCCACCGACTTCGAGAGGATCGCGTCCCGTGAGGGGCTGCGAATTCCTTTACCGATCCAGCCGAAAAGCCTCCCTGCGAGTACGATGTACCACGACGTGGCAACAGCGATGATCGCAGGAAAGATGGCGGTCGCGACCGAGCCGCCCAGCGCAAATTCCCGTCTTTTGCCCAGTTTGTCAGCAAAATATCCCGAGAAGAGCTTGACAAAACTCGATGCGCCATCGCTCAGGCCCTCGATAATGCCGAGGGCAAAAACCGGCGCACCAAGGATGATCAGAAATGAGGGGAGGAGAACCGTCACCGACTCGTACCCGAGGTCGCCAAAGAAACTCGCGATCCCGGCGCCAAGAATCGTCCGGTTCAACCATGCCGGCCATTTCATAAACATAGGTCGGGAAGGAATTGCTGATAAATGCTGGGAATTGTATCGTGGCGGTCCCGGTGCGTAAACGGGATTTAAAAAAAAGATCTCCCCTTCCGGATACTGTTTCGGCCGGGTAAAAGTCGCGACAATGCACCGGCCCACCCGGTCAGGAATTCCCGGTCGCCCCGGTCCCGGCGCCCCAAAAAAACGGCAGGGTGATACCGGTCGTTATACCCGGAACACCGGCCCCTTGTCGAAAAGCCCCTGGTACAGCCGGGTAAAGAGGGCGGTGTATTCGGCCGCCCGGTCCGTCGCGAGGTAGGTCGATCGTTCGCCGTCTCTTTTGACGGAAAGAAAGCCGCGCCCGGCAAGGAACCTGATATATTCCTGCCCGGTTTTTGAATTGAGGTCGCAACGGCCGATAATGGCGGTGAAGGCCCGGGGAGTCTGGCAGTAGACAAGGATCTCCCAGTAGATCTCGTAGGCTGTCCTGCGTTCCGCCATGGTCACCGGCTCTCCAGCGCCTTTCTGAGGGCTTCCTCGCCCTCACCGGCCCGCTCCAGGCGGAGGTCCCACGTGCCGGCATACCGGCGGAATCTCAGCGCGAAGCAGATCGTTACAATCCCTATCCCCAAGTTGATCGGCCCGGCGCCAAAAAAGGCGATCACACCGGGTTCCAGGCCGGCAGCGGCAGGAAGCGCCAGGCTTCCCTGGACAAGGTTGGCGATACCGAGGGCAAGGAAGAAGACGCCACCGGCAATACTGATGAAAGTCATCCGCCGTATCACGGTCCTGTTCTCCCGGTAGTGGGCGAGCATTGCCACGATCCAGCCGGTAAGGGTTTCGGCCGGGACCGGGCCGGCACTCTTTCGGTACTCGTGCCGGATCCCCCGTAACCCCCGGAGGATCTTCGCGCTTGCCAGTACCCAGAAGAACCCGATGCAGATTCCCGCTATACCGGTGAGGATGCGGACGATGGAGAGGGCGGGCAGGGGGGGCTCTCCCGTTGCCGAGGGCAGGAAGGTTGCAATGATGATCTGCATCCCGAACCCCAGTGCAATGGCGCCGAACGCCATGTTCAGGAGCACGAGCACAACAAAGCTTTTCAGTTCCTTTCCGAACTGTTGGAGGGTATGTTCCGTCATGGTTGTTCACCGGGATATACGTATAGTGCCGTTCTGACATTAAAGACCATGAAACTCAGGGTACGTACCTCAGGAACCCTTGACAGGCCGGGCCCCCGTTGTCTGCCACTAAAAACGCCTCACCGGCCCACCCGGCCGTCAGAGGACAAGGGAGGGGCCGCGGTTCCTGCTGATCTCGATCACTTTCCTGGTGCAAAACTCCGCCTCCCCGTCCCGCCCGAGCCGGCGGAGGGCCGCCGCCTTGTCGTTCCACGCGGTGATGTCCGCAGGGTTGATCTCAAGGGCGCTCGTGAACGCATCCACGGCGTCCTGGTACCGCCCGGTCATAGCGAGGCAGTACCCCTTATTCGTCCAGACCGCAGCAACACCCGGGTTGAGGCGGAGCACCTCGTCACAGCAGAGCAGCGCCTCTTCATACCTGCGGGTATCGGAAAGGACCACACCTTTGTTATACCAGGCCTTCGGGTACACGTGGTCGATCCGGATCGCCGCATCGTAGCACTCCATCGCTTCGTCCTGCTCCCCGAGATGGTAGTGGCAATTCCCCGCGGCGCACCACGCTTCGGCGTGACGGGGATCGAGTTTAAGCGCTTCTTTAAGACAGGGCAGGGCCTGGACCAGGTCGCCACGATGGTAGAGGATAAAACCCTCCAGGTACCATGCGTCGCTCTGGAGACGGTCTATCGCATGGATCTTCCCGATAATAGCCAGGGCATCCGCATACCGGCCCATGCGGTCAAGTGCCGCTGCTTTCCCGAGCAGTGCCCCGGTATTTTCCGGGTCGGCCAGGAGAACCTGATCAAAGAGTACCAATGACTCGCTGTATCTCCCGACACAGGCATACAAAAACCCGTCAGGATCTGCCACGGTGTATCCCATGACTACAAAAGGCGGAAAAGATTATAGAATTTTGCTGCAGGCACGCGAAGACCCCGGTGATCGTCACGATGATGAGGGCACGTGCAGGCCGAGGGGCGCAAGCCCCTGTTTTTCGCGTCCTCTGGCAATCCAAAAAATCCCCTGATCCCGTATGCTCCGGAATTGACAACCCAATTGACAACTTAATTGACAACTTAATTGACAACCACCATTTCATGACGTAACAATGCCCCGCGCCGGATTCCCTGCCGCTCCAGTAACCCCGTCTTCACTATCCGGTTTGGTTCTTTCAATGCGGCCTGGCGGGAAATAGGAAAACAGCGTCACAAGATCTCTCGTTTTCACCGGACTGTTCGCATGGACAAATTCGATGATCTTCATCTGCCGTCCGGACGGCGCCACATGCCCGCATTTTTTTACCGGGGATCAGGTTCCCTGCAGATCTTCATGGCAACCACAACGTTAAGAGCCGGTACATGCATACAGGAAATGAGATATGGACGCACTCGCCCTGCTCCGTGAACACGAACCGGTGTTAAAAAAGCGATTCGGTGTGTCAACGGTCGGTCTCTTCGGCTCGTTCGCACGCGGAGAGGAGCGGTCGGAAAGTGATGTGGATGTCCTGGTCACCTTCCGGAAAGGAGAGGAAACGTTCGACAATTACATGGACTGCAAGTTCTACCTGGAGGACCTCTTTATGCGCAAGGTCGATCTCGTCATGAAAGGTGCGATCAAAAAGAGGATCAGGCCTTACATTTTAAAAGAGGTTGTGTATGCGTAGGACTACGCTCCATTACCTTGATGATATTCTCGAATCGGCAGACAAAATTGAGAAATACCTCCACGGGATCAGTTTTGAAGAATCGCTTCCGATGATATGAGGAAGGATGCGGCTATCCGGAACTTCGAGATCATCGGTGAAGCGATCAAGAACCTGCCAGCGGAGCTCAAGGAACGGTACCCCAAGACCGATTGGAAAAAGATCGCCGGTTTCCGCGATGTCCTGACCCATGCCTATTTTGGGATCAAGCCCACAATCCTCTGGGATAACGCCACGAGCAAACTACCTCTCCTCAAAAAAGAGATCCGGCATATCCTCAAAAGCGAAGAATTACGAAAGTAACCGGAACCTCAAACGAGGCCGTCCCACCCTGGAAAGATCCGGATTTTTCCGGTTTGGGCGGGGCGACCGCCAATGGCAGGACTAATAATTTTTCCCGGCTACAAAACCCGTACATCAGTTCGTAATCTCGTGCAAACATGGGATGATGAATAAACATTCGTGTCAACTTTGCGGGGCCAGGCCCACGCTGGCCGAGGGGTGCAAGCCCCTGTTTTTCGCGTCCTCTCCTTTCCCCACCGGCCCGTTGACCCGGAACCTCCCGCAGAGGTCATCGATACAGGCTGGCGAGTACCGGCCGCATATACAAACGTTCATCCCTGTGCCGGGGCATAACCAGGGTTTTACCGGGATCTGCAATCAGTGCACAATGACGAACATACCCACGGCGATCCCGATCCCGGCAACGACCACCCAGAGAATTTCGGCGCCAAGAAGGAGGGAGAGGAACGCCCCCACCGCAAGAAGGCCGGGGAACCAGGACCAGGGGACCGCCAGCGCCAGCCTGATGGTCACGCTCAGGAGCAGCCCCACAAACGAGAACAGGATCCCCTGGAACATTCTCTGGTACACCTGCGAACTGCGCAGCCAGTCATAATACGGGACCGTCCCGATCACAACCAGGAATGAAGGAGTGAAGATCGCGATCGTTGCAACGACCCCGCCCCAGAACCCATAGGCAAGGAATCCGACAAACGTTGCGGTGATAACGATCGGCCCCGGGGTCACCTGGCCCAGGGCAAGCCCGTTGATGAAGGTCGCACTGTCCAGCCATGCATGCACCACGACGACCTCGTTGAACATCAGGGGGAGGGCAGCGAATCCCCCGCCGAATGCGAACAGATCGATCCTTGCCATCGTAGCGGCGAGGGTGAAGAGATCGGGCCGGAGAAGGTAAAGTGCCGCGAAGAAGGCTGCAGCCACGGCAAGCACAAGAAAGAAGGAATGTGTCGGGCGCGGAAGTGTCGCGAGGGGAGCATCCTGTTTCTTATCCAGGGCAGGAAGAAGCGTGATGCCGAGAAGGGCCGCGAGGACGATGACGATGATGGGGTTCACCCCGGCGATGAAGAGCACCGCGGCGATCCCGGCAATGAGTGCATGGAACCAGCGCCTGAGCGATGTCCGCCCGAACGAGACGGTCGCGTAGGCGACCAGCGCCACCACGATCGCCTGCAAAGCGAGGAATAACGCCTTCACCGGGGGAAGGTCGGACGTTGAAACATAGAGCGCGGAGAGTGCCATCATCAGGAGAAATGCAGGGAGGCCAAACCCCACAAACGCTGCAAGCGCACCAGCTGCGCCCCGGATACGAAGACCTGTATACGCGGTAACCTGCATGGCCGTTGCGCCGGGGATAGCCTGGCAGAGTGCGACCCCCTCGTCAAAGACCGCGCCGTCGAGCCAGCCTTTCTGCCCGACTGCCATCTTCCGTATGTAGGTGACCATGGCAGGGCCGCCGAATGCCGTGATTCCCAGCCGGAAAAACGCGAAAAAAATTGAAGCAACAGATGGTTTCTGTAATTCCGGTGGTGCAGGGTGGTCAGCCATACGACAGGAGAATTATTGGTTCTCCACGTAAAAATGATAGTGACCCATCCTCCCATGATTGCCGGGGTTATCAAAAAGAACAAGGAAGGTGCGGAGCACACGTCATCTCAATGCACCTCACACAGCAGGATGCACCATCCCCGCACTCGGTTGTTCAACGTTATACCCGCAGTTGAGACTGCGCCGAATGGGAGTCCGGTGTCTGCGGATCACCAACCTGTGCCACATCTGTGAAAAAAGTTAATGTTCCGCTGCAACCGGAGCAGATGCGAACCCATGAAAATAATTTATCCCGGGCACTTTCCGGCCGCGGATATGGGAAACGATCTCATCCCCGAGGGTGAGGAGAGCATCTCTATGGGCATTTTTATCTTTGTGAATATGGGCGGGAGAGATTTCAAGGGAATCGTACCGCCCAGTGAGGATTTCATCATTGGTGATGTCTCTGAAATACATCCTGATGTGGAACATCAACATGTGGAGATGCAGTAACTCTTCTTTTTTCACACAATCCCCCCCTTATGAGATCCTGATAGGTTACTGGATATCCTGGGAACCGAACACAGGTAACCACATGAGTTTATGCTGTACAACATGAGGATGGCTTCATCGTCAAGGCCCTTTTCTCCGATACCGATCCTGCTTAACTTATCACGGATTATTTTTATCTTTTTTTCAGTATGTTGCATAACGAGGTTGCTTAATTGGCGAGTGATACGATAAAGAGATGTATTAAAATCTCTGGATTTTCAGCTCAGTAAGGGTTCTGTTGCGTTTACGGTCGGGTGATTGATATTCCACCCCGATAAAATTATCCAGTCAACCGCCAACGCATCAGAATCAGATCCCTGACAGCGCGAAACCCCGTTCTCATCAGTTCTCGTTTGCAAAAAACAAATTCACATCTTCCCGTGTGCCAGCACGACCGTGATATTGTCATCACTCCCGGCAGAAGAACGGGGAGATCGGCAAGCGATGTAAACGACTAAGCCAGTGAAATCCCCGCGTTCGGCAGCACAACCCTAACCTTATGTGTTCTCGATAGTTCTCCCGGTATTTCACTTTCACCCCCCCCATGGCCGGATCTTTATCCCCCTTTCGTGCATCAATGATCCGGTGCTATGCAGATCGAGATCCGAAAGGGGTTGGCACTCCACCCGGGCACCTTCAGTGCCGTGGTCGCGCCCGAAAAAGATATAGTCGCCGCCATCAACGGCAACACGGATCTCCAGCGGTTCCTGTTCCTCTACATCAGCGGAAACTACTCCCGGATCCTCCCCGGCATCAATCGGAAGTCGAAGAACTTCGATGTCCAGAGGGGGTTTACCGCCCACCAGCTCTTCACTATGCTCCGGGAGGCCGGCCATACGGTCATCTTTGTCGAGCACGACCCTTCGCTCTTTGACGGGGCCGCGGCCATGCTCGAACCAATCGCGAACGCATTAAAGGAGGTCGCCCGGGAGTCGCTTGTCATCCTCTATACGCCGGTTGCCGACCGCACGTTTGCGGCGCTTGCACGGAAGGCGGATCACTACATCGAGATCGTCGCGGCCGGAGAGATCCGGCATCCTGTCCGCACCTCCCGTACCCTGCGGCAGTGCAGCCTGCGTCACTCCGGGCAGCGGACGCTGGAGGTGTCGTGATGGGCAGGACGTTTCCCAGTGTCCGGCAGGGTGTCAACAGCACGGCGGACCGGTGGGCACGGTCGGCCCGGGCGCTCAAAAAGGAAGACCGGCAGTACGGCGAACGGCTCGTGGAACTGGCAAAGACGCATTCGAGCGAGGCGTTTGTCGCCTGCGACGACCCCCTCGAGGCCGTGGTCTTCTCCGCGCTCGTCGAGATCCTCAGGCGCCAGGACACACTCGAAGCAGACATGAGAAAGCATGTGGATCCTTGACTCCGCGTACCGGGACGGCGGCATCGATCTCTGGACAAAGGACGGGGCCGTCACAAAAGTCCACTACGATTACAACCCGCCCTTTTACGTTCACTTCCACGACCCGCACGCCCATCATGAAATGATCTCAGCGCTGGAAGAGCGCTACGGCGCGGAGGAGTGCACCATCCGCACCATCTTCGGCGAGATTTCGGGTTATGCGGTCCCTGCCGGCCGGGACGTGGCCGAAGCGATCGAGCGGCAGGCACGGTACGAGGCCGATCTCTTCAACGTGGACGTGCGCCGCGACCAGCGGTTCATGGCAGAGCGGGGGATCTTTCCCTGCGCCGGGGAAGGTGACGACCGGTTCTCCCCGGAGATCAATCACGACCTTTCGGTCCTGGAGATCCGCATCCACGGCAACCCGGCGCTCTCCGCACCCCTGGCCGACATCGAAGTGAGGGGAGAGTACACCGGACAGCTCAGCGGCCAGGCAAAGGATGTGCTCCCGGCGCTCTTCGGGCTCGTCGGGTCGCTTGACCCTGACGTAATCCTCATCCCGGATGCCGATACCTGGATGCCGAAGATCCGGACCCTGGCCCGGCAGTATGACCTTGTCATGCCCTTCTCGCGGAACGGGAAGTACCGGCAGATGGACTCACGCTCGTACTGGAGTTACGGCCGGATGGAGCACAGGGAATCGGCCCTCATCCCGGACGGGCGTATCCTGATCGACACGGAACAGTCGTTCGTGTACCGGGAAGGCGGCCTCGAAGGGGTGCTCATGGCCGCACGGCTCGCGGGGCTCCCGCCAAACCTCGCGTCCCGGTTCACGCCCGGCACGCTCATCAGCAGCTATGAGACCTGCGAAGCGGTGAAGCAGGGGATCGCGGTGCCGCTCCGCAAGAGCGACCCGGAGCAGGTCCGCAGGGTTGCGGCACTCCAGTCAGCTGACCGGGGCGGGATGATGTTCCAGCCGGTGCCCGGGACGTACGAGAATGTCGGGGAGATCGATTTCACCTCCATGTATCCCTCGATCATCGTGAAGGCGAACCTCTCTCCCGAAACGGTCGGGCACCCGGAGCGCCCGGGGTTTCTTCCTGCCGTGCTCGCGCCGCTCCTGGAACTCCGCAGCAGGACAAAGCAGCTCAAAAAGACCGACCCCCGGTTCGCCGGCACCGATGCGATCCTCAAGTGGATGCTTGTCACCTGCTTCGGGTACACGGGCTACAGGAATGCAAAGTTCGGCCGTATCGAGATGCACGAAGGGATCACGGGCCGGTCCCGGGAGATCCTGCTCCGGACAAAAGAGCGTGCAGAAGAGATGGGTTTTTGCGTGCTGCACGGGATCGTGGACTGCCTCTGGGTGCAGGGGTCACCGGTCAATGCACTCAGGGAACAAGTCGAGAAGGAGACCGGGCTGTTCCTTGAAACCGGACACTTCGACTGGATCGTCTTTTTGCCGCTCGTGGACGGCTTTGGTGCCTACAACCGGTATTATGGCAGGCAGCCGGATGGCAGCATCAAGGTACGGGGTATTGCCGCACGGAGGCATGACACGCCGGAGTACGTGCGGGAGATGCAGCGCCGGATGCTCGCGGTGATGGCCCGTGCAAAAACGATCGCGGAACTTGAAGCGACACGAGAGGGGATCGCTGGAATTTTCCGGGAAACGATAACCAATCTCCCTGCTGCGGATCCCCAACAGATGGAGATCAATCGCCGGATCAGCCGGATCGCGTACGCCCACCGGTGCATCGAAGGCGCGGCCGTGCAGGCATACCGGGATCACGGGATCGGGATCGCGCCCGGCATGAAGATCCGGTACGTCGTGGCCGATGCCCGGCGGTACCGGGTGGAACCGGCCTGGTGTGCGACTGCGTTTGATGTCCTGTTCTACCGGAGACTTATCGATAAAGCGTACGCGGAGATAGCGTATGCGTTTCCCCGGGGGGCACCCCCCCCGGCCCGGACGGCCCCGGGCCGATGAGCGGGCCTTGCGTTTTTCCCTGACAATCCTGTTATCGTACCGGGCTTTTTTCTGGTGAAGCCAGGTTCAATAATTTTTTGGGAGGGTATAGTGTCATTTTAAATACCAACTCGTAAAGGAAATAACGAGAGAAAATATGGTCACAATAGAGTTCCAAAATTCAGATCGAAAAAGTAATCCTGTTCAGGGACTAAAAACACTGACGCTCCTGGGGCTTCGCCCCGCCCCCTTTTGGGGCAGGGCTGGCGCAAGGGGGCTTCCCCCCATGAGAACAAGAAATGAGGCGCTAAAATGTGACTGTACCCTTTTTGGGAATAAACCCGGGTGCCAGGTCCACTCGGCTCAGCGCCGGAGCCCTGTCTGAGCGTCCTTGCCATCGCCACAGGGCGTAACGCACGGCAGGAATGAAAAAACTCTGCCGGTATGCGCCAAGAGGAACACTAACCATTATGTCCTGAGCGGAACCATTTGCGGTTTTCCACGATTCGAAAGCGGGATCACCCGGGGAAGATACTCCAGAAGGGATCAAATATTCCGGAATAATTTAAGAACTGCTATATATCCCATAAGTGTTTTTTATATATCATGGATGAGTCCCATCACTGGTTTGAAAGAGGGGTGGCTCTTTATGAAAAAGGCGATTACAGCGGTGCAATAACTGCATTCAATAAGTCAATTGAAATTGATCCGTCCATTGCTGAAGCATGGAATAACAGGGGATTAGCTCTTGCCCAGACAGGACAATACCAGGAATCTCTTGAGTCATTCAACAAAACATTATCTCTTAACCCCAGTCACGAAAATGCCCGGAAAGCCAAAAAAATTGTTCTTAAACTCCTGGGAAATCAGAAAAATACAGATAAGGTACCGGTTTCTCGTGGTGCAGCCGCAGCCCCGCCATCGCCCAAAGCTCCTCCGCAGCCACCGGCACCTGCAGCACCCAGGAAAAAACGCACGAAAATTCTTGTGGCCATCGTTATTGTCATCGTGATCCTTGCGGGAGCGGCAGGTGGATTTGTGGTCATGAAAAACCTGCAGAATACTACCACCGTCCAACCGGAGGCATCTGAAAGCTACATGGTGGTATTCATAGGCGCGGTGATCGTGGTCCAGCAGTTCATCATGTACCTGATGTATGTACAGATCCGGCAGCATTTAAAAGAGGTCAATTCCATCGAAGGAAAGATGAAGATCACCGATCATGAACTTGACAGCCTCATTAAGAACGTCGAGGAATTAAAATGCAGCAAGCCGGACCTCGCTGCAGGGTGGAATAACCAGGGAGCTGCACAGGGTAATTCCGGTCAGTATTCAGGAGCGGGCGCATCCCGCGACGGGGCACGTGCGATCAACCCGCATGACGCCGGATTCTGGCATAATCGCGGGCTCGAGCTATGCAACGTCGGACGCTATACAGAAGCTCTCGCCTCGTATGACCGGGCAATTGCTCTCATGCCGGATTACACCGAGGCGTGGATCGACCTCGGGAACACGCTCTTTGTCCTCTGTCGCTATACTGAAGCAGTCGCTTCGTATGATATGGCGCTTGTCATCCACCCGGATAACATCGATGCGTGGAAAAACCGCGGGTTCGCGCTCTATAACTTCAAGCGGTACCCGGATGCGGTTGCCTCGTATGACAGGGCCATTGCCATCAATCCCGGTTATGCCGATGTGTGGGTCCTCCGCGGACTGGCACTCGGGGAACTCGGCCGGTATAAAGAAGCGATTGCCTCGTATGACAGGGCCATTGCCATCAACCCGGATGAGGCCGCGGCGAAACAGAACCGGGAAATCGCACGAAAAAACCTGGCCTGATCCATACCTTTCCTGACGGGATACAGATTAGGCTGGTGCGGGTCCGGGCAGGGAACCTGGCGGTTATCCGGGGAAAGGATGTGACAGAGGGACTCACGAGGGGGGTTTGCTGCTTTTGAGGTACGGCGGACCAAGTAATCCCGGGTACTGAATGGTTTGAAAAAAGGGCTCTGTAGAAATCCTAAAATGTGAGATTTGTACGTACGCTCTTAGGGGCTAAAGCCCCCGCCGCTTTGGCCCCCCCCGGCTAGCGATAGTGCCGTACTATCTGCACCACAAAGATAAAAAAGATGGATGTTTCTTGTGCAGGTAATACGAAAGGCATCGCTTACGTCCCCGCCCCCTTTGGGGGGCAGGGCTGGCGTAAGGGGGGACTGTATCTCTTAAAAAAAGGTTTTCTGCAGAGCAAAAAATAGAGATGAAGCAGAGGTAAATTTCCTTAAAAGAGAAATATCAGGCCACAAAGGCGGACCAGACCCCGGATCCCCCATCGGGAGTGGGGACCCCGACAGGGTACACTACCGGCTTCCGTTCGGTTTTTGGACTTTATCAAGATAAATTCTTAACTGTTTGACAAGACTCTCAAAACCCGATGACACTGCAATCTGGTACGCCTCCTCCAGCAGGGGCAGGGCTTCCCGGGGATTCTGTCGTTCATACAAGAATATTCCTGCCTGGTTGGTCAGTGATAATACGATCCCTTTTTTATTCCCGATCTCCCGGCAGATCCGTTCCTTTTCCCGGTGGAGCTCCATGGCACGGTCGGATTCCCCCAGGTCCCGGTGGATGAGCGCCTGGTTCCCCAGGGACCTCTGCAGCCCGTCCTTGTTCCTGATCTCCCGGCAGATCCGTTCCTCCTCTTTGTGGAGTTCCATGGCACGGTCAGGTTCCCCCAGGTCCCGGTGGATGAGCGCCTGGTTCCCCAGGGACCTCTGCAGCCCGTCCTTGTTCCTGATCTCCCGGCAGATCTGTTCCTGTTCCCTGAAAAGTTCCATGGCATGGTCGGGTTCGCCCAGGTCCCGGTAGATGAGCGCCTGGTTCTCCAGAGACCTCTGCAGTTCGTCATTGTTCCCGAGTTTCCGGCAGATCTGTTCCTGTTCATTGAAGAGTTCCATGGCACGGTCGGGTTCGCCCAGGTCCCGGTAGATGAGCGCCTGGCTGCCAAGAGACTTCGCCAGTCCTTCCTTGTTCCCGAGTTTCCGGCAAATCTTCTCCTGTTCCTTGAGGAGTTCCATGGTGCGGTCGTCATCCTTTGGCCTTGCAGAGCGGGGTTCTTCTTCCCGTCTCCCGCCGGAGGGGATCACCCCTGCCAGGTTGTCCGGCACTTCATGCCCGGGCACCGCGGCGGCCAGCAATTCCTCAAGGTCCTTTATCGGACGCTGTGCAGCCTCCCGCTCCCGGGCGACATTGGCCAGCTCCGTCTTCTGCGCATCCAGCTCCTTGCGGAGCCTGGCATGTTCTGAACGGAGTGCCTGCAGTTCCCCGTCCTTGGCGCACACGGTCTCTCTGGGGTTCTTTTCCGCGCAGGGGCGCTGACGCTTCTCCTCTCCTGCAGGGGCAGTTGCCTCCTCCAGGATTACCGCCCTCTTCTTCCGCCGTGCATCGCGCTGCCCCGTTACGCCCTCCTTTTCCGCGGCAGGCGCGGTCTCCTTTTTTTCCCGCTCCGGCCGGAGCACCGCGAGCTGGATATCGGTCAGGACGCTCCAGGCGGGGAATTTTTTTACTGCTTCTACGGTCTCCCTGAAATACTCGTCTATACCCCATTTTTCTTCCGGCATATCGAAATCCGGAAGATTAATTCCCTGTTCACTGAGTTTTTCCTTGAGGGGGATATTGCCGACGGGGTCTTCATTTGTCCACTCGATCCTGTAGGAAGCCGGGTCTTTGTCGCGTCTGATGCCGAGGGGTATGAGGATAAGGGGGGCTTTTACCGGTTTCTGCGATGACGGATGTTCGTACCATTCGAGAAAACCAAGGGCAAGCCAGAGGACTGTAGATCCCGGTTCTTCATGAACAGGTGTGGATTCCTCGTAAAGGGAGAGAAGGCGTTTTTGCAGTGATTCCTTGTCTAATCCCGTCTGCAAAAAGGGATCCTTATCCCGGCCAGAACCCGGTCCCCCGGCCTGGTACCGGACAAAAGGGGTGAACCTGCGGTGATATCTTCTTCTGTTATCGTGAAGCGGGGCGAGGTTACGATAACCTTTTTCCCTGGATCCGGGGAGGGCTCTTTTGCGGGGAGAAAACGCATGGCCCTGCCCTTCAGAACAAGGATGTCATAGAGTTCCCGGGGGTCTTCATCGATGATTTTTATTGATCGTGTTTTTGCCGGCCGATAATTGATCAGACAACTGCGAAGAGCGGGATCCGGTAATTTTTTTCCCGCATCCCCGGGGTGATCAGTTGGGGTTACCACGGTATTCACGGCCAGATGTATTTTAGTGATATTATTGTTCTATCAGCGTTTAAGGTATCGATTCAATCACCATGGTACCAGGCCTGATCCATGCCGGTTTACTTCAGGAATCCAGGGTACCGGTACCGGGGCATTCATAGTGCTTTCACACCATGGGGGTGCATAAAGATTTGATGGTACATCCGCACGTCCTGACTCTGACAGATCACGTGTATCACGCCAGTGCACTATAAATCCATCGAACAGGTAAAAACCGGTGAGCCGGCTTCGCCTGCCAGGCAACCCCGGGGGCAATACCTCCATGGCGGGATACCGGCAGCCGGGGGTTGGGCGGATCTTTTTCATGACTGGTTTTCTGTTAATCTGGCGTGGGATGAAAAATTCTATCTCCAGGAATTGGTTTAAACGGCTTGATTGCTCATTCTGACCACTTTTCCTGAAGATTACAGAGGAAATATCACCCAGCCTGCAACAACTTGACAGGACCTTAAAAGGGTTACAAGAATCTGACACCAACCGCAGAATCATCAGAACCCTTCGTTCTTTGTTCTGGTTGTCCCAGAGGAAATATACCCCAACATTTATTAAAATGAATTTCAAATGGTTATTTCCCATTCCAAATATTTCCCGTAAGAAAAAATGCGTACAGGGTATTGTTGACACCATGACAGAATTGGGACAGGATGATCGCAAACTTATCCCGGCTTCGATCGTCATTACCTCAGTGGCAGTTATCGTTCTGAATTTTCTTTTTATTTGGCTCAACCATACCCTTATTTTCGACCCCCTGTTTTATGTCCCCATCATACTCACCGCGTACTATTATCCGCGGCGTGGCGTGTTCTTTACCGTGGGCAC
Source organism: uncultured Methanoregulaceae archaeon (assembly GCA_963808285.1). Taxonomy (GTDB): domain Archaea; phylum Halobacteriota; class Methanomicrobia; order Methanomicrobiales; family Methanospirillaceae; genus Methanoregula. The sequence goes on from CAWEFI010000036.1 coordinate 25,169, forward strand.
CGCAATGCTGTATCTTGCCATGGTACTGGCAGAATTTTACCAGTCAATGGATATTGTGGTCACCGGCCTTGGGCACGCGTGTTTTTTCATTATCGTCGGCTGTGCGTTAACCTATTTCAGTACCTGGTCCCCGCATGAACTGAAGATCTATAAAAACCTTGCAGACAGCGTCGAGCCCGGACGAATAAAAACGATCATAATCCCCGCCTGTATCGTAATATTGTCGGCTACAATCTTTTTTTTAAATTTTCTTGTTCTCCAGGCCAGAGATTCGGTCATTTTTGACCCGCTGTTTTATTTCCCCATCATTATCGTGGCGTATTTTTATCCCCGCAAGACGGTGGTCACCACCGCCGCTATTACCACGCTGTACCTTGCGATGGTCATGGTGGTGCCCCGGCAATCCACGGAAGTCGTGACAACGAGTATCGGACATGCGGGGCTCTTTATTATCATCGGCTTTGTGGACGCGTATCTCAGTATGAACCTCGCTAAGGAACCGGCGATCCACAAACGTTTTGCAGAGATCGTGGAATCCTCAAGTGATGCAATCAGCGGAATAACATCAGAGGGGATTATCACTGACTGGAACAACGGTGCAGAGCGCCTGTACGGGTATACCGCAGGAGAGGTCACCGGCAAATCAGTCAGCCTGCTCTTACCCCCGGGCCGGACAGATGAGAGTAATCTCATACTCAACAGGATTCAGCGGGGAGAATTCGTTACAGGATATGAGACAGAACAGGTGACAAAAGGGGGAGTGCAGATTTTTGTCTCCCTTTCTGTCTCGCCAATAAAAAATGATTCAGGAAGGGTTATTGGTTTATCGACCATCGCACATGACATTACGGAGCGCAAACGGATGGAGGAGGCGCTCAGGGAGCGCGAGAGAAAGTACCGGGAACTGGTTGAATCACTGCCACAGACCGTTTTTGAAACGGATGAACAGGGAACGCTTACATCCGCAAATCACATCTTATTCGAATCCTTCGGTTATACACGTGAGGATTTTCTAAAAGGGTTAAATATTATTGATATGGTGGCCCCGGAGGACAGGGATCGGGCGGGGCACGATATACAGAGAGTCCTTAGCGGGGAAAAACGGGAAGGAACAGACTACACGGTACTACGAAAAGATGGCAGCACATTTCCCGTTATCATGTATACTGATGTAATTTTCCGGGAAAATAAACCAGCAGGAATACGGGGGGTCGTCTTAGATATCACTGAGCGTAAGCGGGCAGAAGTGGAAATGCGTCGTAAGAATGAGGAACTTCGGGTCGCCTTTGAAGCGCTTAATTCGACTGAAAAGAAGCTGCGGGATAACTATCATGATCTCATGGTAAGTCAGAAGGCTCTTGAGGTTGCACGCAGGAAACTGAATATTTTAAACACCCTCACGTTCCAGGACATCCGGACTGCAATCTTTTCCCTCACGGCATATGTTGATCTGATAAAAAACGCCCCGGATGATAAAACAGTCCAGTCGTATCTGGAAAAAGAAGAGGTAATCAGCCATAGTATAACAGATTCGTTACAATTTGCAAAAAATTACCAGGATATGGGACTCCATCCACCCATATGGCAGAATGTGGAGCAAATCTTTCTCTACGCACAATCACACCTTGATTTTTCAACAATTTCACGGAAGGTCAAGCTGGATGGCCTGGAAATCTATGCCGATCCCCTGCTTGAGACCGTCTTTTTCCACCTTCTGAAAAATATCATCAGGCACGGTATCCGGGCAACTGAACTCATTATCCGTTACGAAGAGGCACCGGACGGACTCGTGATTATTACAGAGGATAACGGGGTTGGCATCCCAGTATATGAGAAGGAAAAAATTTTTGATTACAGGTACGGGAGTGACAACGGGTTCGGCCTGTTTTTAGTCCGGGAGATCCTCACCAATACCGGCATCACCATCCGCGAGACGGGCGAACCGGGCAAAGGAGCCCGGTTTGAGATGCTGGTGCCGGATGGCATGTGGCGTAAGGCCGGGAATAGTGCATGACGGAAAATGCGATACGGGTTCTCTATGTCGATGACGAACCCATGCTGCTTGAGGTTACCAAACTCTACATTGAAAGAGACAGGACGTTTGCTGTCGATACACTCCCCTCAGCAAAAGAGGCACTGGAGCGGTTGAAAACCGTTCAGTATGATGCCATCGTGTCTGATTACCAGATGCCGGAGATGGACGGCATCGGGTTCCTCAAACAGCTCAAAAAATCGGGGAATGCAACACCGGTCATCATTTTCACGGGAAGAGGACGTGAAGAAGTGGTCATTGAAGCACTCAACAGCGGTGCTGACTTTTATCTTGAGAAAGGTGGCGATCCAAAGGCACAGTTCGCCGAGTTATCAAACAAGGTTCGTTACGCGGTAACGCGGAAGCGCACTGAGGAGGCGCTGCGCGAGAGCGAGGAGCGGCTCAGCACAATCCTCAACGCAGTACAAATCGGCATAGTTCTTGTGGAGGAAGAGTCGCACAAGATAATTCAGGCAAATCCAAAAGCACTGGAACTTATCGGGGCGCCAGAAGGTGAAGTAACCGGCAACGTCTGCCATACATTCATATGCCCGGCAGAACGGGGGAAGTGCCCGGTGACCGATCTCGGCCAGGTTATCACATCCTCAGAACGGATCCTCATTACCAGGAATGGAGCAAAGGTTCCCATTATCAAGACCGTTGTCCCAACGATAATCGGAACCAAAAAAATTCTTGTGGAATCCTTTATTGAAATCACCGACCGGAAAAAGGCAGATGAGGTATAGCGGGAAAATGAAAATTATTTGAAGACAATATTCGATTTTGTGCAGACCTGACTGGTCATGATCGATCCGGAAACCCATGAGATTATGGATGTCAATCCTGCCGCAGTCAATCTGATGGGGATTGACCGGAGCAAACTACCCGGTTTGGTCGGTTCTGTTGCGTTGTCGGGACGTTTGAATAGTCAACATCGATAGGTCTCACGACAACATCATTATCAGCTCGAATCGCATTTACAGAATAGACCCTCGGGGGATTTTACATAGGAATCAAACCGTCATATATTAAAAATCTCGGTACCGCGCTTCTGGCCAAGCAGAGAGAGTACTTTTCGAACAATTTCGAAGCGAACAAGCAGCAGCTGGGTTCATCCGCATCCATCGACAGCAAGCGTGTCCGAAACCGCGTGGCTGGTTACATCACAAGAAAAATGAATGCCAAACCACGCTCATAACCCCATCGCTTGTTCACGGCCATATTCTATCAGATGACGTGGAACCGGATAAACATAAGCCCTTTTCGCGGGCTCATTTATGCGACACAGCATTTCCTGCGTGATCGGAATAAAAACGGGATCAGAGAATGATCTCGATACCCAGTTTTTCCCCCAGTTCCTTGTACCGGTTCCTGATCGTGACTTCGGTGACCCCTGCCACTTCTGCCACTTCGCGTTGGGTGCGCCGCTCCCCGCAGAGGATGGTGGAGATGTAGATGGCCGCTGCCGCGACACTACACGGTCCCCTGCCGTTCGTCAGTTCACGCTCGGTGGCCTGCCGGAGGATCTCAACGGCCTGGCTCTGAACCTCTCCCTTGAGGTTGAGGCCCGAGCAGAAGCGCGGTATATAATCAATAGGGGAGGTCGGGAGGAGCTTTAAGGCAAACTCGCGGGAGATGAACCGGTAGGTCTTGCCGATCTCTTTTCGGGAGACTCGGGATACTTCCGCGATTTCATCGAGTGTACGGGGCACGCTGCACTGCCGGCAGGCTGCGTAGAGCGCTGCTGCTGCAACGCCTTCGATGCTCCGCCCGCGGATCAGGTTCTTGTCGAGCGCGTCGCGGTAGACCCTAGCCGCGGTTTCACGGATGTTCCGTGGCAGGCCCAGTGCGGAGGCCATGCGGTCCAGTTCCGAAAGTGCGAACGCAAGGTTCCGCTCGGTCGCGTTGCTGACACGGATCCGTCGCTGCCACTTGCGGAGACGGTAGAGCTGGGCCCGGCTCTTGGAGGAGATGGCCCTGCCGTACGAGTCCCGGTTGCGCCAGTCGATCATAGTGGAGAGACCTTTATCGTGGATCGTGAGGGTCATCGGGGCGCCGACACGGGACCGGTTCGTCCGCTGGTCGGCGTTAAACGCACGCCACTCGGGACCGCGGTCGATGAAATCGTTATCGATCACAAGCCCGCAGCTCTGGCAGACCAGTTCCGCCCGCTCATGGTCGTGGACAAGCTGGCGGCTGCCACACTCCGGACAGGCCGTTTCAGTCTGGTTCTCCGCTTTCCTCTCCTGCTCTTTCTGTTTCGTGCGCGATTTGAGCGATTCCCGAGCAGACTGGAGAACTTTTAGTTTTTCAATTTCCTGCATCCACATTCCCCTGGTGATTATCTTGTAGTCTGGATTTTCTGGTGCATGGAACCGGCGTAACCGTGGGAAAACCATTGCGTTGTGAAGAGTTTTTCAGTGGGCTGGACCGTGCATTTCCCCCGGCAGAGGACTGCGGCGTAAAGGGCCTTGACGTTCCCGAAAAGATCGAGGATCCTGCCGACCGGCTTCATCTTCCGGTCGGTTACCTCGCTATAGAGTTGAGGGAGTTGGGCGGCGTCACACGGTATAATGAGCATCCGTTCACCGATGGTGCTCATCGCCCGTCCAACAACTCTCACAACAACCTCATGGATAAAATGGTGCTGAATTACTTCGGTAATCTTTGTATGTGCGACAGTACCTGTGTATAAACGTTGCGAAAAAGTATAAATGGAAATTTCAGAACCCGAAGAATTGGTCGATATTTGTAATTATTCGGCCGGTTCTTGCATCGCTTAGTAATATCTTCGAGCGAAATCCATTCACTCTTTCGAGCCCTCAGTGAACAGGCTGAATAGTCACAGTTAATTTACAGTTGAATCTCTACACTACCAGCAGAACGGATTGCAAAGAAGAAGTACCTGTGATTACTATGGAGAACACCATTCAGCAGATGAAGGAAAACACTGTGTTTGTGGGGAACAAACCAATCATGAACTATGTGCTAGCCGTCGTGATACAATTTAACAACGGTGCAAACGAGGTCACTATCAAGGCCCGTGGCAAGGCGATCTCCCGTGCTGTCGATACCGCGGAGATTGCGTTGAACCGCTTCCTGAAAGGCGTGCAGAAAAAAGATATTATAACCTCGACCGAAATCATCGATACCGATTCCGGCAAGACCAACGTTTCGAGTATCGAGATCATTCTTGCTGCTGCAAACAAATAACGCGGAAACTACAACCCCCGGCCCCTTTTTTAACGGACCCTGATATTTTCCAGTGAGGTAATTGAGAAAAGGGGGGCTTTTCTTCTTTGTGCGTGGCCAATTTTGGCTACCACTCTCATTAAAATACACACCAAGAATGGTGTAATATTTAAAAAAAATTATACGGACAGGTAGTCCGACGGGTTGGGCATCTGCTCTTTTAAGCCCTTCCGCTTGCGGATCGCAATAACAACGTCTTTTACCAGGCTATTCGGGACCAGCTCGAATCCCGAGAACTCGGTGTTCCACATCGCACGGCCTTCGGTCGCGGACCGGATGTCGCCGGCAAACCCGAAGAGCTCGGCGACCGGGGCTTTCCCGACCACGGTGATCGTATCGCCCTCGCTCTGCATGTCGAAGACCTGCCCGCGCCGTCCCTGGATCTGGGAGGTCGCGGCGCCCATCTGGTCAAGTGGGACCGTGATCTGGATCTTCTGGACCGGCTCAAGGAGCGAGTCACCGGCGATCAGCATACCGCCCTTGATCGCGCCACGGACCGCCGGGATGACCTGCGCCGGGCCGCGGTGGATCGCGTCCTCGTGCAGCTTCACATCGACAAGGGACATCTTGAGGTTCTGGACCGGCTCGTCGGCAAGCGGGCCGCCGGCAAGGGCCTCGTTGATACCCTCGATGATCAGCTCCATCGTCTCGTTGAGGTACTGGACGCCTTTGGTCATATCGAAGAGCATGTTCGTGCCCTTGATATGCTTGACATTCTTTGCCTCGTCCTTGCCCATGCCGGCCTTCAGGAGCACGTCACGGCGCTCGATGGCCGGCTGGTTCATCGAGACGTCGCCGGATTTGATCAGGCTGACGATCTCGTCGGGAAGGGGTTCGAGGTCGAAGTAGAACCGGTTGTGCCGGTTCGGGGACTTGCCTTCGACCGATTCCACTTTGCCCGTAACGGTCTCACGGTACACCACGATCGGCTCGGAGGTGATGATCTCCACACCCTTGTCGCGCTTGATACGGCCCGTGACAATCTCGAGGTGCAGCTCGCCCATACCGGAGATCAGGTGCTCGCCCGTCTCCTCGTTG